>CALFTQ010000064.1 GCA_937916135.1 uncultured Verrucomicrobiales bacterium
GTTAGGACATATGATTCTCAGTCATAGAACCGCGGTTCGAATCCGCGTGGGGATGCTCCATAAGAAAGCCCGAGGTTAACCCCTCGGGCTTTTCTGCTTTCAGTGAGAGAAAGATATGATTCGTTCCGTCAGAGTAGAGGATGCGGCTGCCATTGCCGCCATTTATAATTACTACGTGCTTGATTCGACCATCTCTTTTGAGGTGGCACCCCTCGGTGAGGAGGAGATGCGAGCACGCATTGAGCAGACGTCGGCAGAGTTTCCTTACCTGGTGTGGGAGTCGGAAGGGAAGCTGCTGGGCTATGCTTACGCCCACCGCTGGAAAGAGCGCGCTGCCTATGCCGGCACCTGGGAGGTGACTATCTACCTGCATCCGCAGAGCTGTGGCCAGGGCATAGGCACCCGACTCATGGAACAACTCGTTGCCGCTTGCCGCCGGGCCGGGTGCCGTTCGCTCATAGCCTGTATCACCGGGGAAAACAAAGTGAGCCGGGCATTTCACGCCCGGCTCGGTTTCCGGCAGGTGGCGCACTTCAACCGCGTGGGGATGAAGTTCGGGCGCCTGCTGGATGTGGTCGACTACCAGCTGGAGATGTGAGGTCGCATCAGTGGGTGCAGGCGGCAAAGCCGTGGGTGCGGAAGATTTCGCGCACGGCATTGGTGAGCTCCGGCTCCGGCGGCTCCACATCCATGAGGGGGTAATCGAGCCCCAGTTCGCCCCATTTGAATTTGCCCATCTGGTGGAAGGGGAGCACATCCACTCGCTGCACATTGCCCAGTCCGGCAGCGTAACGCGCCAGGGCGGTGATATCCTCCAGCTGGTCGGTGAGCCCAGGCACCAGCACATAGCGCAGCCACATGGGAATGCCGCGGGCGGCCAGCTTTTCCGCAAAATCCAGTGTGGGCTGCAGGGGCTGCCCGGTCACTATCCTGTATTGCTCCGGGTTCCAGACCTTGATATCCAGCAGCACCAGGTCGGTATCTGCCAGCAGGGTGTCATCTGCATTGCAACCGAGGTGGCCGGAGGTATCGATGCAGGTGTGCAGCCCCATTTCCTTGCAGCCTCGGAGAAGGGCCCGGGTGAAATCCGGCTGGAAGAGAGGGTCTCCGCCGCTGATGGTCACGCCGCCGCCCGCATTCTTCAGGAAGGCAGAGTAGCGGCTGATTTCTTCCAGCATATCTTCCACACTGCGCTCCTTGCCCCGGCGTTTGAACGAGGTGTCCGGGTTGTGGCAGTACTGGCATCGCAGGCTGCAACCGGCCAGAAACACAATGAAACGGATGCCCGGTCCATCGACCGTGCCGCAGGATTCTACTGAGTGAACAAGTCCAGTCATGGCAGTGGTGGTCATGTGTGCGTTGGTATGCTAACACAAATGCCGGTGTTTTTCAAATTCCAATTTATCAGGCTTTGTACTCAACTTTGGAACCCGCGAGCTGATCGAGTCCTCTGTAGCCGGGGGCTCCTTGACAATTCGGTCGTGTGCCGGTGACAATCGGAGAATTATTGCTCCGGCAATTAAAGAATATTGCTTTGACGAAACGCCAAATTGATGTTTGTCGGGCAGT
>CALFTQ010000065.1 GCA_937916135.1 uncultured Verrucomicrobiales bacterium
AACATCAATTTGGCGTTTCGTCAAAGCAATATTCTTTAATTGCCGGAGCAATAATAATATCAAAACTTCATTTTCTGCTGCGGGCTTTGCGCAGAATGCTGCGGATGGTCGCCGCATGAGGGCCCGTGATGCAGTCATCCACCGTCACATTCCTGTCATTGACAATCTCAAGATCTGCCCCATGGTCCACCAGCCACTGCACCAGCGCCACATGACTGAGCGAGCATGCGTAGTGCAAGGCAGTATTGCCCTTGAGCTCGCGGGTCGTATAGTCCGGATTACGCTGTGCCATAATCTCAGGCAGAATAACACGCAGGCGCTTGCAGTACAAGCGCTCAGAGGGGGTATTCCACGGGCGTGACTCTATTTCTGCCAGAATAGCGCTCAGGCCGTCATCCAGCACCTCCGGTTCGCCATCGGGCAGCGGGGCAGAGGGCAGCTGAATAGCGGGGTCATTGGAGCGCTCATCACGCAGCATGAACGTGGCGTTGCGCATATGGCGGGTTTCTCCGTCCTCATGCCAATAGATATAAGCAGGGCCGCCGGTCGGCGCGTTGAAGGAAAGCACCACCAGAGCCTGGAAATTCTTATTTTCAAGCCTGACATAGCCCTTTCCCCCGGTAGAAACACAGTAGCTCACCGTGATATCAGGATAGGGTGTTTCCGCAGAGCTGTCGGGGTGGGGTGCCGTATAGCTGTTGCCACCGGCGGCGGTGAAGCGCAACAGCAGCGGCACATCAAACCGGAACTCATACCAGTGCCTGGCATCGGGTTCTCCGTAAAGCTCCGAGGTGGCCATTTCCACATTATTCATCAGAACCACCACGGTCTTACCTGCGGCAGAAGTGGGTGGCTGCACAGCGGCTCTTACGAGGGGGGCTGAACATGCCAGAAAAGCTGTGATTGCGAGTGTCGTTTTCATCGTGGTTTACCTGGAGTTCCGGGCTTTGTGAAGGATGGCGCGTATGGTTCTGGCATTCGGGCCGCCGATGCAGTCATCCACACCGGCGCCTTTGGCGGTTCTGGCATTGAGGTCAGCGCCGTGCTCCACCAGCCACCGCACAATCTCCACATGGCTGAGGCCACATGCATTGTGCAGAGCGGTCGTGCCATTGGCATCGGGCAGCACGGTATCAACAGAAGCCCCCTGCACTATCTGCGGCAGCAGCGTCAGCAGACGCTTCTGATACAGGCGCTCCACGGCAGTCCTGTATTCCGCTTCTTCCAGAGAAGAAATCAATTGCTGAAGCGCACCGTCTTCATGGCGGATGATAAAACGAGCCGAACACACCTCTCGGTCAGCACCGTCTCTCTCCCACTCCACACGGGCCAGCCCGGAACCGGAATCAGCAAAATCCAGCGTTATCTGGCCAGTGAGGCCCTGGCCTTTCAGCGATACCATCGCGCCGCAGCCCATGGGTTCGTAGTCAACCGTCACAGTAGTTTTCTCCCCGGGCAGCTCAGCCTTGCCACCCTGCCCCGATGGGGGAAACCTCACCACCCACGGAGCGGAGTTCCACTCGCGGTAGTCCAATCTCCCAGTCTCCGAATTGATTTCACCGCCAAAGGCCCCGCTGAAATCAATCTCCAGCACCTTACCAGCCAGCGTGGGGGGCACCACATCGCCCACCGGGTCGCCCATGCGGCAGAGGTAATCCTGGCGGCAGGCATTGTCCGCAAGTCGGAAATTGAGATGATAGTAATCGGTCCCGTTCCACTTCATATAGGCGGTACCGCTCACCTCAGTGATAAAGCGCATTCTGATGGAGGCCTTATCGCGCTTACCGCTCACACTCAGCTCCGCGATGCCCGCGGCCGCATCTGCCTGGTAAATCACCTCACAACTGCGCTCCTCACCATGCACTGCGTAAGTATTCGGCTTACCGACTTCCGCCTCCCCGAAATGAATAAGCAGCGGGGTAAACTTCCACGATGCCGGATAACTGAACTGAATCTTGCACCCGTTCAAATCCGGGGGTATTGCAGGGGTGGCAAGCGCCGCGCTGGAAAGCGCCAGGAGGGCTATACTGGAGAGGACTTCCTGCATCTTTTTAATCATGCATTTGCAGGGCCTCCTCGATTTCTGCCGCATTCGGCATATCTCCGGGAAGAGACACCTCATTTCCCTCCGCATCCCGCAGGCTGCGGTCGGCACCATAGCCGATGAGCCAGCGAACCAGCTCCACGTTGCCCTCGCAGGCCGCGCGGTAAACTGCGGTGGCGCCATCGAAGGGCATGCCTTCTTTCTCACGGGTAAGAATCATATGCGGCAGCAGCGCCAGCGACTTGCCAGCCTTCTGAAGCTGGTGAAGATTGTAGGAACGAATCTGGTAGAGCTCTTTCTGCAAGGCCTCGGTGAACATACCGCGGTGCACATTGGCATCGCGCAGCCAAGTGAGCAGATTACCCAGCGGCTCCGTCACGTCCACTTGCGGGGGAATCTCCCGGTTCTGGCGCACATACAGGAAGAGAGTCTCCGCGTGCTCCTGGGCGGTAGCATCGGGGGACGGGAGCTCGTAAAGCGGGGAGTTCACATCCTCGCAGCGGAAGGCCTTTTCCAGCCAGGCCACAGCCCGGGCGGCTTCCTCCTCACTGGCCTGCGGCCCGCGGAGGGGGTAATCGCGCTCGCGGCGGGCCTGCTGCAGAATGCCCTTGATGGCTTCGCCATTCTTGCCCCCGCCCACGCAGGCATCAATACTGGCACCCTTTTCCGTGCGGGCTTCCAGATTGGCCCCGTGGTCAACCAGCCAGCGCACCAGCGCCACATGGCCCAGTGAGCAGGCATAGTGTAAGGCGGTGTTTCCCTTGTAATCCGGGGTCGTGAAGCTGGGGTTGCCCAGCATCATCACCATCGGCAGCAGGGAGGAAAGTCGCTTCTGGTACAAGCGCTCCGAAGCACTGCGATAGCGGGTGCCTTCAATCTCCCGCAAAATGGAGCTCAGACCATCATCCAGCTGATTCTCCGGTGAGGTAGCGATGATTTCCTCGGGGAATTCCACGGTGGCATCGTCCTCGGCATCATCCGCCACGGTGAAGGAGATGTTGCGCAGGTGGCGGGTGTTGCCAGCCTCGTGCCAGGCAATCGCAGCCGTTCCCTCCGTGTCGCTGGTGTAGGTCAGAGTAAGCAGCACACTGAGCTCCGCACACTCCACCTTCACATAGGCCTGGTTCTCCTTCGTATTCGGATGATAGCTGACTGTTACTTCATTGCTGAGGTCGGCGCTGTATTGCACATCGGCCTCGAATTCAGCAGAATCCGGGAAGGAAAGCACAAAATCAGAAACTTCCCCCAGCGTATACCAGGGTGCCGCCGGGATGCCGTACATGGGGCTGCGGGAAATCTGCGCCCCGCTCATCTCCATGCGGATAGTCTGGCCGGAAATATCCGCCGGTCCTAGTGCCCACGAGGCGGGGGCAGAGACCAGGCAGAACAACGGAAGAAGTGAACGAAGCAGCTTCATACTTGCAGATTATTTTTCGATTTGTACCTCGATGCGGGAAACGCCCTCATAATCCACCTCCTCTTTCTTTTCGAGGAAGCGGATAAGGCATTCGGCACCATCACTATCGATGGCAATACCCGGATTGGCGGGCGGAGCGGATGTGGTGGAGGCAATATAGGAATTATAGGCCACGGTGTAGCGGGCAGCGGGGTCGATGGGCGTACCATCAGCCAGTTTAGCCTCAGTAATACGCATCGGTTTGAGCTCCGCTGCGGGCTTGATGGCCTTGTAGGTCATGCCGGACACGCAGGGCGCCCCGTGGTGGTCGCTGCCGGGTATGCTCTCCAGCAGGGCAATGAGTTCCTTGCCGGTCATGGTGGTGCGGATAATGGCATTGCCGAAGGGATCCATGCGGTACACATCCGCCACGGTGAGCGGGCCGGCGGGGAAGTCATCCAGGCGCACGCCGCCGTAGTTCACAATGGCAATATCCGTGATGGCGCGCACGCAGAGCGCATCGGCCATCATGCAGCCCAGGCCTTCGCGGCGGGTGATATTGCGCTTGACCGTGGTCAGCTGGCGCTTGAAGAAAGGCAGGCTCTTGGTCTTCTCCACAAGCTCGGCCGTGGCTTCATCGGACTCCAGGCCAGTGAGAGGAAGCAACTCCGATTTCTTGCTGACCACCTTGCCGTCCTCCACATCGAAGGTGAGGCGGGTCAGGTACTTGAGCTTGTTTTCAGACTGGGTGATGAGCACGCCGTTCTCGATGTGGCCCTTCTCCACGCGGGTATGGCTGTGGCCGCCCACGATAGCATCAGCCTCGGGGAACATGCGGGCCAGCTTGATATCGTCCTCAAAGCCCAGGTGGGTGAGGATGATGAGCACATCGCAGTGGGCGCGCAGGTGCTTGTAGCAGGCGGCGGTATCAAAGGGGGAGGCAAACCGCAGGCCCTGGCACTTGTCCGGGTGGGCATCCGGCAACCCATTATCGCCAATCTGAACGAGGCCCAGCACACCGATGCGCACGCCGTTGCGCTCGAAAATCTTGTAGGGCTTCACGTTGATGCCCTGCGTATCGGTCGTGAAGATATTGGCGCAGACGAACTCGAAATCCGCGGCATTCACATAGTCGCGGAGGGCGGCGGGGCCGGAGTCGAACTCGTGATTACCGAAGGTGGAGAGGTCAAAACCGATGTGGTTCATGAGCGTGACCATCGGAATGCCCGGGCGGTTGCCGTTATCGACGTATGGGTTACCGGTGCGGTTGTCGCCGGCAGCCAGCAGCAGCAGGCCGGGGTCGGCCAGGCGCTCCTGCTTCACGCAGGTGGCCAGCTGCGGCATGCCATCGATATTGGCATGCATATCATTGATACCCAGAATGGTTACCTGCTCTGCAAAGGCGGTACCGAGCAGTGCCAGAAGTGTAAGGAAATGTGACTTTTTCATTGTTGTATTCAGCAGGAAGGTGAAGTATAAATATGGCGGCCATCCGCCATGGGGCTATCAGGAGCAATGACATTACCCCAGGCATCGCAAAGCTCGACCCGGGGCACGGAAATTTTCTTGTCCGCGCAGTAGCGGCGCAGGGCATCCAGCGCGGTGGCACCGGCAAAGATACGCACAGAAGTATCGTTCACGTAGACAAGCATGGTTACAATTCAGGGCTGGGATTCTCTTTCAGGAACTCAACGGCAGACTCATGCCCCTGATTCGCAGCGGCTTGAATGAGCGCATACCCCTTTGCCGCGTTTTGCGGCACGCTTCTGCCGAACATCAGGCGCAGTCCCAGGTCATACTGAGCGGCAGGCTCTCCCTTGGCAGCAGCCTGCTCCACCCAGGCGAGTTTCTCCAGTTCATCAGCATCGGCGCCCTGCTCCGTTTTCGCCCACTTGCTGATGTAGGCAGAGTGAATGCCGGTGTCGTCATTATAATAACGGGAGAGTTCCCACATGGCAGCAGAATCTCCCCTGCAGGCTTTTTCCCAGGCTTCCAAAGCCTCATCGCTCTGCAGTTCCACAGGGAAACCGCGTCGCAGCAACGCCCGCAACTGGGGATGGCGCGTCAGCTCTATCGGGCGGCGCCCCTTCTTGTCTTTGGCATCAGCCTTCGCGCCGAAGGCCAGCAGGCGCAGCGCCATGCGGTAATCACCGGCTTGGGCAGCGCGGTGAAGCGGGGTCATGCCGGTGGCTGGCTCTGCCTGATTGGGGTCAAGCCCGGTCAGCAGGATTTTATGCACGAGCGCGGCATCGCAGTCCGGCAACGATATCAGGCAGAAGGCAAGCAGATTGTTTCCGCTGCGGTCAGTCCAGTTGGCGTTGCCGCTGCTCCGCATGTTGTTGATACAGGAAGAAAGTGCAGGCCACTGAGGAGCCGCAGAGTAGCGGGCCGCGAGAAAGCCGTCAAGCTCATTAAGACTGGCTTCCAGTCCATCGGAAGCCAGAGCAGCAGGGCAGACAATGCAGCCTACCGCCACGACCGGAGCGCAAATAAATGGTAAAAAAGAATAGTGATACATAGCAACAGACTGTTTTCTTAAAGGGGAATGCGGGAGGCCGGAGCACCCGCTAGTGAATATGATTGTGCGGATAAAATTACTCTGCCGGAGCCGCAGCAGGAGCCGCAGGGACTGAACTTTCCCATTCCGGCAGCACGGACACCACCACTTTTATAGGAAATCACCTCATCATTTGAAAGTCTACCACCTCAATATACAAAAGTCAAAAGAAAAATGTTATAAATAAGAAACGAGACATACACACGTGTCCCAAAGATTTGGTAAGCTATAGAAACATCAGCAACATTTTGGAAG
>CALFTQ010000066.1 GCA_937916135.1 uncultured Verrucomicrobiales bacterium
AACATCAATTTGGCGTTTCGTCAAAGCAATATTCTTTAATTGCCGGAGCAATAAAAAAGAACCAGGCCATTCCGTGAGGAATGGCCTGAGTCATGAAAATGCTTGGTGAGGAACCCGGGATTAGCGGATGGTCTTCACGGTGACGGCTTCCTTACCCACGCGGTCGCGGAGGTAGTGGAGCTTGGCGCGACGAACCTTACCGCGGGTCACAACCTCAATCTTGGCAATCTTGGGGGTGTGGATGGGGAAGGAGCGTTCCACGCCTTCGCCGTAGGCAATCTTACGAACGGTGAAAGCCTCGTTGATGCCGGCGCCACGCTTGGCAATGACGATGCCCTGGAAGATCTGCACGCGTTCCTTGCCACCTTCAATCACGCGGCAGTGCACCTTCACGGTGTCGCCAACGTTGAAGGGCGTCACGTCGTCCTTCATCTGCTCTTTTCCGATAGTGTCGAGAATGTTCATCTTGTCTCCTTCTTGTAATTTGTAAATGTTCAGTGAGCCTCCCGGCTCGGGTGGGTGCGACAGTCTACACGATTTTTTGGTTCTTGGCAATGCAAATTTCACATTTTGGCAATTTTTTTTGAATTCGGGCACCAAAACGGGAAGAAAATGAGGGGTTAATGTGTGCCCGCAGAGAAGATACGGATTGACAAGCGGGGCGGGGTAGTATATAACGCGCGAACACGTTCAAGCACATCAGCACTATGCCCGCTCGCAAAAAATCCATCAAACGCAAGGTCCGCAACTGGACAGCCGCCGATTCTGCCGAACTGTACGGGGTCGATAACTGGAGTAATGATTACTTCAGTGTATCGCGCGCGGGCGAGGTGAATGTGCACCTGGTGGATACGGACGGCAGCACGAAGGAGGTGAGCCTGCCGGATATCATGAAGGGGCTGGAAGAGCGCGGCACGAATGTGCCGGTGCTGCTGCGTTTCCGCGACTTGCTGCATGCCCGCATCGATGAGCTGAACAAGAGTTTTTCCAAGGCTATCAAGGCTGCCGGGTACACGGGCAAGTACCGCGGGGTGTACCCCATCAAGGTGAACCAGCAGCGCATGGTGGTGGAGGAAGTGGTGGCCCACGGCCAGAAATACCACTACGGGCTGGAAGCCGGCTCCAAGCCCGAGCTCATCGCCGCCATGGCCTATATGCGTGATGCGGAGTCCTTCCTCATGTGCAATGGGTACAAGGATGATGAGTTCATCGACCTCGCGCTCATGGGCATGCGCATGGGGATGAAAATCTGCCTGATTCTGGAGATGCCCAACGAGTTGCCGGCCATTCTGCGCCGTGCGGAGGCTCTGGGCGTAGAGCCGAACCTGGGTGTGCGCGTGCGCCTGGCGTCCAAGGGCTCCGGCCACTGGAGCGAATCTGCCGGCGATAAGTCGGTGTTCGGGCTGAATGCCGCCCAGGTCATTGAGGTGGTGGACACGCTGAAAGCCGCGGGCAAGCTGCATTGCCTGAAGGCGCTGCACTACCACCAGGGTAGCCAGATTTCCAACGTGACCGTGATTCGTGGCGGCCTGACCGAGGCCTGCCGCATCTACATCGACCTCGTGAAGGAGGGTGCCCCCATGGGCACGCTCGATATGGGCGGTGGTCTGGCCGTGGACTACGATGGCTCCAAGACGAATTTCCATTCATCCTGTAACTACTCCATTGAGGAGTACGCCCGCGACATCGTGGAAGTGGTGGGCGACCTGTGCAGCAAGCACGGGGTGGAGCATCCCACGCTGGTGACGGAATCCGGCCGCGCGGTGTCTGCCTACCACGCGGTGCTGGTGTTCAATGTGCTGGATGTGACCAGTGCCCCCGGCAGCGAGGCGCAGCCGCCCGCCCTGCCGGAGAATGCGAATGATATCCTGCTCGCGCTGGATGAGACGCACCGCATGCTTACCCGCAAGAATATCCAGGAGTGCTACAACGACGCCATCTACTACCGCGACCAGCTGCGCGCCATGTTCTACCACGGCAATGCCACCCTGCGCGAGCGCGGCGTGGGCGAGGCCATCTACTGGCACATCATGGGCCTCATCTCCCGCCGCATCGGCGAGATGAGCGAAATCCCCGAGGATTTGAAGGAAGTGTCCGACAACATGGTGGACTACTACTACTCGAACTTCTCCGTGTTCCAGAGCCTGCCGGATTCCTGGGCCATCGACCAGCTCTTCCCGGTCATGCCCATCCAGCGCCTGGACGAGCGCCCCACCCAGCGCACCGTGCTGGTCGATATCACCTGCGACTGCGATGGCAAGGTGGATCACTTCATCGACCGCGAGGACGTAGCCAAGTCCCTGCCGCTGCACGAGGTGGACCCCAAGGAGAACTACTACGTGGCCATCTTCATGGTCGGTGCCTACCAGGAGACGCTGGGTGACCTGCACAACCTGCTGGGCGATACGAATGTGGTGAGCGTGCATCTGGAGAATGGCCGCCCCGTCTTCACCCACGAGGAAGAAGGCGACAGCGTGGCCGATGTGCTCTCCTATGTGAAATACGATGCCAAGGACCTGGTGGCGAAGTTCCGCGCCCTCGCGGAGCGCGGCGTGGAAAACGGCCTCATCACCCCGCGCCAGCGCCGCGATGCGCTGGAAGCCTATCGTAACGGCCTGAGCGGGTATACCTATTACGAGCTGTAACATTGCGGGCGCAAGCCCGCAATTCAGACCAGCCGCAGGCTTGATTTGGACTGCAGCGCCTGACTCTCCTTTCCCGCGCGCCCGTATGGCCGCATAAGTGTCCCAAAGGTTGAGTACTGAGCTCGATAAATTGGAATTTGTGGGGGAACTCTGTCGGAGCACGGGACTTCAGTCCCGATTGGAAGCACCGTTATTTCGGGACTGAAGTCCCGTGCCCCGACAACGACAAACATCAATTTATCGATCGCTTACGCGTTGTAACAGCTCGTTTTTGCGGCACGGCACTCGCTCTCTGTGGAATGCAGACTTTGAAAAACCGAAAGCGCCATAAGAGCGATGTTTGAACAGGTAAGTATAGGCCAGGGGTGCGGGTGAGGCAAATTTCCCTGCGAATTGAATACAAGGGGAGAAAAAACTTGCAAATCGAAAGAATTCTGTTAAACTGAGCCTGTGGTTGCACAATGCGTCTGGCATATTTGTTGGTGCATTTATTTACTATAAATAAATGCATTATACGGCTTCGTTTTAAAGTTATAACGTCATTTTTTCAAAAATATTATTCCAACGCGTAATTAGTAAGGCTTTTGTATGATACAGGTTATTCTGGCAGGTGGAATGGGAAATCAGATGTTTGAGTACGCATTTGCGGTGCAGGTCCAACAGCAAAATCCGGCTGAAACGATTTGCATCAACCCTGCGTTTTTGCACTACAGAAGAGATAAGAGAAGTAACTCTTTGTGCCATCTTAAGTTGATGGATTCAGTGGTGATGATGAAGGGAGGTGGTGCACATGTCCGTTTTTTTGCCTTCTTGGCAAGGTTGCCTTATTTGTTTGGTGTTAAAAACGTGATTGATAAAATCAAGAAGAGATTTCGCGATGACGCCAGGCATCAACAGAGACGCGTAAAACGCGGTTTTTATCACACTTGCGGTATCTATGAATATGTTCCTCCCGTTCCCAGTGAGAAAAAACGCAAATATATATATGGGTATTTTCAAAATGTCCAAACGGTAAGCAATATTGAGAGTATTTTAAAGCAGCAGTTTGAAATCATTACTCCGCCTTCAGAACAAAATAAAAAAATGCTCGAAGAAATCCGGAGTTCAAACGCAGTGTGTCTGCATGTCCGAAGGGGCGATTACCTCGAGGAACGCTTTCGCCAGCTGCAAGTTTGCAATTACGCGTATTATACAGAAGCAATCAAGCGGGCCAAGACCACGTTGGAGGGTCCTCGCTTCTTTGTTTTCTCCACAGGACATAATGATATTGAGTGGATAAAGAATAATTACATGTTTGATGCAGACATAACATACGTGGATTTGGATAATCCTGATTATGAAGAGCTACGTCTGATGCGGGCGTGTCGGCATTTCATCATATCCAATAGCACTTTCAGCTGGTGGGCCGCATTCCTGGGTGATGCCCATGATAAAAAAGTCTGGGCTCCTGAGTTTTGGCTCCAGCAGTCAGATGTGAATATGCATTTGCCAACGTGGGAAAAAGTTCCTTGTCAGAATGGCAAATGAGATTAGTGACGCTTGGTAAAATAAATTCGATAGTGTATAGGGAGAAGGTGTTCTGATTATTCAGCGGGACTGTATGATGGTAGATGGAATTGAGAGTGATTTTCAGTCCTGATTTGTTATGCCTTTTTGACTGTAAGACGTAACTGGCGGCGATTACGCTTGCGCAGAACGGTTAGATATGATATAAGCCCCGGCGCAATAAACCGGGGCTTATATCATTATGAAAGAAACGCTCAGAAAAATCAACAGCTTCATTCCGCAGGGCATCATCTGCCTGGTGGTAGTATTCGGCATTTTTGCCTACATTGCATCGCAGATGGGAACGCCGCAGATGCTGAACACCATCATGCGCACGGCGCACGACCTGCTGCTTAACACGGTGTTCTACCTCATGGCCATCTGCGTGATTACCGGTGCCCTCGGCCGTCTGTTTGTGGAGTTCGGCGTGGTGAGCCTGCTGGAGAAGCTGCTGCGCCCGCTCATGAAGCCGCTGTTCAACCTGCCCGGTGTGGCTTCGCTGGGTGCTGTGCTCACCTTCCTGTCGGACAATCCTGCCATCATTGCCCTGGCGCAGGATAAGCGCTTCAGCTCCTACTTCAAGAAGTACCAGTTCATCTCCCTCACGAACTTCGGCACTGCTTTCGGTATGGGCCTGCTGGTTATTGTGTTCATGGTGGGGCAGGGCTTCTATGCGGCTCCCTTCATCGGGCTGTTCGGGGCGGTCTGCGGCTGCATCGTTTCCACGCGCCTCATGCAGCGTTTCATCCTGAAGAAGCTGCCGGAGTTTGCCATTGAGGACGCCTGCGAACCTGCCGAGCTGGCAGAGGCCAAGGTGGAGGAATACACCAAGCCGCTTTTCCAGCGTATTCTGGATTCCCTGCTGGATGGTGGTCGCACCGGTGTGGATGTGGGTATCGCCATCATTCCCGGTGTGTTGATTATTTCTACGCTGGTGATGCTGCTCACCTTCGGCCCCGCCGCCGGTGGCAACTTCACAGGTGCGGCATACGAGGGTGTGGAGCTGCTGCCCTGGATTGGTGCCAAGTGTGGTATCGTGTTCGAATGGCTTTTCGGCTTCCAGGACCCGCACCTTATCGCCTTCCCGATTACGGCACTGGGTGCCGTGGGCGCGGCTCTGGGCCTGGTGCCCAACTTCATTCAGGCTGGCTGGGTGGATGGCAATGCCATCGCCGTGTTCACCGCCATCGGCATGTGCTGGAGCGGCTACCTGAGCACCCACACCGCCATGCTCGATACTCTGGGCTACCGTCACCTCACTTCCAAGGCCATCTGGGCGCACACCATCGGCGGCCTTTGTGCCGCTATCGTGGCTCACTGGGCCTATGTTCTTTACACCCTGATTTAATCCCTTTATGAAGAAACTGATACCTGCCATCATGCTGCTGGCGCTGGGGCTCAGCTCCTGCGCCGTGAAGACGGTGACCCGCAAGGAACTGCTCACCCCCACGCTGGCCACCGCCATGGACAGCAGTGAGCTCACCGATATGAAGTACTACGGCTGCGATGCCGAGTACGACTACTTCACCCGTGGTTATACCCGTTACCGCGTGCTCAAGAGCGAGAACTGCCTGCCTGAAAGCGCCCGCTTCACATTCAACCACTGGCAGGGCGGCAAGCTCTACCGCGATTGCCTCAAGGAATCTGTGAGCAGCAGCCTGACCTCCAAGCTGCAGAATCTGCTGAATGGTGCCACCAGCACCGGCACCACCGCCCAGACCCTGCCGAGCGCCACGACTACGCCGGCTGCCGCCACCCAGCCCTACCAGCCCAAAACTCAGACTGGCCAGGCGATTCAGAACTGGCTGCAGCAGCGCAAAGCTGCTCAGCAGGCCCAGTAAAGAGCGCGCATAGACGTTGTGAGAATCCCCCGCAGCTGCAAGGCTAGCGGGGGATTTGATGGTATGGTGAAGTGCGCGATAAATTGGAATTTAGCTCTGGCGCGTGCGCCAGAGCCATGCGGCACGTAGTGCCGCTTTCGTACCGCCTTCAGGCGGTATTTCATGCGTAGCGCCAGCTGCGCTTTCATACGCCCGAATGGGCGTATTTACATACACGCTTTGC
>CALFTQ010000067.1 GCA_937916135.1 uncultured Verrucomicrobiales bacterium
CGTGGAGTGCTCCACCGCCTCGCTATGGGTATGTCGCCCGTTTCACGGGCTTTGATTTACGCTCGCCTACGGCTCACCAAATTCTAATTTGGCGAGTTTTTAGAAGTCCCCAAATTGTACTTAATGTCAATTGCTCCGGTTCAGACCATCAGCGCATCGGTCTCCACTTCGGGTTCGGGCCAGATGGCTTCTCGCACCATGAAATCCTCCCACCCGAGCAGCAACTGCTCAAAGGTGGCCGGGCTCACATCGAACTGCGTGATGGTGTGGTCTGCCGTGGGGGAGAGGATGAGCTCCACCTTGTTGCCCAGGCGTTCCCATTCATCGCAGAACCACTGGCGCATCTCAAAATCCAGCAGGGGGTCCAGCATGCCGTGCGCGCAGAACAGCGGGGGCAGCTTGCGGCGGAGCAGGGAGCAGGGGTTCACGCTGTCCGGCGCCGGCACCTCTGCGGGGATGTTCAGCTGGCGGGCTTCCGGGGCATCGGTATCCACCACTCCGCGGAAGATGGCCACGCAGGCCGGTTGCAGGGGCAGCACGTCCTCTTTGTTGAACTGCCACCACTTCTTTTCATGCACCATGGGCTGCATGGCGCAGTTCAGGGCCATGAGCCCGCCGGCATCTGCCCCGGCCAGGGTGATGCGGGCCACGTCGATTCCCAGCTCTGCAGCATTGTTGTGCAGCCATTTCCATGCATCCAGCCCGTCGCCGATGATATCGTCTGCCTTCACGCCGTAGCGGGCGCGGGTGCGGAACTCCGGCAGCAGGCACACAATGCCGCGGTGGGCCAGGTGCATCGCCCAGGAAACGAACTCCGTGTTGTATTCCAGGGCCCACATGCCGCCGAAAAAGAACATGACCGCCGGGGCAAAGGCCTCTGGCTTGTGTCCCTTAGGCGCAAACATATGCACACGCAGCGACACGCCATCGGCAAAGCGCTTCCAGATGAAAGAGGGTGCCTGGTCCAGCATGCGGCGGTACCTGGCCTCCCCCTCGGTGCGGGTGCTGCGTGAAAAGGACGTCATAATGCGCCACTCAGTATGCTATTTTCTTGCCAGAAAAGCAAGCCTGTTGTAGGTTCTAAACAGTTATGAGAGCGATTTTCCTGATGTGTTTTCTCCTGTTGGCTGCGCTGGCTCCGCTGAGCGCAGCTCCGCAGACCGGCTTCAGCATGCCCGACCAGAAAGTGGCGCGTGGTATCGTGGAGAGCGTGTACAGCACCTGGCGCATCGGCATGATGCGGGCGGATGAAACCGCCTGGCGCGGCGCCACCTCCAAATCCCGCCAGATGAAGGTGCGCAACCTCATCGTTTCGCAGAAGGGGGAGTTCCCGCATGATTTCTTCCGCAACCAGCCGGAACCACCCAGCCTGGAAAAGTTTCAGTATATCGGCACCCTGGCCAGCGGCAACAAGAAGAGCCTGGCCGCCACCTATGTGGGTAACGTGCAGCTGGGGGATTCCAAAGCCAGCGAGAATGCCTTTGTTCTTCTCTTTGTGCTGGAGGATGGCAAGTGGAAGTTTGATCAGAGCCGCCTGTTCAATCTCTCCCGCCTGCCCAGGGTGAAGGAGCGCCTGCACAAGGGCGACCTCAGCGTGCTGAAAGAGCAGGATGGCTTCCACCCCTATGCCGAGTCTCCGGCGGTGCCTGCTGCCTGCGGGCGCCCCCAGCTCATTGGTAAGGTATTTGTGGATGCTCCCGGCCGCAGCATTGAGATGAAGATTAACGGTATCTCGCTACACGAGTTTTCGGATGAGCGCCGGGCCGATGTCATCTCCGGTGGCCTCCGCCGCGGCAAGAACACCATCAGCTACACCATCACCACCCATGAGAAGCTGGCTCATCCTGCCATGGCCATCGGTCTCTTTGTGATGCCGGAAACCCCGGGCAACCACCCCGTCTGCGTGTTCGACCATATTCTGGATGCCAGCGATACCGCCAGAGGCGGAGAATTCACCTTTGAAATCACCAGGGACAGCATCGCCTCCATGAGCCCCCGCTTCACCGGCACCCCGCCCCAGCCCTTCCACGCCGTGCCGCTCAAGAAAAAGCCGGCCGGCGCTAAATAAATCGGAATTTGCAGCTATCGGAGCTGAAGAGCGGCCCTGCAGGCAACTGGGCAAACGGGGCCGTCACTTCATATCGGTCACGCCGATGCGGTCGAGGAGGTTGAGCTGCTGCATGAGGGAGTCGGGCTTGAGGCGGCCCTGGAGCAGGGAGCGGTAGCTTTCGATGAGCTCGGTGGTTTTTTCGGCGGATTCATCGAGCAGCTCGATGCGGAAGCGGTTCAGGCCGCAGCGGCGCATGCCGTCCACATAGCGGGCGGCGGATTGGGCCTGGCCGTTGAACATGGTGTTGCGGCAGCCTTCGTCGCTGCGCAGGTAGTGCATGGCGTGGGTGCGGTCCATGATGCGCACTTTGTGGTGGTCGCAGGGCTGGCCGCAGTCCTTGAAGCTGTGGCCCTGGCTCAGGAAGGTGCAGAACACGCAGTGCTCGGTGTGGAACATGGGAATGTGCTGGTGCAGGGTCAGCTCCAGCTCAGGGCCGCAGCCCCCGGCCAGCAGATCGGCCAGCTGAGCGGCGTTCAAATCATACGATACCGTGAGCTGGCGCATGCCGAACTCTTTCCAGACCCCCACGCTCTCCGGGTTTGCGGTGTTTAGTGAGAAATCGCCCACCATGGGGATGCCCTTGTTGCGGAACCAGAGGGCTGCACCCAGGTTGCGCACCAGCACGCCATCCGGCTGCGCGGCTGTAATGTATTTAAAGTAACCGGCTTCGTGCGGTTTCATGATGCGCATGGTCGCAATCCAGACCTTGGTGCCCGGGTGTTGCTCTCGTAGCATTTTAGTCACCTCTTCATATTGCCGGATATTCTTGAAATCGAGGTACACGCGGCGAATGCCGGCGGCGGCCGCTGCAAAGGCCTGACCGGGCTCGCGGCAGAGCACGAAAAGCTTGTATCCTTTGGCGGGCGACAGGGCAGGGAAGGGGTGGTTCCAGCCTGGCCACTTTTCTTCGGGGGGCTGAGCATCAGTGCTCTGCGAAAGTTTTTCGATGAGCTCGCGCCGCATCTTGTTGAGCAGCGAGACGGGAAGCATGAGATCTTCTTCCAAGGTGTAAGTACACGTGTTCAGGGAGTATCCAGTGCCGCCTAAACGGGAGAATTGGGCCTCGATGGTCTCGCGGGTGAGGGGGCGTTTCTCGGCTGGCTCCAGGGGTTGGCCGCTGCCCACGGTGATACCGCGGCAGGTGGCGGTGAGCTGGCTGCCGAGCCTGCCTTCGAAATGGATGCAGAGCGCCTGGCCCGGGGTGGCGGTGGCGTGGCGTTCGAAGTTGCACCAGGTGCCGTGCAGGTATTTATCCAGGGCGGGGTCGGCGGTTTTCCAGAGGAGCTGGCCGGGTCGCACGAATCGCCAGTCGATGCGGCTGCCTTTGCCGTGGAAGAAGAGGCGGGTGCCCTGCACGCGCCAGATGCGCCCCCCTTGTTCCTCGTTGCGGTCCTGGCCGGCATCGATGACAAAGCCGTCCCCCGGGGAGATAGGCATGGCGGGCAGGGCATCGAGCTCTACCCAGCCCTCGCCGCTGCGGACGATTCGGCCTGCCAGGGCACCGCGTTTCTTGCCGAAGCGGCCATGGGTGAGCAGGGGGTGGTCGGTGCCATCCAGCCAGCCGGTGGAAAAGCCGCGGGAGAAGGCCATCTGCATGGCGTAGAGGTCGCGGCTGCGCTTTTCTGCTTTGAGGGGCACGCCGGCCAGCGCGGCATCCACCGCGCGGCGGTAGGCGCGGGTGGTGGCGGCCACGTATTCCGGGCTCTTCAGGCGGCCCTCAATCTTGAAACTGTGGACCCCGGCGGCAATCATCTGCGGCACGCGGTCGAGCGCGCACAAATCCTGCGGGGAAAAGATGTAGCGGCGCTCGCCCAGGTCGCGCAGGCGGCCATCGACCTCCAGCTTGTAGGGCATGCGGCAGGCCTGGGCGCATTCGCCGCGGTTGGCGCTGCGCTGGCCCAGGGTCTCGCTGGTGAGGCACTGGCCGGAGTAGGCCACGCAGAGGGCTCCGTGGCAGAAAACCTCAATGGGCTTGGTGGTGGCCTTGGCGCAGGCTTCAATCTCGCGGAGGGAAAGTTCGCGGGAGAGCACAATCTGCTGCGGGTCAAAGAGTTCATCCACCAGGCGCACGGCCTCCGGGCTGCTCACGGTCATCTGGGTGGAGATGTGGAGCTCAATCTTCCACTTGCCGGCCTTGCGCTGGCGGGAGATGAGGTCAGCCAGCCCCATGTCCTGCACGATGACTCCATCCACCCCGGCGGCATCCAGGGCGCTCAGGTATTCAAAGGCCTGGGGGAACTCTGCCGGGAAAATCAGCACGTTCATGGTCACATAGCCACGCACGCCGTGCTTGTGCAGAAAAGGCATGAGGGCGCCCAGGTCCTCGCGGGTGAAATTATCCGCCCTCATGCGGGCGTTGAACTGATCCAGCCCGAAGTAGACGGCATCCGCGCTGTTGGCCACGGCTGCGCGGACGCAATCCCAATTACCCGCGGGGGCAAGAACTTCCGGCTTTCTGTTCATGCGGTGTAGTGATACCGGGTATTCAGGCCATGCTGCGGATGCGGGCTCGCTCAAAATCCGCCGGGCAGATGGTCACGTTTACCTTATCCCCGGGCTTGATAAGCTCGAGCAGGTGGGCCTCCTTGCGCTGCACAAAGGCAACGGTGGCCTTGCCGTTGGGCAGGGTGGCGTGGAAAGCCGTGGGGGCAAAGCGCTCCTTGATGGTGCAGGTGCAGTCGATATACTGGGACGGATATTGCTGGCTCATATCAGAAAAGGGAATTGAGGAGGGAACCTGCGGCGTTGGCGGCATCGTTGATGATGTTGCCGGATGGTGGGCCGGGGGCTTCGTTCCGGGGGGAATCTGGCTGCCCGGCCGGTTTTTGTTGCAGCAGGGTATTGAGCAGCTCTGCAGCTGAGCCCTTCGGGATTTCTTTCAGGAATCTGGAGAGGTTCTGACCCGCCAGCGTGGCGATGCGGATGCTGAGATCCTCCTGCGGTTTGTCCAGAGTCCCGCTCAGATTCATATTCACCCAGAGGTAGGCATTATCGGTTCCCTTGGCTGTGAATAGTTTGCCGGTGAGCTCTTCCGGCACGAGCGGGAGCGCCGCGGCAATCCCTTTCGGCACACCGATGGTGAGTGTGCCGCCCAGGCTGCGGTCGGACCCGATGAGTACATGCCCGTATACAAGGAATGAGCCATCACGGGAGCGGATGTTGATTTGATCAAACAGCCAGGCGTCTTTGACCGTGTCGCCATTGTATGGGAAGTGAATCTGGCAGTCTGCTTTCTCGATATCGATGCTGCGGTAGGGGTAGGTATTGCCCACCGGCAACTGGGAGAGGAATGGAAGCCCCTCCAGCACACCGTTCTGCACAGAGAATGAACCACTGCCGGTGGCCACGCCTCCTTTCTCGCCGGTCAGCATCAGGCGGCCATACAATTCACCGGTGATGCGCTTTTTCCAATCCTCGTTCAGGATGCGGTGCAAATCGCCCTTGTTCACCTGCAAATCGGCAGACCAGTTGCCGGGCTTCATATCGTAGTGGGCCTTGACCCGCATTTCACCCGGGGTGAGCATGATGCGGCATTCGGTCATGTCCACCTTGTTGTTGTGGTAGACGGCGGTGGCAGATTTGACGCTACTGTCGCGTAGAAAAGAAAAGGGCGTGTGCAGACGTGCGTTCTCGGCGGTCATCTGCCAGGCATTGGTGCCGATTCGGGGAGCCGGGGAAGCGGTGATATCGGCCCCGAGCAGTTGGTAGGTGCTGCTGTTGTGTGTCAGGTGCAGATCAGCATCGCGGCATTCCAGCTGCTCCAGATTGAATTCCTGAAGCTTCAGGGGAGAACTCTCCTTTTTTGCAGCAGCTGCAGTAGTGGGCTTTCTACGGTGCTTCCGGTGCGGTTTTGTTTTCTTTCCGGGCTCTGACTTCGTGGCTGTAGTGCCGGTCTGAAGGACGAGGGAGGCTTCCTCCATCGTCAGTTTATGGATGTGCAGTCTGCGGCTGAGAAGGGCAGCCCGGTCTATTTCCACACTGATGCGGGAGACCTGGGCCTCGCGTATGCTTTTCAGCTGTGATATGCTGGCTCCCTCAGTGGAAATGCGGTTGCCATTGATGGTAAGATTGCTGGCGATATCCACCCTGGCGGCTCCGGTGGAGCTGCGCATCGCATCAGCCATCTTCTGGCGGAAGTCGTTCCCTTGCAGGTAGGACATGAGCTGGGAATAGCCCACCACCAGCAGAATGATAAGGGAAGCAATGACAATAGCAGAAACGAAGACAATGCGGCGCAGGCGCGCATTCATCGCGCCCCGGCTGTGCGTTGAGAATAACCGTCCTTTGTTGCGTCTCGCCATACTTACCGGCATTTTTATAACAGGCTGTCCTCTTTTTTTCAAGCGTTTAATCGTGAGCCGCACCCGGATTGTGCTAAAAAGTCCTGTATTTGTGAAATTTTAGTTGACTAACTGCCGTGAATTTGATTGAATACGCACTGGAATCATCTAACCATATCCAGATATATGAAATTTGCCACTCTCATCGCTTCCGTTGCCTGCGCCGTTGCGTTCAGCTCCTGCTGCTGCCAGACCCAGCCTGCCCCCAAGCTTCGCGCCATGCCCAAAGACCTTGTGCCTGAGGAGCAGCCTGTGCAGCCCGGCACCATTGCCGAGCAGCCCACTTCCCCTGTAAAAGTGCTTGGCACCAAGGGCAAGTAAAGCGATCCCGATAACCATTTTTTCTCAGGGCCGCCGAGGAAGGATCCCCGGCGGTCTTCTTTTTTTGTGTGCTTGCAATGGGGCAGGAGTTGTGTTAAGCTGCATTGATGAAAAGATATTTGTTCCTTACGGCTCTACTCCTGCCCTGGTGCGCAACGTGCTGCTCTGATCTATACGCGCGCGAGCGCACGCACGAGCCCGTGACACCGGTCGTGTGCCCGTCATCGGTATCGAAAGTCAGGAATGTGGTGCTCATGATTGGTGATGGTATGGGCTCGGAGCATGTGTGGGCTGCATGGCTCACGAACAAGGGAGCATTGAATATCACCAACCTGCCGGTGACCGGGTTCTCCATCACGACCTCGGCTTCTCATGCTATCACTGATTCCGCAGCCGGCGGCACCGCCATTGCCTGCGGGTGCAAGGCCATCAACAGACAACTGGGCCTGGATGCTGCGGGAAATCCGCGCGATTCCCTGGCTGTGCAGATGCGCCGCGCCGGCAAGGCTACCGGTCTGGTGGTGACTAAAACAATAACGGATGCCACACCGGCAGCGTTTTATGCGCATAACAAGAGCCGTTATGACACCGCTGCCATAGCGGAGGCGCTGGTTGGCGCCGGATTCGATGTGCTCATCGGCGGCGGGGCAGGGGATTTTACAAAAGAACAGAAAGAGAGCCTGAAGAAGAGCACGCAGCTTTTCGAACTGGCGGCGGAGAAACACTGCCCGCCTGCATCCGAGCGTGGTGACTGGCTGCCGGAGCGGGTGAAAATGGCCCTGCAGACGCTGGAAAAAGACTCGGACGGCTTTTTTCTGATGGTAGAGGGTTCCCGTATCGATACCTCTGCCCATGCGAATGACCTGCCGGAGACCGTGCGCGAGACACTGGATTTTGATCGTGCGGTTGGTGTGGTGCTGGAGTGGATGCAGACGCACCCTGATACCCTGCTGGTAGTGACGGCCGACCACCAGACCGGCGGGCTGGCCCTGCCGGGCGGCAATAAGGAAAAGGGAGAAGTGCAGGGCAGGTTCACCACTTTTGACCACAGCGGCGTGGCCGTGCCGGTATATGCCGCCGGACCGGGAGCTGCGCGCTTCACCGGCGTGCAGGAAAATACTGCCCTCGCACCGAAAATTCGCGCAGCTGCCGGAATAGAACCCTGAGACCTACGTGAAAAAAAACTGTTTTTTGCAGGAAAAATTCGGGAATTTGCAATTCTTTCTTGCCAACTGGGGAGAATGTGCTTAAATAGAGGGGTCAATTCTGCATTACCAAACTTATGAAATCCATGATTACTCGTTTCAGTGTTCGTGCTCTGTCCCTGCTGACAGCTGCAATGATTACTCTCCCCGGTATGGTGTTCGCTCAGGAAGAAGCTGAGGCTGCCGCGAAGCAGACCAACATGCTCCAGAAGTGGGTGATTGACGGTGGTTGGACCATGATTCCGCTTGTGATTCTGTTCTTCATCACCATCATGCTGGTGGTTTATTGCGCTATGCAGCTGAACAAGAAGAATTTCGCCCCCGCCGCTCTTCGTGATGAGCTCGTTGCCCTCATGAGCGAGTGCCGCGTGCAGTCCGCCATCAAGCTGGCTACCGAGAGCCCGACCTACCTGGGCCGCCTGGTTGCCTATGCTCTGCCGAATGTGGATGCTAACCGCCCCGAAGACCTGGGCAAGGATGCAGTGTCCGACGCTGTGGCAGACTTCACCGCTAACGAGCGCCCCGCGCTGATGCGCTTTGTGGATCTGGTAGCTCTCTGCGGTTCCACAGCTCCGACCATCGGTCTGTTCGGTACCATTCAGGGTATGGTGGAAGCCTTCGCCGTGCTGGCTGAAACCGGCCAGGCTGACCCGACCACGCTGGCAGGTTCTATCTCCGTGGCACTTCTTACTACTTTCTGGGGTCTGATTATTTCCCTTATCGGTCTTCCGGTGTTCTACTTCCAGAACAAGCTTGCCAAGGCTCGCGAGGCTGAGTGCATCAACGCCGTGGAGGACATGATGAACGCCGCCATCAATACTCTGAACGGTGAGGCCATGCTTGCCCGCATCCCCGAGGGCTTCGGTGGTGATGATGCGGAAGAGGCCGACGAAGAGGAGTACGAGGAGGAAGAAGAAGAGGAGGAAGCCTGATCCTCCCGAAGTTCGGGCCGGCCCTGACGCCCGCGAGTAAGCTCGGGGCCGGTGTAACTCATGAACCCCCTTTAGTGATATGGCAAAGAAAAAAGCACGCGCTGAAGACGAGACGAAGGCAGAGCTTAACATGTCCTCCATGATGGATGCCTGCTTCCTGCTGATTATCTTCTTCGTGGTGAATGCCTCCCAGATTACGGTGGCCAAGGATCCCTGCGTCAAGATGCCCAATGCCGTGACCTGCTCCGAAATGAAGGAAGCAAAAGGCTGCGTGGTGGTCAATGTTTTCCCGGACGTGGAGAAGATGGACGAGCGCATCGCCAAGAAGTTCGGCGAGAGCTATGCACCCGGCATCGTGTGGAGTGTGTCTGACGGCGCCAAGACCATCGGCTACCAGGCTCAGCAGACCCAGGATCTGACCGACTTCATCACCAAGCAGATTGAGATGTGGAAGGCCAAGAATCTGGATCCCGCTATGATTCGACTTTACATCCGCGGTGACCAGAATGCTCCGTGGGAGCGCTCTGCGACGGTGATTCGCTGCGCTGCAGCCGCCGGTCTGTCCAATGTAGTATTCGGCACATTGCCTGCCAAGTAATATAAGCAATAGAAAGATTATCTGATATGGCAAGACGTAAACAACGCGAGGCCGAGCCGGAGGAGGAGCCGCAGATGAACATGTCCTCCATGATGGACGCCTGCTTCCTGCTTCTGATTTACTTCATTGTGGCAACCTCCCTGGTGAGTGAGAAGCGCCTGAGTGTTTCTCTCCCCGGTTCTTCCACTGGCAGCGGAACGCCGCCTCCCCTGGAACCCGGCCGCATCAAGGTGGAAGCCTCCGGCGCCATCTACTGGAATGGCGACATGCCCATGGGCGGTGCCATGAATCCCGGGCTTGATCCGCGCAGCCCCGAGTATCGCGAAGAGCGCGAGCTGGGCGAGCTGGTGGAAGCTCTCAAGAACCTGGCAGAAGCCGCCAAGGCAGCAGATACCAATCCCGTCGTGATGGTGGAGGGTGCCCCGGCCACGCCGCATCAGCGTATTGTGGACGTGATGGCTGCCCTCTCCGAGGCTGGCATCTCCACCGTGGGCCTGAACACCTCTGCCCCGGAGTAATCCCGTAACCCGGGCTCAGAAGGGGGAGCGTGTCGGAAGCAGAATCCGCGTGCTCCCCTTCTTTGTCCCTGAACCCCGACAATTTTTAACTCATACGAAACATTTATGAATAGTTACACAACAGCAGTATCCGTGATGGCGGCACTGGCATTTTCCATGCCGATGGTCTGCCAGGCCCAGGACCCGCTGTCTTCGCTCACCAAGGTGAAGGCCCTGGTGAAGCAGAAGAAGATTGATGACGCCGTGAAGCTTTGCGATGCAGTCATCAAGCGATTCAGCGGCAAGGGCGCAACGGCCAGGCAGTTTGCCTATGTGCTTCCTTTCTATGCATGGGAGAAGGCCGTGGCTTACTACCAGGGTGGCCGTTATGATGAAGCCTACGATGCATTTAAGGCATTCATGGAAGATCCCCGTTGGAAGAATCCGGCAACTCTGGCCAAGGCGAAGGAAATGGTGCCCGGCCAGCCGGAGGCCTACGAGCCGTACTTCACCTACGCCCTGTTCCAGATGGGCAACTGCCGCTACAAGCAGGGTGTGGGTGAGCAGGGCAAGAACAATGGCGATAAGAGCAAGTTTGAGGACGCCATTACCTGCTTTGAGAAGTACCTGGATCTGGTGCAGAGTGGCAAGGTGAGCAACATGGAGAAGAAGCTGAAGATTGATGGTCAGATCTGCTTCATCCTGGTGCAGGCCAACATCCTGAAAGCGACCCCGGATTTCAAGAGGGCTGCTGAGTATCTTGAGATGAGCCGCAAGGTGAAGGGCCGCGTGCCGGATGAAATGGCTATGGAAGGCCTGAACACTATCGTGAACGTGGCTATCTCCAACCCCGAGAACGTGGGCTGGGTATACAAGCTTATCGAAGCCAGCCCTGCCAGCTATAATCTGGATCCCGGCCGCGCTGCCCGTAACTCCAATAAGTTCTACAACCTTGGCCAGCGTGCCTATAAGGTGATGGAAACCGGCCTGGTTGAGGGCAACGATGTGATGGCAGCCGAGGCGGCACGCACGGCAAACACGCTGTTCGGCCTGGTGACGGATATGCCCGCTGCCCGCACGGCACTTGCCGCCCAGGTGAAGGCCTACGGTGCATACAAGAGGCCCCTTGTGGATCGCGGAACCGGCGTTCGCCTGAACGGCGCCAGCAGCAAGAAATTGCTGGATAGCTACAAGGCCCTGGGTGACAAGGGAATGGAATTTGATGGTTTCTCCATTCTTTCCACTGCCACCATTGCCAAGGATATAGGCTCCAACCGCCTGGCCAAGGGTGGTTTCCAGGTGATTTATGACCGCTATGCCAAGCTGGCTCTGCCCGGCAAGGGCACGGAAGGCGCCGCCGCTGAGCCGCGCCCGCTGCGCAACACGGTTATCATGCAGCTGGGTTCACTCTGCCGCCTTACGGGGGATGACGAATCCGGCCTGAAGTATGAGAAGATGCTGGAAGGCGCCGACATGGGCGACCAGACCAAGATTCTCGTGTTCCAGAAGATGACCCGCGCCGTGGACGACAAGGACTGGCAGAACGTCATTCCCGCTGCCGAGGAGGTGATCGAGCACTTCAAGGATGACAAGACCAACAAGCTCTACCTGACGGCTCGCTACATGCTGGTGGCTTCCCACTACCAGCTGGGCGCCTATGAGGAAGTGCTCAAGACTGGCCGCGAGCTTATCTCCAGTGGCGAAATGGTGGCTGCCGAGGGCAAGGATACCCTGAAGCCTGCCGAAGCTGCCAACTATGACAACTACGTGTACTTCTTCATGGTGGATTCCTGCGCCCGCCTGGCAGCTCAGGATCCCACCAAGCGCGACGAGGCTATCAAGATTTTCGAAGAGTATGCTGCCAAGTATACCACGACGGATCTGAAGATGGCGCCGCTTGCTGACAAGCTGTACTACGCCGCTGTGGATCAGCACATGAAGCGCGCTAATACCGCAGCTGATGACAAGAGCGCCGAGGAGGATAAGAAGATGGTTGTGAAATACTGCGACCACATCTGCAACTCCTGGCCGGAGAGCGACCTGTACCCCACGGCCGAGCTGCTTGCTGCCGGTACGCTGCTGAACCACACGGACGATGCCGTGAAGGCTACCTCTATTCCCCGCCTGCAGCGCGCGGCAGATGCCGGCGTGAAGCTGGGTACCGCGACTGGTCGTTCCACCGCGGCCAACGCCCTGTTCTGGCTGGCTTCCTACGCTGGTGAGTATCCGGCAGAGGGCGTGAGCGAAGAAGCAGCCAAGGCGCAGTGCCGTGAGTATGCCGAGCGCTTCTGGAAGGAAGGCGATGCCGAGGGCGATCCCTTCTCCCTGCCCATGGTTTCCCTGTATCTGAACATGGTGACCAATAAGGATGACTTCGACAATGCGGTGAAGATTGCTCAGTCCACCATCGCGCGAGAGGCAACCTACATGTTCAAGAACGAGAAGGCTGACCCCGAGCTGGAAAAGACCATCAACACCTACGTGGAAGCCTACATCAAGGGTATGAAGGAATACCACGGCAAGGCTCTGACGCTGGAGGAGAAGACCGCGCATTTCAACGGTTTCCCCGGAATCGACCCGAACGACAAGTATGCCAATGCTATTTTCCGCATGGCCCAGATTAACTCCATGAACCAGGAGCTGGCTGCGCTGAAGGAAGACAAGGCTGCCAAGGAGAAGATGGAAGAGCAGATTCAGGAGGTGTTCCGCAATATGACCAATACCTTCAAACCTGCTGACCTGACCAACTACATCTGCGTGCAGGTGGGTGACTACCTCGTGAAGTATGTGGGCAAGTTCCCGGATCCCTCCTCCCGCACCGAAGAGCTCGGCCAGGCCGAGGCCTACTACGGTGCCGTCATTGAGCGCCAGAAGGATCTGGTGGCAGATGCCGAGCTGGGTATGGCCAATGCCCTGGCATACTCCAAGGACGCAGCCAGACAGAAGAAGGCTGCTGAGCTCTACACCAAGGTTTCCGGTAACCCGGATCCGGCAGTGGGTGGCCCGGCCCTGGTGGGGCTTACCAAGCTGCACCTGCGCACGGGTAATGCCGCCGCCGCTGTTGAGACCACGACCAAGTACATGCGCAACCGTCAGAACCAGCGCGACCGCCTGGAGATGATGCTCATGCAGGGCGAGGCCTACACGCTGGCCAACGACCCGAAGAACGCACTACTTGCCTACATGAACCTGTTCAACCAGTACAAGGGCAAGGTGCAGTACTCTGCCAAGGCTTGTCTGGCCATCATGGATATCTTCTGGAAGCGCAACAACCCGCCCCAGGGTGACCGCCTGCAGAAGGGCTTCCAGAACTCCGACCGCTGGACCGCCTGGAATACTGGTCAGCTCTATGTGAACCTCATCCGCCGCAGTGGTGTGGAGCAGAAGCTTACACCCGAGGAACGAGACGAGTTCAACAAGGTAGTATCCGCTGTGCACAACTATGGCACGGATCCCGCCGTGATGCGGGAAGATAAGGCCAACAAGGAGTTCCAGCGCAATCTCCAGAGCGGTAAGAAGAAGTAACCATAACCCCTTAGTTTAGAAAAATGAAATCGTTTAACTATATTGGATTTGCCCTTGCTGCGCTTTCCGGTATGCAGCTTGCAACGGCCCAGGAGGCTGCCAAGCTGACCGCGTATGCGGCTCTGCCCGGAGCCGGCGCAACCCAGCTGGTGCTGGAGCGAGGCGATGGCAATGGCTCCTTCTTCTACCTGCAGAAGGGTACGGACCAGCTGATGCAGGCGAAGGCCTCCACGCTGAAGATGTTCTACATCCAGACCCCGGCAGATATGGCCAATGCCCTGCGCGATTACTATGGCGGCGACTATGGCGCTGCCCGCAAGGACTTTGGCAAGGTCAAGAAGAAGTATGCGGCTTTTGCCGGTCTGCCCGGTTCGCCCAGCACGCTGGCTGGTCTGTATGAGACCATCTGCGCCGTGCGCATGTGCGACGTCGCTGCCGTCAAGGCCCTGGCTGATTCCGTTCCGGGGGAGGCAGCCCTGACCGGTTCCGATAAAGCCAAGCTGGCTGCAGCCAGAGTGGTGGGCATGATTAACGACCAGCCCGATTCATTCGGACCCATCAAGGAGGCTGTGGAGGCCGCCATGAAGGAACACGGACGCAACCTGGACAGTGAGGCCAACGGCTGGCTGCGCTATGCACTGGCCCGAGCTGCTGCTGCTCAGGTGCCTGCCGACCAGCTGCAGGGTACCATTGCTGAAGATAAGGTGAAGGCTGCCAGTGTGGCGGTGGATTTCTACTGCCAGGCGGTGATGAGCATGCACGGCGCCCAGAAGACGCTGCCGACAGATGCGCTGAACCGCGCCATGGCCCTCCTGTGGGCTATGCCTGGTGTGAAGGAACATGCTGCCAAGGCCCCCAAGCCCATGGATAAGCCCAGCTGGAACTCTGCCCCTGCCGATTTCCGCGATGCTGTGGCCATGGCTCGTTACCTGAAGATGATGTATCCCGCCCCGGCCGAGGCTCCGAACGCACTGGCTGACCAGCTGGATGCCTACTACTTCAATGCCAAGAAAGGCACGAAGAAAGGTAAGTAATCCCGAAATATGAGCGAACTCCGCAGGTGATGAACCTGCGGAGTTCTTTTTTTCATTCACGTTCTGAAAATCGAGTTGATATGGTAGACATGCTGGTTCGTTTGTATGCCCTGCCGGAGGGCGCACCCCTGCGCCAGCGCCTGGCAGAGCAGGGGATTGCCGTGCGTTTGTGCCGCCCCTTTGAGATGCACGCCGCGGAGGAATGGATTGCACGCACGTTCAGCACGCGCTGGGTGAGTGAATTCCAGGTGTCCATGGCGCACCAGCCCTGCGGCTGCGTGATAGCTACGCAGGAGCGCAAGGTGGTCGGTTTTGCGTGTTACGATGCGACGGCGCGCGGCTTTATCGGCCCCATGGGGGTTGATCCTGAGCTGCGCCAGGGCGGAGTTGGCAAGGCTTTGCTGGTCACCGCTCTGGAGCAGATGCGCGCCATGGGGTATGCTTATGCTGTCATCGGCGGAACCGGGCCGCAGGAATTTTACGAGCGCACGGTTGGCGCCACCATCATAGAAGGTTCCGACCCCGGTTTTTATGCGGATATCCTCCCGGAACCCTGAATGCGCACCGGGGCAACAAAAGTCTGTTTTAATTTTGCCACTGCTCTATTCATTCATTAAAAATGGAAAAATCGGGTATTTTTTACTGAATCATCATTCTTTACCTTGACACGCGGGAGAAATCCTGCTAATTTTTGGAACGTAGATTATCTTATTCCCTCCATGAAACGTTTTCTCCTCATTCCCTCCTGCGCCCTGCTGGCTTTCGGCATGCTCACTTCCTGCCAGAAAGAAGAAAAGACTGCTCAGCAGCTGGCTGAAGAATTGACTGCCGAGCTGCAGAAAGTGACCGACTACAAGACGGCAGAAGCCGTGGCTCCCCGCGTAGAGGTACTTAATAAGCGCTTCCAGAATGCCAGTGTGCGAGTGTTCAGCGCCGATGCCAACGCGCTGGCCGGCAGTGAGGCAAATGCCTATTCAGATGCCTTGTGCCGACTGGTTCGCGAGATGGGTCGCGTGCAGGCTGGCAAGCCGGTAACGGAGGCCGATGGAGAGGTTGATGATGCCTCCCTGGTGCGTGCCGTGGGTGTGGGCTCCGGAGCCCCCGCCGATGCTCCGGCCAAGGATCAGTTCACCAAGGGGCAGCTCTACACCTACAATGCTGATTCTGAGAGCAACAATAACCCGCCCGCTCTGCCGGAGTATTACGGCTCTGACAAGCTGGCCGCCGCTCTCTCCTATGTGGCCTCCACTTCTGATAATGGTGCTTTCAAATTTGCCTCTGAGGAAGACGTGCCGGCTATTCCCGCCGCTGCTGAGGTGGAGCGCGAGGAAATGGTGGTGGACAGCGTGATGCCCGCTGCTGAGGAAGAACCCGCTGCAGACGCTGCGACTTCTGAGGAAGAGCCCGCCGCTGACGAGGAGACCACTGAGGAGCCCGCTGCTGATGAGGAGACCACTGAGGAGCCCGCCGCTGATGAGGAGCCCGCAGCAGAGGAAGAGCCCGCTGATGATGAAGAAATCACCGATGACGCCGCCGGAGGGGAAGATGGCTCTGATGAGGGCGGTCTCGAGGATGACCTGGGCGGCGACGATGTGGAGCTTGACATTGAGCTCTGATAAAATATTTTCACCTTGATTATCACGTTTTGATGATGCCCGCCGCAGTTCTCTGAATAAGAGAGCTGCGGCGTTTGTTTTGCGGCTTATGGCTCGTTTGCTTTTTACTTGCGCCTATGATGGCGCACCATACTGCGGCTGGCAGAGCCAGCGGGAGGGGGAATCAATTCAGGATACGATTGAGGCAGCCATGGCGCGCATCCTGAAAGCCCCGCTTCGCATTGCGGCCAGTGGCCGCACAGATGCCGGCGTGCATGCGCTGGCGCAGTGTTTTCATGCAGATATGCCGGCGGATTGCCGCATGAGTCCGCAGAACTGGCTGGCGGCTTTGAATGCGCACCTGCCGGCGAGCATCCGCATCATGCAGGTGCAGGCGGTGGCAGATGGTTTTCATGCCCGTTTTGATGCAGAGGGAAAGGAGTATGAGTACCTCATCTGCCGCGGGCGCGTTCTTTCTCCGTTTCTGCACGGGAGAGCCTGGCATATCCCGCACGAGTTTGATGCGGGCGCGCTGGCAGTGGCCATGCGGGTGTACGAAGGCGAGCATGATTTCCGTCGCTTTGCCGCGAATAGGGGGAACGAGCCTGAGTGCCCTCCGGAAGATTTCTACCTGCGCACTATCTACAGCGCCACGGTGAGTGAGGAAGGGGAGATGCTGCGCATCCGCGTGCATGGCAATGGCTTCATGTACCGCATGGTGCGCCTGCTGGTGGGAACCGCTCACCAGGTGGCGCGCGGCCGCATGAGCTGCGGGGCGCTGGCTGCCATGCTGGAGGAGCCCCTGGGGCAGAAAACCCGCTACTGCGCTCCGGCAGATGGCCTGTACCTCCGCCGGGTATTTTATCCGTAAGCCGGCGCGCAAAAAAACTGTCCCCGCTGGTGGGCGGGGACAGAGCAGGGTAGTTGGAACAGTGTTGCTTCAGTTCCCGGCGGGCTGCTCAGGAGCCGGAGCGGGGGCGGATTCGGGGGCGCAGCAGGCTTTATCGCCGTCTTTGCACTTTTCTTTCCATTCCTTCCACTTCTTTTCGCAGAGCTCCTTGTACATCTTCATGTACTTTTCGGCCATTTCGGGGTTCTTTTCCACGCCTTTACCCTCTGCGTACATGTGCGCGAGCGCGCGGCAGGCGGTCGGGTGGCCTTCTGCTGCGGCTTTTTCCAGGCCGGGCAGGGCTTTGGCGTACCATTCACCGGCTTTTTCGGTATCCGGGGCGGCATTGTCATCGCCGGTTTCGGTGAGATAAGCCACGGTATACTGAGCGATGGGGTCGCCATTGGCGGCTTCCAAGGTTACTGTTTCGATGTCCAGCCAGGCCTGCTCACCGCAGGTGATGCCCTTGTCTGTCTTGCAGCAGGGAGCTTTGCCGCAGCATTTATCCTTGCTGCAGCAGGCGCTTGCGGGTGTATTGGCGGGGGTGGTGTCGTCTGCCTGGGCCAGATTGACCAGACCAAGCAGCATTGCGGCGGTTGTGAGTGCAATTTTCTTCATAGGCCCTCATTCTGCACCCAACTTTTCCCCCTTTCAATCCAACTTTCTACCTATTTGAGGGTGAATTCAGACGAATTTTGGTGCGAAAATCGATTTTTTTTGAAAAAAATTAGAAATAATCATTGACTTGGCGGCCGAGTGCGTGTATACTTGCCCCGCTTTCACGTCTCACACGAGTGGGACGCCCGGAGTCAAGTCGCTTCTGTAGCTCAGTGGTAGAGCGCATCCTTGGTAAGGATGAGGTCGCGGGTTCAAATCCCGCCAGAAGCTTTTTTTCGGCTCATGCAAGAATAAGCAGCCCAAAAAATTTATTTATTTACTATTATGGCCAAAGAATCATTCCAGCGCACCAAGCCCCACGTGAACGTGGGTACGATCGGTCACGTTGACCATGGCAAGACTTCCCTCACCGCTGCAATTACCAAGGTTCTTGCAGATAAGGGTATGGCTGAAGCCCGTGCTTACGACCAGATCGACGGTGCTCCCGAGGAACGCGAGCGCGGTATTACTATTTCCACCGCTCACGTTGAGTACGAGACCGAGCAGCGTCACTATGCACACGTGGACTGCCCTGGTCACGCTGACTATGTGAAGAACATGATCACCGGTGCTGCTCAGATGGACGGCGCTATCCTTGTGGTTTCCGCCGCTGACGGCCCCATGCCGCAGACCCGCGAGCACATCCTGCTTGCCCGTCAGGTGGGCGTGCCCTACATCGTGGTGTTCATGAACAAGATGGACCTTGCTGACCCCGAGCTTGCTGAGCTCGTGGAGATGGAGATCCGCGAACTTCTTTCCTCCTACGACTTCCCGGGCGACGACCTGCCCATCGTGATGGGTTCCGCCGTGAAGGCTCTGGAGGGTGATCCTGAGTACACCCAGAAGATTCTCGACCTCATGGATGCTGTGGATGCCTACATCCCGACTCCTGAGCGTCCGACTGAGAAGCCCTTCCTGATGCCCGTGGAGGACGTGTTCTCCATCTCCGGCCGTGGTACTGTGGCTACCGGTCGTATCGAGCGTGGTATCATCAACAAGATGGAGGAAGTTGAAATCGTGGGTATCCGCCCGACCGTGAAGACCTCCGTGACCGACATCGAAATGTTCCGTAAGCTCCTCGACAAGGGTGAGGCTGGTGATAACGTGGGCGTGCTGCTCCGCGGTATCAAGAAGGAAGACATCGTGCGTGGTCAGGTGATCGCCAAGCCGGGTTCCGTGACCCCCCACACCGACTTCGAGGCAGCCGTTTACGTGCTGACCAAGGAGGAAGGTGGCCGTCACACCCCGTTCTTCAACAACTACCGCCCGCAGTTCTACTTCCGCACGACGGACGTGACTGGTAGCGTGACTCTGCCCGAGGGTACCGAAATGGTGATGCCCGGCGACAACGTGACCATCACTGTTCAGCTCATCACTCCGGTGGCCATGGAAGAGGGTATGCGTTTCGCTATCCGCGAAGGTGGTCGCACCGTTGGCGCCGGTAAGGTTGCCAGCATCAAGGCCTAAGTTGCCTTTCCGAAAACTTAGAAATGGGTGACCACCCCGCAAGTGGGTGGCACCTCGGCCAGGGGAGATGGCCGCAAGGTCATCTCCCCTGATAAGCCGGAACACGACAGAGCAAGGTTATAGGGTAATAGCTCAATTGGTAGAGCAGCGGTCTCCAAAACCGCGTGTTGGGAGTTCGAGTCTCTCTTACCCTGCCAGCCTTCCTCTTTTTTTTTCTCAAAAAATATCCGCACCATCTCACGCTTACAATGTTCCGCAAGATTTCCCAATATATTTCTGCTGTAAAGGGCGAGTTGAAGAAGTGCTCCTGGCCCTGGGAGAGCGACCCGAAGATTACCGGGTTCAAGAAGTTCCGTGAGCTGTCCGGTTCGACAGTTGTAGTGCTCATCGCCATGGTGTTGCTGGGCGCTTATGTCGCATTCTTTGATTACGTGCTCTCGGCGGTGGTGACCCGCGCGATTGAGCTGCTTTCCTGATTTTCATTTTTCCATATTTTATCACCATTATATGTCCCGCCCCTACGATCGTAAGTCCGGCACGGTGCGCGTGACCCCTGAGCCGAAAGACCAGTGGTACGTGCTTCATGTGCTTTCCAACAAGGAAGACCGCGCGGTGGAAAACCTCAATCGCCTGTTCAAGGAGGATGAGGAGATGAATGCCCTGCTGCAGAGCGCACCGCTGGTTCCCAAGGAAAAGGTGGAGGAAGTGCGCAATGGCAAGAAATATATCGTGAATCGCAAGCTCTACCCGGGCTATGTGTATCTTAACTTTGCGCTGCGCCGCCCGGATGGCTCGCTGAACAACGAAGCCTGGTACAAGATTCAGGCTGTGGATGGAGTTATAAGCTTTGCCTGTGGCCGCAATAAGGAGCCTATTCCCATGCCCCAGAGAGATGTGAAGGACTTCCTGGCTGAGGTGGAACGCTGCAGCGGCTCCGCTCGCCCGAAGGTAGCCTTCAACGTGGGTGAAGAGGTAGAGGTGCTTGATGGTGCCTTCCAGGGTGAGCATGGTATCGTGGAGATGGTGGATACTGAGCGCGGCCGCCTGCGCGTGGGCGTGACCATGTTCGGCCGTTCCAACCCGCTTGATTTGTCCTACGCCCAGGTGCGTCTTGTGCCTGATGATGAGAAGGGCAAGAACCTGTAAAGAGAAGATTTCCCCCGCCGCCGGGGACCGGCACCCGCCGGTTAGAGCGGCAAACCCAAACTAACACAACCATGGCAAAAGAAGTAGTTAAAATCATTAAGCTGCAGATTCCTGCCGGCGCTGCGAATCCCTCGCCGCCCGTGGGTCCTGCTCTTGGTCAGGCCGGTGTTAACATCATGGGCTTCTGCAAAGAGTTCAACGCAAAGACTCAGAAGCAGGCCGGTGACGTTCTCCCCGTCGTGATCACCGTGTACAAGGACAAGTCCTTCGACTTCATCACCAAGCAGCCGCCGGCAGCCCTCCTTCTGAAGAAGGCCGCTGGTATCAAGTCCGGCTCCGGCGAGCCGAACAAGACCAAGGTGGCTAAGATCTCCAAGGAGAAGCTGATGGAAATTGTCAACACCAAGATGCCCGACTTTAACACCACGAACCCGGAAGCCGCTGCCCGCATCATCGCTGGTCAGGCCCGTCAGATGGGTATCGAGGTTGAAGGCATGTAACCCCTTCGCAGGAGGGAATTAACCAATATTAACCCCGAACGTACTGCTAAATAAATATGTCTACAAAACGCTCCAAGCGCTACAACGAGGCAGCCAAGCTTGTTGATTCCAGCAAGAACTACGCTGTCGAGGAGGCTGTGGAACTGATGAAGAGCTTCCCCGCTCCGAAGTTCGACCCCACGGTCACCGTTTCCTTCCACCTGACGGTGGATCCCCGCAAAGCCGACCAGATGGTGCGTGGCTCCGTGGCCCTGCCCAATGGTACTGGTAAGAATGTTCGCGTCATCGTGTTTGCCCAGGGTGAGGCCGCTCAGGCTGCTCTGGAGGCCGGTGCCGAGAAGGTTGGCCTGGAAGACCTGATTAAGGAAATCCAGGGTGGTTACCTTGATTTCGACAGCGCAATCGCCACCCCGGACGCCATGGCCCAGGTGCGTAAGATTGCCCGTGTGCTCGGCCCGCGCGGCCTGATGCCGAACCCGAAGACCGGCACTGTGACGGATGACACCGCCAAGGCCGTGCGCGAGGTGAAGGCTGGTCGCGTTGACTTCAAGGTTGACAAGAACGCCAACATTTCTGCCGCTGTGGGCAAGCTTTCCTTCGAAAGCGATAAGCTCGTTGAGAACGCTCGTGCATTCATCTCCGCCGTTGTGAAGGCCCGCCCCTCTGGTGCCAAGGGCGCTTATATCGCCGGCGTGACTATGTCCAGCTCCATGAACCCCGGCCTGTCCATCAGCCCGGTGGAGTACTCCAAGAACTAACCTGAACCACAAGAACTAGTATGAGCAACGAAAAGAAACTCAATCCTCACAAGGGCGTTATCATCGATAGCCTCGTGGCCAAGGTTAACGCTTCTCCCTTCGTGCTGGTGTTCGATTACACCGGCGTGACGGTGCCCGAGTTCACCGCTCTGCGCGCTGCGCTGGCTGAAGCCGGTGCCAAGTGCGAGGTGGCCAAGAACACCTTCATGGCCAAGGCTATTGCCTCTGCCGGGCTGCCGGATATCTCCGCTTCCCTGAAGGGGCAGACCGCCTACATCATGGGCAACAGCGATGTGTGCGCCGCCGCCAAGGCTGTGAACAACTTCGCCAAGAAGTCCAAGAAGGCTGCCTGGAAGGCCGGTATCCTTGATGGTGCCGAACTGAGCCCCGAGAAGATCAAGGCCCTGGGCGACCTGCCCAGCCGCGAAGTACTGCTGGCCACCCTGCTTGGTACCATCAATGGTGCCGGTGCTGCTCTGGCCCGCGTCATCCAGGCCTACGTCGACAAGGAAAATGGTGGTGCAACGGAAGAAACTTCCGCTGCTGAGTAAAAAAAGACTTGAACAGATGGCGGCGGTGTGGTATCAACTGCCCGCCGCCTGAAAAAAATTAGGTTCTCTGTCGGCTCTCCGGCCGGTGAGAACTGAAATGGATGGGGAGCCCCCATCCGCGACAAGAACCAATTAACTAGAAAAAATACTACAATGGCTGATATCAATACTATCGCTGAGGAACTTGGCAAGCTTACCATCCTGGAGGCTGCTGAGCTTGTGAAGATGCTGGAAGAGAAGTGGGGCGTTTCCGCCGCTGCTCCGGTTGCTGCCGCCGCTCCCGGCGCTGCTCCCGCTGAGGCTGCTGAGGAGAAGACCGACTTCGACGTTGAGCTGACCGACGCCGGTGCCAGCAAGATCAACGTTATTAAGGCTGTGCGTACCGTCAAGACCGGTCTGGGTCTGGCTGACGCCAAGAAGCTCGTTGAGAGCGCTCCCGCCGTCATCCTTGAGGGCGTTTCCAAGGAGGAAGCCGAGAAGGCCAAGGCCGAGCTCGAGAAGGCTGGCGCCAAGGTCACCATCAAGTAACCTTTCATATCCCGCGAAGCAGGAGGGGATTTCTGTCCTCTCCTGCCTTCGCGTCCCTCCGTTTCTGGCTGTATTCGGAGAGTTTTATAAGCCGCTTACTGTCATAATTTTCTAAGGTTTACATGTGCGCGTGCGCACGTAAGCCCGACCCGGGGCAGAGCAGGAATCATGTCATCATGCTCCCGGTCGGTTTTACGAAGGAACCGACCCCGCACCTGGCCAGGTGCACAACTTCATCTCCGACAACTCCATGTCCAAAAAAGAGCGAATCAGTTTCGGTACGATCAAGGAGGTCATCGACCCGCCCAACTTGATTGAGATTCAGACTAAGTCCTACGAAGAATTCCTTCAACGTTTTACAGAGCCCGACAAGCGGGCCAAGATGGGTCTGCAGGCTGTTCTGTCCGAGCATTTCCCGATTGAAAGCTATGATGGTCAGATCCGTCTCGATTTCGTTTCGTACGAGATTGCACCGCCCAAGACTTCTGATTTTGCCGCCATCCGCTGCGGCGAGACATACAGCGCTGCGTTGTACGTGAAGTTCAGCCTGAAGTGTGGTGACTACACGAGCGAGGAGAATGTGTACATGGGTGAGATCCCCATGATTACTGATCGCGGTACCTTTGTAATCAACGGTGCAGAGCGCGTCATCGTGGCTCAGCTGCACCGCTCGCCGGGGCTGTGCTTCGAAAAGACGCGCCACTCGAACGGCAAGGACATTTACTCTTTCCGCATTATCCCCGACCGCGGTTCCTGGCTTGAGGTTCAGTTCGACACGAACGACCTCATGTATGTGTTCCTGGACCGCCGCCGCCGCCGCCGCAAGTTCCTTGCGACCACCTTCCTGCGCTACCTCGGCTATGAGACCGACCGCCAGATTGTGGAGCAGTTCTACAACATTGAGAAACTGCACCTGGATGCTGTGGCTGGCCCTGAGCTCGAGTACCTTGTGCCTTTCGAGGATGTGAAGTACGGCGAAGACCAGGAAGGCCGCAAGGCAACCATCATTGCCAAGGCATATGAGCCGCTCAGTCTGGCAACCATCCGCAAGATGCAGGAGCTGGGCATCGCTGAAATCGAGGTTATCGACCAGCGCGAAGAGGAGACTCTGGTGAAGACTCTGAAGAAGGATCTTGCCCATGACCGTGAGTCTGCCCTCAAGGAGATTTTCCGCAAGTTCCGTCCGGGGGATCCCTCCTCCGTGCAGCAGGCTGCCACCGCTCTTGACCGCCTGTTCAAGGATGAGAAACGCTACGACCTGACCCGCGTAGGCCGCTACAAGATTAACCAGAAGCTTGGTCTGGATGTGCCGGAGGATTGCCGAATGACCCCGCAAAACTGGGTGGCTGCGCTTAATGCTCACTTGCCGGCAAGCATACGTATAATGGCTGCCTGTGTGGCAGAGCCCGGGTTTCATGCGCGTTTCAGCGCCGTGGGTAAGGTGTATGAGTACATCATCTGCACTGCACCGGTGTTGAGCCCTTTTGACCACAACCGCATGTGGCATTGCCCCTACGGGGTGGATGCCGCCGCCCTTGCCGCTGCCCTTGGTGGAGAAGGAAAGGAAGGCAACTTTCGGCTGTTTGCCGATTGATGGAAAGTGTTTAGATATCTCAAGAATGGTTGTTTTCTATCCATATTTTCTGGCAGGAACACTTTTTACCAGAGAAAAAATAGTAAAGCTTCGCACGAAGAAAAATTGCGCCATAGCAATAGCCGGCATATGTGTCTATATCGCTTTCATAGCTATATACGCTAAATCTTTGGGGCTGAAGATTGTATTCCTGAACGGCAATACAAATTATGCGGATATTGGTGTGGATAATTTAGAAGGAATGTGTATACGAATTCTTTGTTATTTGATAGGAACATTCTTTATATTTGCAATAGCAGTATTAATGACAGAAAAGAAGAATATGTTCACCAAACTAGGTAGCGCAACAATGTCGATTTACATATTCCATGGATTGGCGGATAAAGTTTTGGAAAGCAAATCAACCATTTTGGCAGGAATAGATACTTACGGTGAAACAGCTGCTTTGATTATATTCTGTATAGCTTTAGCGTTCATATTGTCTCTAAAGCCATTT
>CALFTQ010000068.1 GCA_937916135.1 uncultured Verrucomicrobiales bacterium
GTCAAGCGTATTTTTGAGAAAAAGTTTTCAAAACCCCGACTCCCCTGCCCTAAGTACCCCGATTTTGTGCGGGTTAGAGAGAAAAATTATTTTTCAAGCCAAAGAAAAGCCCCTGGTTCCGGGATGGAGCCAGGGGCTTTGCTAAGTCAATTCTGAAATTTTATCAGGGAACAGCCACCCAGATGGGGGAGTCGCTTTCGAACTCAGGCCATTCAATCTTGACCTGGCCGTTCTCCTTAACGGCATGCTTACCCATCAGTTTCGTCAGCTCTCCCTTTTCTGGCTCGGAGAAGTTGGTACGGAAAACGTAGAACTTCTTGCCACCGATCACCTTGCCATTCTTAGTCACGGGGTTATCAGTCATATTCTCCCACAGAAGCACATAACCGAACTTACCGCCTTCTTCAGTGATAGCAATTTCGATGGGGTAGGACACACCTTCCTTCACTTTGATGGGGTTACCGGCAGTGAGACCACCGATCTCCCTGTTCCAGGTATCGATGCCGGGATAGTTGATGAACTCGTATGCCTTGTGGGCCTTATCCTCGCCGCTCTTGATGCGAGCCTTGTGCTTGGCGTGATCAGCGCCGGAGATGTGCACCATGCTGAGGTCGCCTTTCTTATAACCACTGGGCATACGGTAACCACCTTCCAGAACCACCTTACCATCGAAACGCACGCCGAGGAAGTCGTCACCCGTGCCTACGAAACGGATTGTACCTGTAACCGGTGACTTCACCTTGCCGCGGTATACCACGAGCCAGGCGGCAGGCTTCACCTTCTGGGCACACTGGAACGCATCGGGAGCCAGTGAAGCATGAGCCATGGGAAGGAAGAAATTAGAAGCATAGAGCTTGGCCGGGGACTTGTAGAAACGCCCCAGAGCGCTCTGGCTCCAATTCTTCAGATAGCCGGACACGGTGGAGTAAAGCTCATTCGTATCCACCTTGCCGCCGGGAGCCACCCTGGTGGGGGCACCACCCTTGGATTGCTTGAGGTCATACAGAGTACCCTCCAGAGCAGAACCGGCGGGCTGGCTGGAGCCCATGCCGCTACCGGCCTCACCCAGGTCATCGCCCAGGCCAGTATCCAGACCGATACCGATATCGATGGAAAGGCCGTCGTCAGCGCTGTCTTCCATGGGGATATCTATCTGAGCCATGGCCACAGGAGCAGCACCTGTGGAAACAATCACGGAAGGCGCCACCGTGTTGGAGGGGGTGGCAGCCTTGGAGCTGAGCTGCGGCGTGGTGGGCACAGCACGAGGGGGCAGGTCTTCTGCCGGCGGCACGTAGGCCAGGAACTCGGCGGGCGGATCCTGAGCAAAGTAAATCACCGTGAACGTAAGGGTCAGGGCGAAAGAGAGACAAAGGGCGGACGATGCGCCGAAGGAAGAGAGCATGCCGCGCAGCTTGGCGCGCTTGTACTCCTTCTCGGCTTCTTCACTCATCTGGATGTGTAATGCCATAAAACTAGAAACAGGGGTTTTCTGCTGGTTCTTTTCTACCACAATCCGCCGGCGGATGCGAGCACAAACTGCCCGCCGAATGTTACAAGTGTGTTACAAAGCCTGCCGGGCGGTGTGCATGCAAAACTTTCGACGCCAAGCACAGACCGGAGGCCGGCAGACGAAAGCCGATGTTTGTTGCGCTCTAATCCGGGTCGTTGATGGCGTCGATCAGCTCGCGGAGACGGGTCTGCCTCGGCGTAGCCATCGTCATCGAAGCATAAAGCGCAGACTGTAACCTGACTAATCCAGGTCGTTGATGGCGTCGATCAGCTCGCGGAGACGGGCGTAGTTCCCCCGCTTGAAGGTGAACTTGATGCGGCTGAGGTAGCCGAGGCGCTCATCGGGGTCGGTATGGTCGGCCTCCAGCTGCACCATATCCTTCAGGGGCATGATGTCCCCGAAATCCTCGCGCAACCAGGGGAGCGATGCCTCCGCCATGGGGTGCGAAAGTCGGATGGAAAGCGTATCGCCATCGAAATAATAGGAGTGGTAGCGGCTGTAGAAATGCGAAATGTGGTGGTAGGCGTCCTCCGCATCCTTAGAGACATAGAGCAGCTTCATATCCTCCGGGGAGATAAGTCCGGCCTCCAGCAGCTCCTTCTCGATGAAGTGAATCCAGCGGTGCCAGAAGGATTCCCCCGGCGGGTCCATGAGCACCACGGGGAAAACGGTACACTTGCCGGTCTGGATGAGGGTGATAGCCTCGAATATTTCATCCATGGTGCCGAAGCCGCCGGGGAACGCTACCAGGGCATCGCTCTCCTTCAGGAAGTTGAGCTTACGGGTGAAGAAGTAGTAGAAATTCATCATCTTGTCGCTGCCGGCCATGATGGGGTTCGGGTGCTGCTCGAACGGCAAGGTGATGTTCAGGCCGAAGGAGTGAGCCTCCGTGGCGCCCTCGTTGCAGGCCTGCATGAGCCCCGGCCCGCCACCGGTGATGACCATGTAGCCCTGGCTGGCCACCAGGTCACAGAAGCTGCGCGCCTGGATATAGCTGGGGTCAGTCTCCTTGATGCGGGCCGAGCCGAAACACGCAATCTTGCGGCGGTTCTGGTAGGGCTCGAACATCTTGTCAGCCTTGAACATTTCATCAATCGAGCGGTTCATGATTTCCAGCGAATGCTCGCCCAGCGAACTGGCCGCCGCGTTCATGACCGTGGAAAGCATCTGCAGCACCGTATCCGGCGAATGTTCGCCGCAGAAGCGGCGGGAAAGGTCGTACAGATTCGCATCCAGCACCGGGTTGCCGGTACTGGCGGGTATGGAGAAAGAGACATGTGTTTCAGCCCGGCTGTTGATATCACGCGCTGCTAAGAATTCAGGTCTGCTCATACTCCATAATATGCGCCTGTGCGCAGGAAAAGTCAATAAAAATGCGGCTTTCAGACTGCAAAATGCACACGCGCGTCCCAAAGATTTTGCAGGCAATGGAAATATCAGCCACATTTTGGGAAAAGCCCACACCTGCTCGACAAATCGGAATTTGAATTACGAGTTACGAGTTACGAATTACGAAGTAAAAAGTTCCGCGG
>CALFTQ010000069.1 GCA_937916135.1 uncultured Verrucomicrobiales bacterium
CCTTTGCTATTTCCATATTCGTGCGGCAGTTGTCTTGTTTGAATTTTTAATTCTAAAACCTGTATTGATGCACGAAGGGGAATGCTGCCGTAAGTGACAGAGTACGTAGTTTTTAGGTTATGTAGCAGTCTTGGGGCGGCGTGGGGGCTGCAGGCGTGTTCCGGGTGGTTTGGCGTCGGGTTCTGTTGCCGGGTATGTTGCCGCGGGCGAGGTGCCGGAATGGGGCTTATCTGCTGGGGAAACAGGGCTTTTCGATGTTGACGCGACTGGCGGCGCTGTGTATAATGCTGACTATGTTGTTGCGGGTGATTCGTGATACGTACCGCGGGCATGCCCGGACGCCCTGGCTCGTGGTGGTGCCCAGCCGTGTTTCTGCTACCGGGCGGCGTCAGTACCGTCGCTTCCCGACCCGCGCGGCGGCGGCGGCTTTCTGTGCAGAGGTGCGGCGGTTGGTCCGGGAGCGGGGCGAGCAGCCGATTGCGGTGCTGCCGGCTCCGCTGGCAGAGGATGCCGCACAGGCTGCGGAGCTGCTGCGCGACACGGGGCTGAGCCTCACCCAGGCGGTGCGGCAATTGCTGCGGAAGGATGAGTGCCCGCGGCCGGGGGCCGCACCAGGTGCCCAGGCGGGGGAGGCGCCGCTCACGCTGCGCAGGGTGTACGATATCATTTCTGAGGCGAAGCGCCACCAGTCGCCGGCCACGCATTTCACGCGCCGCAGCATCCTGAACATCTTGTTTTCTGCCACGCCTGCGCTGCCGGAGATGCCGCTGGTGCAGTGCACGCCGTCGTTCATCTCAGCCGCGCTGGATGCCGCCTGGCCGCACTCGCCCGCCAGCTGGAACTCCGGCCGCCGGCAGTTGCATGCCTGTTTCCAATATGCCATCAAGCGCCGCCTGGTGCGTATGGAGAACCCGGTGACGCCGCTGGATTTCAAGCGGGTGACGGAGGGGGAGATTACGGCCCTGCCGCCGGAGGGGCTGCGGCGCCTGCTGGCTGCCTGCCGCCCACCAAGCGCGGCGGAGCTTGCGCAGCCGGGGCGCAGGCGCAGCCTGCCGCAGAGCGATGCCACGGCGCTGCTGCCCTATATCGCCATCTGTGCGTTTGCCGGCATCCGCCCCACGGAGTGCAGCAAGCTGACCTGGCAGGATGTGGATCTGGAGGACGGGGTCATTTCGGTGCGGGCGGCTAATTCCAAGACGGGCGGCACGCGGCATGTGGAGCTGCACCCCACGCTGCGCGCCTGGCTGCTGAGGGTGATGCCGGCGGGGCGCAGCGGCCCCATCGTGCCGCAGAATTACGGCGCGCTGGCCAGGCTGGTACGCCGCCGCGCGGGTTTCGGCCCGGGTGGGGCCCAGCCCTGGCAGCCGGATTGCCTGCGGCATTCCTATGCCACTTATTACCTGAAGGCCAGGTGCGGCAGCATCAGCCAGCTGCAGGTGAACATGGGGCACACCGGCACGGTGCTGCTCTACACGCGCTATATGAATATGCGCGGGGTGACCCGCGCCAGCGCCGAGGCCTGGTGGCAAGTGCTGCCGGACTGATGCCCACGGCGCGGCGGTGGGGGGGATGAGCCGCGCCGGGCTGGTGTTGCGCGAGTAGCTGGGGAGTAGCTGGGGAGTAGCGCACGGTCGCGAGGCTCGTGCGGGGATAGCGCACATTGCTGCGCTCGTGCTCGGGCGCGTGGGCTCGGTCTCTGTGCTCGTGCCGATGGCGGGTGGGGGAGGTCGCGGGTCTCGTGTCATAGGGAGCGCGGCAGGCTTACCGCGTCGGGGCTTTGCAGAAGCCACCCCCGGGCCGGGGGTGGCATTCCATCAATTCAGGCAAAGTCGGGCACCACTTGTCGTTCGTGTGTCACAGCCGGGCGGCCTCCATCCACCCCTTGAGCTCCTCCGTTGTCACAAAAGTGAACATCTGTCCGGCAGAAATATGTTTCTTACTCAATAATATTTAATTACAGAAGCTGCAGCATCTGCGAGGCTCATTATCTCGAAGCTCTCTTTCGGCAATCGCAAATTACTCTTCAAGCGAATCGCATTGTACCAGTCTTCGTCAAAATAACATGAAACAACCCACTTCGGCTTATTCATTACTGTCTTGTTATGAATATATGTGAAATAAGTCATATCAATACTGTTGATGGAATGCCCCAGCACTGTCACCTGCCTTACCTCATGAGTTTCAAAAGGATGCTTGTTCGGCGGTGCGCCAGCACTCACCGCTGGATTTACCGAAAGCTGCCCCACGTTATTGGCTGTCATACGCATCTTCACCCAATTCGTCTTCTTATCCGTATCATACAAGTAGGTATCCTCAATAAAGCAACGTTGCCCAGGTTCAGAATCATCATACCATTCCTTCTGCGGACGATTCCGTGCTCCGGCATTGTGCCCGACAATAATTCTCTGCCCTTCCCTCAAACGCCCATGCAGATGATGAACCTGCTTATCATCCGCGCCAAACAATTCTTGTAATGTTGGTGTATAATTGAAATTAAGAAAAAAGGCCTCCGGATTCACATTACCTTGCCTGCATCTGTTCCTACCCGATTCGTATGTTTCAGAAATCCAATTGCGGAACACTACATCGGACAATTTTTTTGTATCAACCAAGCATCGCTCTTGTTCCTTAACTTTCATCAATCTCAAAGACTTGAAATCTGGTCGTCCCAGATTTTCCTCATACGCTGACCAGAAATCATGCTGTTGCGATATCAGCGCTTGCCCATAGGTCACATGAAAAGGAGACCTACCGTCTATACTATCTATTCCTTCCTCCACCATCACCCGCTCATATTTCTTGCCGAAATACGCCTCATATGAGCTCAATGAAGTCTGCAAACCGCAATCCCGGTCAAAACCATTACCGATGATAACCAAATGTTTATAACGCATAGAATCACATCTTCTATAGATTCCAAATACATCCCATATCGCGCCACATAAAAATTGAAAGATTCATGCTTCAGCAGACTCTTTCCCTGTCTCCTTTTTGATAGATTCTATACTCTGTTCCAAGCATTTGTAGCCATTCAGCATGGCACGATAATTCAGCTTGCAATTTTCAAGCGAGCAATCCGGTCGACGCCTCATCAGGAACAATCCGCACTCCATGCCATTCTTCGCCAATGAGGAAGCAATTTCCATAATCTTTTTCTCAGGAGTATTACAACCAAGATACACATTTTTGACGACCTCACGCCCCAACTTGATTACTTTGTTTCCCCCAAGTGAAACAATGATGCGGAACTCCCGTTCGTGCTTCCATGCTTCCGTTTTCACGAAATATTTTTTCTTACTCTCCTCATTGCTCTTATCGAAAAACAACGTTGGGCAGCAGCACAGGATTTCATCACCACCGCTATAAGTAATCATTTCACCAGCAAAACGTTTCAAGAGAATATTCGTAAGAAAGTTTGCTTTCACGGTGTCACTCTTTTCACTCAAATATGCATTATCGATGCCCCCCACATAATTCACCAACCGAAGGCTTGCGGCCTTTTCAAGAGTCTCTGCCGGTAAGTCATTACACCGTATTGAAGGTTCGTTCCAGTACGCTTTATTCACATACAGCATGCGAGTCATATCAAAGTCCAGAGCATTGACAAAGCCAACAATCAAAGCAACCAATAACTTCTCCCCATCATATTCTATACAGAATCCATCATTATTTGTATAATACCCCCACATCAAAAGACTATTGAAATTCCCCGTTGTGCATAAAATCCCCAGCTTTTGTAACTGTCTATGGTAAACCTCATCTAACCGGTCATCTCCCGCCATCAAAGAACGAGCAACCTTGATACTTTCCGACTTCCCGTACCCCAACTCCTCCATCTTCTGAGCTACCCACTGCTCCCCTTTCCCTATCTCATTCACGTTATTCCTGACCTCCAGACGACAGTCGCATGGATCATTGAAATCAAGGGGTGAAGCCAGGTAGACATCCCCCGTCAGGCGGCTTTCGTTCAATGCGCTGTCGAACTTGTAATACTTGTACATGTTTCCTGGCAGATTGAACACATCGCGGGGATTATCGTCCATAGCTTCTTTTTGTTGAGAATATATTTCAGACATACAATAGACTATGTTGTATTTATTCTTTGCAAACACCCAAGGAACTTGGCTTAAGTGTCCGCATATTATATCATAACTTACTGTCAAAGTCAAAGCACTTTGCGACAAATAATCACCTGATAACCATAGCTGTCCAAAAAGCGTTCTAAAGAAAGAGGGGGCATGAGGGGATTTCGTTTTAGTATTGCAAGATTTCCTTGGTAAATGCCATTGGATTCCAAATTTTTACTGGTCACTGAACCCACGCTTAAAACGGAATTCTCTCCTATATTTACACCAGGGCATACGGTACATCGAGCTCCAACCCATGCGTCGTCTTCTATGCGTATTTCGCCTGTTTTTAAATCAAATGTTTCTTTTTTGTAGTCATGATTACCACAAAGGAGCATGGCTCCCTGACTGATGCAACAATTGTTACCGGAGAACCGATGGCTGCGGTCAGTAAGGGAAATATGCTTCCCTTACCGATCGGTTGTATATTTTCTATAGTTCTAAGAGCCCAGATTGTTCGTATGCTCGTATATCGCGGTACTGAGCCAAATACTTCCACTCTAGCAGTAGAACTTTGATATTTTGAGGTTTGACTTTTTCTGCCCGAACCTTCAATTCTGTTGTTGCGGCGCTATCTATGTCATCAACCAAAAACACTAGAACGCCTACACAAACTCTGCCGCTTAACTCATAGTATGCTTCAATGTATTGAGTCAATTGTTTTACCCCTTTATCGAAAATGTCTGTGAGAGGAGAAGAAAATTTTATTTCGTATATATAATCGCAACAGTTGCCTTTTTCAGCCTTTGCCACTATATCCACGATGTACTTTCTTCCTATTTTCATCTCATATGAAATTTGGTAACTCTCTCCCAACCAGCAGGAAATGCAGCGCGAGCACGCAAGTATGATGCCGTGATAGTCCGCGGTAGTAGGTGCATTTGATGATGAAAAATATTGCGGAACTGTCGATTTGTGCTTCGATGGGCCAGTACTCATGTTGCCTATGAATTCTGCTTTTGCAATAGCTACTTTCTTCAGGAGTTCGTACGTTGTAGCTTTTTTTATTTCTCCCTCCATTTTGAGACCTTCATAGCAATCGTTCCTTTGCTGTAAATTGCGCCAATGCAACATGGCATATGCTAGGAGACATACACCAATTCCTATACACGTAGCGTATAAGAAGAATTTGTATTCATCAAATACACGGACTATCGATTGACGTGCGTGTAATAGGTCTCGCGAAATGTCAGAAATAGATTCCAGTGTTTTCTCATCATGGATTAATTCAAAATCTGACGTCATGAAAAAATGAGTAATAAGAAAAGGAAGCAGTATTAAAATGATTGCAAATGAGGCGACGAACTTGTAGAAGTTGCTGTACTGTACGTTTCTTGTGATTTTTTCGATCATATATGTAGTAGGATTGATTATTAATAACGCGTTGGACTAATTATTCTTTTTTAGATTGACGTTATAATGTTTAAAAGTGGTCGCATGATGCATTTACTTATAGTATAACGAATGTGCTAATAAATCTTTGAGATGGTTAAATGGAGATAGTAAAAGCATTGCCGAAGCAGTCGGTTCCACCTGTTATCAGTAGTGTTTTATTGGCGAATATGGACATAAAGCTTAGTGTTTGAATAGTTGTTTAGTTGTTCTGTAGGCGAAAGAGACTACTCGGCGGGGGAAGATGAGGGCTTTGTAGATGATGCCGTTTGTTTGCAGCCGAAACGGGCCTACTTTGGTGATGTTGCAATAACGATTCCACACATCAATAAGCGGTTCGGTTTCGATTCGTGATAAAGCCTCTTCACGTGAGACCGGAATATGCGTCTCTTCTCCGCGCAGGTAGCTACGCGGCTGCCCGTTGTACAAATTACGGAACGGTTCGCGGTGAATCGTGATTTTGCCCGCATCAGCCAAGGATTCCAACGCCGCTTTACCTTTTCCGCTATTGGCTACCAGTGAACCAATACCATCGCCTATCGGCCAGTCCGGGTGTAAGTCGTGGAGGTTACCCCAGAAGTCTCCCAGGGTTATATCTCCCGGGCGTGGCAGATGGGCATGAGGGCAATTGTAACAGACTTTGTTCAGCATGTGGTCACCGATAAACAGGTTCATGAATATATCCTGCGAATTCACATGGTTCAGAACCGAGCCGTCTGTAAATCGTTTCTGTACCTTATATCCCTGCCAGTTGCCGTCCTTGAACCGGAAGTATACCTCTTTCAGTTCTTTACCCTGTTCCTGCTCATGGTGTTTTACATAAGCCTGCAATAACTTGTGGCTGGGTACACCATGGCACACGATATCGAATGTCAGCAGGTTGTCGTAGGGCTTGCGAAGATATTTTTTCAGAGCATGAACCTGGCAGGCCGTGCCGGTGAACAACACCTGCCGACCCGTTTGCAACTCAGCTTTTACCTCGCGATATACAGCTCCGGGAACAGCCTGCACATA
>CALFTQ010000070.1 GCA_937916135.1 uncultured Verrucomicrobiales bacterium
CTTCCAAAATGTTGCTGATATTTCTATTCTCTACAAAATCTTTGGGACACGCGTGCTTTGCCGGGCAAAGGCAAAAAATAGACTGGACTCTAGCATCAGCTTTCTGCTAGAATAGGGAGTGTAAGCAGGAAATATGCGATACAAGGTTCTGACAGCGGAGGAAGCAGCCGCCATGATTCCGAATGGCGAATGTGTGGGATTCAGCGGATTTGCCAATGCCGGTGCGCCCAAGGTCATCCCCATGGCCATGGCAGCACACGCGCGGTCCGAACACGAAGCCGGGAGGGAATGGCGCATCAGCCTCATGAGCGGCGCCACCACCAGCACCCTGGTGGCCGGTTGCCTGGCGGGGGAGAATGCCCTCATCCGCCACCTGCCCTACCAATCCAGCCCGGAGACCCGCAAGGCCGCCAACGAGGGCACCATGCACTACAACGACCTGCACGTATCCCTCATGGCGCAGCAGATGCGCTACGGGCACCTGGAACGGCCCACCACGGCAGTCATCGAATGCTGCGAAGTGACGGACGATGGCGAGCTGACGCTGACCACCAGCGAGGGCAACACCCCCACGTTCGGGCTGCTGGCCGACCGCATCATCCTGGAGCTGAACTCCTTTCATGACCCGCGCCAACTGCGCTGTCTGCATGATATCTTTATCCCGAGCGACCCGCCCCACCGCACCTTCATTCCGCTGAATAATCTGGACGACCGCATCGGCCGTCCCACCATGCAAGTGGATCCGGAAAAGATAGTGGGCGTGGTGCTCACCCACGAGCCGGACTACATCGCCCCGTTCAAAGACCTTTCCGACGTGACCCTCCAGATAGGCGAAAACATGCGCAAGTTTCTGGAGGCAGAGTACCAGGCCGGGCGCATACCGGCGGAAGGGCTGCCGCTGCAGAGCGGTGTGGGCAATGTGGCCAACGCGGTGCTGGCCAGCGTGGGGCGCTCCACCATCATTCCGCCGTTCAAGATGCACACCGAGGTGCTCCAGGACACCGTGGTGGAGCTCATGAAGCAGGGCCGCTGCCTGTTTGCCAGCAGCTGCTGCATCCACGTGTGCGATGAGACACTGCAGGAAATATATCAGAACTTCGATTTCTACCGCAGTAAGATTCTGCTGCGCCCGGTGGAGGTTTCCAACAACCCGGCCATCGCACGCCGCATCGGCCTCATCTGCATGAATACCGCACTGGAGGTGGATATCTTCGGCAACGTGAACTCCACACACATTGCCGGCACCCATATCATGAACGGCATCGGCGGCAGCGGGGACTTTGCCCGCAGCGCGGCCTACACCATCTTCTCCTGCCCCTCCGTGGCCAAAGGCGGAGCCATTTCCGCCGTGGTGCCCATGGTCTCCCACACCGACCACACGGAGCACGATGTGCACGTCATCATCACCGAGCAGGGAGTGGCCGATCTGCGCGGGCTTTCGCCGCGCGAGCGCGCAGAGCGCATCATCGAGAACTGCGCGCACCCGGACTACCGCCCGCTGCTGCGCAAATACCTGGCCCGCACCACCAAAGGGCACACCCCGCACGATTTACACAAGGCCTTCAGCTTCCACAACGCCTTCTCCGACACCGGCGACATGCGCAATGCCGAGCTGGATTAAGCTTTCTTATTCGTACGCCCCTTGCGTGGGCGCCCGCCTTTACTCTCCGGGTGGGGGAACATAGTCTCACGGGTGAGCAGCTCATCTGCCATGGGCTGAATCATGGTTCCACCCTGCTGCTCGCGCAGCTGGCGGGCAAAAAGGCGCACTGCGGCCAGCAGCACTGAATTACGAGTGCGATTGAAATACCCGGCAGTGAGGTCAATTTTCTCCAACAACTCAGCAGGGCAGCGGAAAGCGATAATTCTGGTATTCATAGCCGGGGTTCATCAGTGACAATGGCCGCAGGAACACGCACCGTGGTCAGGACCAGGATGCTCACCACAGGAACATTCTCCATGATTGCAGTCGTGCTGCTCGCCTTTGCAATCATGCCCGCAGCAACCGCACTGCCCGGATTCCGGTTCATAATCTGCATCCTCAATCTCCGGCGGCAGCGGCTCATCATCCTCCGGATGGTAGGGTGGCTCCAGACGGGACGCCAGGGACGGCGTGGCCGCCACCTCTGCCGCAAAGCGGCCATGCAGATTCCGGGTGCGCAGATTTGCCCCGGCAGCCAGCAACTGGTCCACAATGGATTCATAGCCATAATAGGCAGCCAGATGAAGCGGGGGCTGACCATAGGCATTGCGAGCATTCACATCGGCCCCTGCGGCCAGCAGCAGGGCTATGAGGCCGGCATCGGGCTCCACCCCGAGCACGGCCAGATCAGGAGCCAGGTCCACCTCATCCTGCAACAACAGTGTGGCTGCGCGGCGGAGAGTCTCCGGTTCCTCACCGGCCATGACCGCCTCCAGAAACTCCTGCACGGGCTCATCAAAATCATCCGGATCCAGGTCAGCGGCCATCTCTTGCAGCTCCTCCGGCTGGACTCGCGGCTTTTCATCATCATCCAGAGTCACGCTGTTCCATTGCAAATCACTCATGCGGGTACTATATCGCAAAACAATGCTTATTTCCAGCATAATATAGTGCATGGGCGCCCGCCCGCTGCCACATGCACCCAAAGATTTTGCAAGTCAATTGAAACATCATCCGCATTTTTTGAAGAGGCTTCCTCAGCCCGAAAAATCGGATTTTGCAGGATAACTTTGCCGGGCTCAGCACACAGACTTCAGAACACGTGTTCAAAAGCAGAGAATTTTGAGCTTTACATCACGCGCTAATAGTGTAGCATGATATGCATGGCGAAGCAAAGTCTCAAAACCAGAAAAGCAGCACCGAAGGAATCCGGCAAGGGGTGGATAGTAGCCCTGCTGCTCATTGCTCTTGGCGGGGGCGGTTATTATGGATATGACTGTTACCAGAAAGCCGAACAGGAACGCAAAGCAGCAGAAGCGGCACACCGCGCCAAGATAGCTGCAGATAAACGCCTTGCTGAAGAAATGGCACGGCTCGCCGCTGAAAAGGCCGAGCAGGACCGCCTGGCGGCTGAAGCAGAGGAAGCCCGCCGCCGAGCTGCTGAGGAGGCAGAAGCTGCCCGACTGGCAGCAGAAGAGGCCGAGCGCCAGCGCAAACTCAAAGAGTCCCGGAAAGAAACTCCCGAAAAGACGGATAACAAAGCAGAGGAAGAACCGGAAAAAAAACCAGAAACATCCGCATACGAAAAGGCAGCCCCCCTGCATGGAGCCAACGCCACCGGCGCCAGCGCCAGGAAACAGTTTGATGAACTGGTGGATCACCTCATAGAAACGCGTGATTTCGAGGATTTCGAACAGGCCATGCTTCCTCTGATTAAGGAAGGAGCCGCCAATTACACCGGCAATGGCAAACTCAACTACGCTCAGTACAAGAACAACAGAAATCTGCTCCAGGCTGTAGACCTCTGCCTGCTCATCCGCACCGCCGGAGCCAAGGAACTCACGGAGCTGCTCAGCGCGGAGGGAGACGACAACGATAACAACGGCACCGATTTCCTCCGCTGGGCCCTGCGCGACAAGAGCCAGCCCCTCCACCTCTTCATGCAGAACTACCTGATGCAGGAAGGACGGGATGAAAACATGGCCCACTCCATCAGACAGTTTTACACCATCTGGGCGGCCATGGATGAAAAAGACCGCAACAAATACCTCAACCTTACCATAGCAGGGGCCCTCATCAACCCCCAGGTATGCGAAGCCCGCGGCAGCCACCGCGGCGATGACCCCAGACTCACTGTGCCCGAGGTCTGCGCTTTCCTCTGCGATATGGATAAAAAGCGCAAACTCGTGACCGATATCAAAAAGCTGAGCGTTTCGCAGCTTCTGCATGTTGTGGATGTGCGCCAGCCGCAATCCGAATTTGACTGGGCTACCGAAAACGTCAATTACAGCCAGTCTGACTGGGGGGCAGCCTATAACTCCATCAAATACGTCATGGAGCGCGCCGCCACCAGCAAAGACCTCTACGAGCTGTACTCCTTCGAAGAAATCCGCAAGGAGGGCGGCGTGTGCCGCGACCAAGGGTACTTTGCCTGCAATACCGGCAAAATACGCGGTGTTCCAGCCGTCTATATCGTCGGCGATGGCGACCGCGGCCCACATGCCTGGATGGTCAACCTGGTAGACAACGTAAAATGGGTTCAGACCAACTCCTACGGCTACAACAGCGGGCGCTTCACCAACCCCTGCTCAGGTCGCAGCCAGCACGAATCCACCCTCCTGAACCGGGACGCCAAGACAACGGATGCCAAGCTCGTTCCAGCAGCCGACTCCATGATTCTGGCAGATTACTTATCCCGGATCGGCCGCATCAAGGATGCTCAAAGCACTGCCCGCTTCGTCACAACGGCCTTCCCCACCCTCACAGCCGCCTGGGCGCATTACGTCAAGGTTCTTGGCTCAGACCAGAAGCACCTTCCACCGAACAAGGTATGGCGAAAGATTCATGCTGATTTGTTCCAGTTGAGCAAGAAGAATTCGGAATTGATGGACATAGCCGCCGATGTAGAGGAAAAGTACCTGCTGGCCGGCAGAAACGCCGCGAGTCAGCAACAGGCCTTGCGGCGTTCGCTGAGCCAGCTGGAACGACGCGGCGGTGACGACCGCGCCGACCTGGTGCTCAATGCCGTAAATCGGCAAGCAGAGGTATTTGCTGAGTCGAAGAACTACACCGGGCTGGCCGGGCTCTACCGCAAACAGCTCAAGAAATACACAAACAGAGGTGACCTCTTCGGGCAACTGCTGGCTCAATACATGAACCACCTGGGCGATGAAGCACCCGCCCGCGCCTGGGGCGTGCTGGCCAAGGATGCGGATAAACTCTTTGAAAAGCATGTGCGCAGCGGCGGCGGCGACCTCTTCAAGCTCAAGAAGGAAGTGGAGATCCAGCACCAGATTGCACGGGCCTGGCGCAACGCCGGCAACGAGCGCAAAGCTGAAAAAATGCAGGAAGATGCTGACTCCCGCCTCGAAAAAGCGCAGAACCGCTACGTGACCGAAGACGAGGATTAACAGAAGCTCTCCCCCCGGCACAAGAAATCCCCCGGTTGTTTGTCCAACCGGGGGATTTCTTGTATATCAGGCAGATGCCCGATTCGCTTTAATACTTGTAGTCCACATAGAACTGGAACTGGCCATCGTCATCCGCGCAGTTCTCGCTCTTGAAGGGGATGGCATAGTCCACAGCCAGCGGGCCCATGGGCAGGTTGATGCGCAGGCCGATACCATAGTCCGCAGCCCATTCGGTGGGTTTGAAGTCGAAGCTGTTCTTGTGCACGAAACCGGCATCCACAAACATGGCGAAGCGCACGGATTCGATGACCGGCAGGGTGACTTCAAACTGCACAAAGGCAGAGGAATTGCCACCCATGGTCTCATCACCGGCCAGGGCTTCATCCACCATGCCGACATCACGATAACGGAAGCCGCGCAGGTTGGCAGGCCCGCCCAGGTAGCAACGCTCGAAGATGGGCACTTCATCACCGCTGCTCACCGTGTCAACTGTCTCCAGACCGAAGTTCACGCTGAAGATGGAATCCCAGAAAGAATTGTAGTAGTAGGAACCGCTCAGGCCCACGGTGTAGGTCTCCACCGTGCTGCCGGGGCCGCTGTAGCCCACATGCCCTTCCAGGTGACCACCCTTGCGGGGGGTGACCATGGCATCTCGGGAGTCATACTCGTAGCTCAGGCGGAAGTGGCTGCGGGTGTAGTCGCCGTCCTGCTCCGCGAAGAAGATGGGAGCATAGGGTTCAGTCTCTATGCCGTACTGCTCAATCTTGTACTCAAACTTGACGGAGGTCAGGTCGCTGAGCGCCTTGCGCAGGGAGACGGAATAGCCGTAATTATTCTGTTCGTAATAATCACTGAGGTAGGTGGACTTGGAGTAGTAGAGCTCCTGCCCCAGGGCGAGCTTGCGATCCAGGAACCAGGGCTCGAGCAGGTAGATGGAGGCGCTGCTGTACTCCGTACCCAGCTTGCCGTTCAGCGTGAGGCGCTGACCGCCACCCACAAAGGTGCCGCCATTCACAAAGCCGCGGATATCGAAGTTGGACTGAGTGATGGTGGTGTACAGGTAGACATTCTCCACGGTGGAGAAGGCCACACCCAGTGTGAGGCTGCCGGTCATCTTCTCATGCACGTTCACATTGATATCACGGTAGCCACTGGTGGTGGAAAGCCCCTGCGACACCTCAACCTGATCAAAGTAGTTCAAGTTCTCCAGGCGCTTCTTGGCCGTCTCCAGGTCCACGGAATTGAGATTTTCGCCCGGTTTGAGGGGAAGTTCGCGCAAGATGACATGCTGGCGGGTCTTGGTGTTGCCGCGCACGTTGATGCGGCCCACCTTGTAGCGGGAGCCCTCATTCACATCGTAACGGATATCAATCAGGCGAGTACCATTGGCATCCACGCCCACTTCGTTGATGTCCGGACGCACATCGGCATCGGCATAGCCCTTGGCACCGTAGTAGCGGCGAATCATCGTCACATCGTCAGACACTTTCTGCAGGGAGTAGATATCACCGTTGAGCATGCTCAGGCCCAGTTCCAGTTCGGCGGGTGTGTAGGCCGTTATCTTGCCAAAAGTCACATTGCGAACCCTGTAGCGGGGGCCTTCATCCACCGTCACCTTCAGGTGGAGCTTCTGGCGGCCTTCCTTGTTAGGGCTGGCAGTGTATTCCACATTGGCCAGGCGGGCGCGCAGGTAACCATAGTTGCGGTAGTGTTTCACCACAGCCTCCAGGTCATCTTCCAGCTGTTCACGGTCAATGCGGCCGGATTTGGTAATCCATGTAAAGAAGCCGCGCTCCTTGGTCTGCATGAGCTGGCGGAGCTGCTCATCATCGAACTGCTTATTGCCCTCGAAGGAGATGGTGTTCATGCTCACCTCGCGATTCTCCTTGATATCAAACACCACGTCCTTGTAGGAGCCGCTGGCGGTCTTTTCGGCACGCCAGCTCACCTGCGTATCCGGGTATCCGGCTTCCTGATAGGCCTTGATGATATTGGCGCGGGCGGCGGCCAGGGAAGCATCGCTCAGCACGGTGCCGGGCTGCAGCTTGCTGGTCTCGCGCAGGTCATCATCATCAAACTCTACGTTGCCGGTAAAGCCCACACCGGCGAGCACGCTGCTGGCGCGTACGTTGAAAATCACCTTCACCGCCTTACCGGAGGGCTGCACGGCCACCGTGGCATCCGGGTCCACCAGGCTGCGCTCTATCAGTCGCTCCAGGTCGGCATTCACACGCACGGAGGAATACTCACTGCCGGCGCGGGTCTGCACTACGTCCATCAACCGGCGGTCCGGCAGCACCTTGTCTCCTGTGTAGCGGAACTCTACGCCGGCCACGCGCTTGCCGTCAAACGCAGCATCGTTCTGGAAAAGACCGGTAGTCGGCCCCAGCTCACGCACTACCTCAGACTCATCGAGCAAACGGGTATCAGACGCCGCTGAAACCAGGCGGGTCTCCACCGGTCTGGCAGGAGTGGCCGCAGGTTCAGGAGCCGCTGTGCTCCGCCTGGAAGCGGCCTCCGTAAAAGGATCTGCAGCCGATGTAGCGGCGGGGCTTGTGGTTTCCTGCTCAGCCTGCTGGTCCTTCATCATGGCATCCAGGAAGGCATCTCCCGTGGATTCCTGGCCAAAAGCCGGCGCAGCAATCGTCAGCGCCAGTGCGGTAAGCGTGGCACTCCAGTGCAATGTGGGCTTGTTCATGCGTGCAATCCTATACTTCCACCCGCCACACGTCAAGATTTTATTAGAGCATCACGCCTAATATCCGCGCGCGCTAACTTCCTTTTTGAAAGGGACAAGCCAAATTTGGCTTGCGTTTCACCCAAAATGCGGTATGCTAGTGCGAGCAGGGCAGTGCTACACCCTGCCCGTACCATTATGGCCAGCGATAATCTTCAGGAACTTGAGACAAATTTCATGTGTGACCCAGATGCAGACGGCGGTTTCGTCTACACCACGGTCGAGGCAGCAATCAACTGGATGCACAAGTACTCCATGTGGCCTATGCCGATGGGTACCTCCTGCTGCGCCATTGAGTACATGGCAGCCTCCTGCTCGCGTTACGACATTTCCCGCTTTGGCGCAGAGGTGAACCGCTATGCCCCCCGTCAGGCCGACTTCATGTTCATCTGCGGCACCATCACCTACAAGATGGCCGCGCTGGTGCGCCGCATCTGGGACCAGATGCCCGCCCCGAAGTGGTGCATCGCCTGCGGTGCCTGCGCCTGCACCGGCGGCATGTTCCGCAGCTACTCGGTGCTGCAGGGTGTGGATAAGATCGTGCCGGTGGATGTGTACATTTCCGGCTGCCCTCCCCGCCCGGAGGCTCTGCTGCAGGGGCTCATCACGCTGCAGGATAAGATTATGGCCACGGACCACCCGCTCAAGGGCTTCTTCAAGGAGCACGACCTGCGCCAGGCCCAGAACGCCCACACCATCCCCGCCGGTATCATCACGCAGGACTAACCGCAACATTCCACCACCACCATGAACCTTTCCGAACTTCAGAAAGCCGCTGCTGATAAGATCTGCGCCCGTTTCCCGCAGGTGAGCAGCAAGGAATTCCGTGGCGATATCACCCTCACCATTGCCCCGGAGATTCTGACCCAGGCCATGCGCTATGCCAAGGACGCCTGCGGTTTCGACATGCTCGTGTGCGTTTCCTCCGTTGACCACCTGGGAGAAGAGCCGCGTTTCGAGGTCAACTACACCATCACCCAGGCTGAGACCGGCGCCAACCTGCTGGTGCGCACTCCGGTGAGCGAGGCTGAAAACACCGTGCCGAGCATGGTGCCGGTGTGGCGCTCTGCCAACTGGCTGGAGCGCGAGCAGTACGACCTGATGGGTATCGAGTTCGCCGGGCACCCGGATCTGCGCCGCATCATGATGTGGGAGGGCTACCCCTACCACCCGCTGCGCAAGGATTTCCCCGTGGCCGGCAAGGATTTTGAACAGGCCGGTGTGGCCTTTACCCAGAAAGCCCCCACGGGTGGCGCGCCGTTCACCACGACGCCGGGTGTCAAGACCGCCGGAGAACGCGAACCACGCTCCCGCGGCTGATACCGCCCCCATGCGGATTCTCTACAGCACCATTTTCTGTCTGGCTGCAGCCCTGCCCCTCCTGGTGGCAAGCTGCAGCCATTCTGACCCACGCACCCAGGCTCTCATCGACCTGCGGGCAGAGGTGGATGACCAGCTGGAGGAACTGGCTGTGGGCGACTGGATTATCATCGGCCCCAGTGCAGAGCTGGAAAAAGCAGCTGCTGCCCCGCAGGTACAGCACCTCAACGTGATGGCCACGAACGTGAGCACCCTGCGGCAGACTCTCGACCTCATGGAGCGCGAAAACCGGCTGATTCCCCGCCTGTGGGTCTGCCGCGAGCTGGAGCAGCCCGGCAAGAAACTCACCCCCGGCCATGCACGTCTGCGCACCCATCTGCAGGAACTCCTGACCGGGCGCACCCACTTCTCGGTGGATGAGCGCGTCATCGGCATGCAGCTCAAGCAGTTGAAACCGGAGCAGAAAGTGCTCTTCATTCACACAGACACAACGCAACCGCACAGCAGCGTGGGCATTGAACTGGATTGCGCAGAGGCAGCCCAGATCCGCACCACCCCCAACCAGATAAAAACCAAGTACCGCCATGCCGAGCTTACCCCCTGACCAAGACCCCGTAGCACGCGCCCAGGCCTGGGTGGGCGATGCCATCCTGGCGCTGTATGTGCGCGAGTGGATTCTCTCGTTCAAAGGCGAGATAGACGGTGCCCTCTTCATTGAGTTCACCAGCAACAACTTCCTGCGCCTCACCGGCAACGCCACCGGAGTGGAGGCTCAGATCGGCCGCATCTACAAGGCAGAAGGGCTCGCCGCCGCCAATGCCTGGATTGAGGAAAACCTGCGCCCCCGCATGGAGCAGCGCCTGCACAAGCTGCGCTCCATCCACCCCCACCACAAAAAGTAAACACCCGCATGAAAATCGTCAGCTGGAATGTGAACGGCATACGCGCCACCCTGGGCAAGGGACTGGCCGAAAAGATGGACGCCCTGCAGCCGGATATTCTCTGCCTGCAAGAGGTGAAAGCCCGCCCGGAGCAGGTGAGTGACCTGTGGCTGGCCAGCTGGCCGCACAGCCTGTGGAACCCGGCACAGAAAGCAGGCTACTCCGGCGTGCTCATTCTTTCAAAAGTGGCACCGCTCTCCACCACCCTGGGCATAGGCTGCCCTGAGCATGATACCGAGGGCCGCGTGGCCACCATGGAGTTTGAGGATTTCTACCTGGTGAACTGCTACACCCCGAACTCCCAGAACGAGCTGGCCCGCCTGCCCTACCGCCAGGAATGGGATGCCGCCTTCCGCGCCTATGTGGCCGGGCTGGCCGGGAAGAAGCCCGTGGTCTTCTGCGGCGACTTGAACGTGGCCCACGAAGAGATTGACCTGGCCCGCCCCGCGGCCAACCATTTCTCCGCCGGCTTCTCGGATGAGGAGCGCGCCGGCTTCACCGCCCTGCTCGGCGCCGGCTTTGCGGATACCTTCCGCCGCCTGCACCCGGACACCCGGGACGCCTACACCTGGTGGAGTTTCCGCGGTGGTGCCCGCGCCCGGAACGTGGGGTGGCGCATCGACTACTTCTGCGTGTCCGAATCCATGCTGCCGCGCGTACACTGCGCTGAGATTCACGCCGATATCACCGGGTCAGACCACTGCCCGGTCTCCATCACCCTGAATTAAGAAAGAACCGATTAACGCATGAAACCACTTACCAAACTGGGAGAGAAGGCACTGGAAGACGGCTCCGTGTGGGAGCTCTGGGAGCGCGATGGCGTGCTCACCCTGCAGCTGGACGGCATGCCCTGCGCCAATTCATTCACCTACGGCAGTGAGGAAGCCATGGCCGAGCTGGCCACCTCACCCATCACCCGCGCCGGGCAGCCCTGCATCATGATTGCCGGGCTGGGCCTCGGCTACGGACTGGCCAAGGCCATGCAGTGCCTGCCCAGGGAAAAGGCCAGATTCATCGTGGCCGAGCCCGTGCCCGAAATCGTGAAGTGGAACCGTGAATTCGGTGAAAACAAGGCCCTGTGGGAGGACAAGCGCGTGTCCACCGAGCCCGCCACCGCTGCCGAGCTCTGCCGCAAGCGCACCGGCTCTCTGCATGCCATTCTGCTGCGCAGTGCCCACACCCGCTGCGAGATGACCCTGGGAGATGCCCAGGCCTATTTCAACGCCCTGAAAGGCGGCAGCATGCTGGTCATCAACCTCTCCAAGGCCGATAAGAAACTGGAGGCCACGCTGCGCCGCGCCGGTTTCGAGGTGAGCAGCACCACCGTACCCGCCTCCTCCAAGGGCAAGCAGCTGCGGCTGCACACCATCGTGCTGGCCCGCCGAGGCCGCTTTGTCCCCTTCGCAGAACGCTGATTCCCCCCTCTCTCCGACTCCCCATATGCAACACCCCCTATTCAGAAGCCGGATTCCCACCCTGGAAGAACTCCAGGAGCAGCGCAACCAGCGCAGCAAGGGGATTCGCGGCATGCTGAAAGTCAGCGGAGTCATCTTTCTGGTGCTGGTGGCAGTCCTCGCTTCCATGCTGCTGCTCACCCCCGTTCTGGAACTTCACAAGCTGGAGCAGGAACGCGAAATCGCAAAACAGCAACTCCAGCGGGCTAAGGCAGACGAAGCAGAGGCTTACAACAAGTTACTCTGGATGGCGGATCCGGAATACTTTGAGCAGATGGCCAGAGACCGCGCCAACCAGGCCAAGGACGGTGAATACATCATCCGCCGCCCCACGGCTGAGGAGCTCCAGCAAATGGAACAGGAGGCCCGCAAAAAGCGGCCGCCCCGCAAACCCCGCCGCCGCGATTAACTCTTACCCCCCCATTCCTCCACCATGTCAACCTACGAGGCACCGGCAAAAATCAACCTTTCCCTGCGTGTTCAGAACAAAGTACGCGAAGACGGCTACCACAATGTGGATATCCTGATGGCCCCCATCGACCTGTACGACACGCTCGATTTCCACAACTCCCGCACCACCACCATCAAGTGCGATACCCCTGGCGTGCCCACCGATGAAAGCAACCTGGTATTCAAGGCCGTGCGTGAATTCGAGAAGGTATACGGCCGCAAGGCCAAGCAGCGCATCACCCTCACCAAGCGCATCCCGCATGGCGCCGGGCTCGGTGGCGGCAGCAGCGATGCCGCCTTCACCCTGCTGGCCATCAACGAGATTCTGGGTACCAACTATGAGCTGGAGGAACTCTGCACCATGGCCGCTTCCCTGGGCAGTGATGTGCCCTACTTCCTCACCCCCACCATCTGCCGCTGCAAGGGCCGCGGCGAGATTGTGACCCCCGTGCCGGAGCTCGCCGGGTGGAGCAGTCCCATCGTGCTGCTCAAGCCCGCATTCGGCGTGAGCACCCCCACCGCCTACAAGGGGCTCACCTGCAGCAAGCGCATCAAGGGCATCAGCTACGGCCCGCAGAAGGTGGACGACATCACCCTGGTGAATGACCTGGAGCGCCCGGTCTTTGCCAAGTTCCCCATCCTGGCCCGCATGAAGTGCTGGCTGCTGGAGCAGCCCGGCACCCGCGCCGCCCTCATGAGCGGCAGCGGTTCCACCATGTTTGCCCTCACCGAGACCCCGGAGCAGGCCCGCGACATCGCCGCCAGGGCCAAGGCCGAGCTCGACCCCACCCTCTTCACCCACTGCGGCACCGTAAACCCCCAGGCCTGATTCCGGGCACCGTGTGGTTCTCACCTGCCAGGCCTGAGCAGCGCCCGGGAATTCTGCGCCCGTAAGGACGACCTATCCATAGCGAGTGGCGGGCAGAACCACTCGTACAAACAAAAAGAAACCGGAGCCCCGGTGCAGGTCGGGGTGGCATCATGCGTTGAACAATACACCGCATGGATTCATGCCACCCCTTGAGTGGAACCTCACATCTGCGGAGCTGCGGGTGCAGGCTGGGGAGCAGGAGCAGGTGGCGGCGGAACCGGGGCCACGGCCTTGCGGATATTCTGCAGGGCATCGAACAGCGGGCTCACGGCATCGCTGCCCACCAGGATATGCGGGAACTTAATCTTATCCAGGTTGCGGATAGTTTCCACGCGGATGATGTTTTCGCCGATGGCTTCGTTGAGGGCTTTCTTACCGGCGGCTTCCAGAATCATACCTTCGGATTCGGCCTTCTTCATGGCTACGATGGCGGCGGCCTCCTGCTGCTTGGCGTAGAGCTTGGCATCGGCCTCAGCCTTGGCGCGGAGAAGCTCACCCTGGGCCTCCTGGTTCACGCGGTTGGCCTTGGCGCGGCCCTCGGCCTCGGCAATTTCCTCGGAACGCCTGGCAATTTCCAGCATGATAGCCTGGCGCTCATACTCCTGGGTGGCTTCCACCTTCTTGGTGATACCGGCCGTCACGCTTTCCGGCGGCAGGGTGGAACCGATAGTCACGGATTCCACGATGAAGGGGCTGCCCGCCAGCTGCTTGCGCAGGCTGGTTTCCACCATGCGGGTAATCTCCGGAATCTTGGCAGGGGCTTCCAGACCACGGAACTGGGCAATGGCCGTGCGCACCGCCGTGCGGAAGGGCTGGCAGATGAAGGAATTGTAGGCATCTCGGGCAATCTCGTCCGGGTTGTTCGGCACCTCGGCAATGGCGCCGTAGTTCTCCACGAACTCCTTGACCTTGTTCGCATCGATGCGGTACACCAGGTAGGCCTCTGCCTTCATTTTGAGCTGGTCTGCCGCGCGGATGTCATCGAAGGTTTCCGTCATGGTGTACGGTGTCACACAAATCGGGATGGACTTCTGACGCCACACATAACCGGTGCCGCCCGGGCCCTTGATAACGCTGCGGAACTCCTTGATACCGAAAATCGGATTGGTGTACACATAAGCCGCGTAGCCGCCATCCACCTTCTCATTCGAGCAGTTCATGGCCACAATCACACCGGCTCCACCGGCCAGCAGCAACACCCCGGCACCAATAGTAGACCAGATGCCGGCCTTCTGGGTAGTTGTATATACTTTAGGCATGCCACCTGTTTAACACACCAGCGCTGCCCTGTCAAACAAAATTGGATTCATCCCGCCCTCAGCCAAGGGAAATTCATTGGCCCGGTGCATCATTGGTGCGGCTCATCGGGATGCACCGTATCAAGCAGAGAGCGGTAGGAGGGCAGCTGCCAGTTCATATACACCGCCACCATGCGCACCACAAATACCACGATGGTGCCCAAGATGTAGGAAATCTGGTAGGGGCAGCTAAAATACTGCAGCACCACAAAGAGCAGACTGCCGGAGAAGGCAGCGGAAGCATACACCTCCTTGGAGCGGAACACATAGGGCACATTGCCGGTGAGCACATCGCGAAGGGCGCCACCAGCCACTCCGGTGCACACCCCCATGCAGATGCACACAATGCCGGAGCAGCCCAGATAATACGCCTTGGCCGCCCCCAGCAGGGTGAAGAACGCCATGGCAAAGGCATCTGCCACGCGGATGGTACCCACCGGCGGGTTCCAGAAGCGAGTCACGTAGAACATGATGAGCGAGGTAATGAGCGCCATGTACAGGAACTGCACATCGTGCCCCACCACCCAGTACACCGTGATAGGGGTGCCATCCTGGGTCATCATACCGTTCAGCAGAATATCACGTACCGTGCCGCCACCCAGCGAGGCTATGGTGCCGCAGACCAGCACACCCACGATATCCATGCGCACGCGGCTGGAGGCCGTGGCACCAGCAATGGCACCCACCACCGTCGCAAAAACACAGCAGAAATAGAAGAGCGGATGCTCACCAAAATTCTGCACCGCCTGCAGGCTATCTAAACTGCATGTGTCTACCATATCACCTCAAGGCCTTGGTGAACAACCAGACGATGAAGATAAAAAGCAGTATCGGCCAGAACAACTGGATGGCCCCGATAGCCAGCACCAGAAAAATCACGAGCCCCACCACCATGAGGAGCGCAGGCACCAGCATCCCGCTGCGTTTCAGCACCGTGAACATGCCGGGGTTGCGCTCCTCCTCTTCCTCCTCGCTGAGATTGACGGTGTGCAGGGGGCGCCAGGTGTTGTTGTCTGCCCGGCGCACCCAGGTTTCATCTGTAATTTCGCCTGAGGCACGCAAACGCACCAGGTCATTCCCGCTCACGGGGCCGACCTTTTCGGTGCCGGTGTCGTAGTAAAACTTACGCGCCATCGCCTTTGCTGCAGAAATTAAGCATGGATTGCGCGCCCGTCTGCTGCCAGCACGGCCTCATGAATGGCCTCCGAGAGCGTGGGGTGGGCGTAAATCATGGCGTTCAGGTCAGCATCCGTCAACTCGCTGTTCAACGCGAGTTCCGGGGCGGTGAGCAGCTCTGTGGCGTTATCGCCCACGATGTGGGCACCCAGCAGCTCTCCATTCTCCTTGCCGAAAAGCAGCTTCACGAAACCCTCCGTATCGCCGCCGGCCACCGCGCGGCCAATAGCCTGGAAGGGGAACTTGCCCACCTTGTATTCCACGCCGGCGGCCTTCAGCTCGCGCTCGCGCTTGCCCACGCTGGCCACCTGCGGGTGGCAGTAGGTGCAGCCCGGCACAATGAGGGCCTGCTTCGGGGTGTGGCCTTCCACATACATCCCCTCCACGGCCTGCTCAGCCTCGTAACTAGCGGTGTGAGCCAGCATGATACCGCCGATGCAGTCGCCCACGGCATACACGCCCTTGATGCTGGTCTCGTATCGTTCATTGACCTTGATGAAGCCGCGTTCGGTAAGCTCCAGACCGTTGGCCGCCGGCACCACCGGCACCACGCCGATAGCCACCAGGCACACATCTGCCGTGATTTCCTGCACCTTGCCGTTTCTGGCCGTGATGGTGGCGGTCACGCTGTCGCCGTTGTCCTTCAGGGCATCCACCTTGGCACCGGCCATGCAGGTGATTCCCTGCTTCTTGAATGAGCGCTCCACCGCCTGGCTCACATCGTCATCCTCATTGGGCAGGATGCGCGGCAGCGCCTCCACCAGGGTCACCTTGGTGCCGAAGCAGTGGTACACGTAGGAAAGCTCAGAGCCGATAGCACCGGAGCCAATCACAATCATGCTCTCCGGGCGCTTCTTCATGACCAGCGCATCCTTGCTGCCGATGATGGTCTTGCCGTTAAAGGGGAACACGGGCACCTCGCGGGTGCGGGCACCGGTGGCTATGAGAATCTGCGGGGCTTCCAGCGTGGTCACCGTGCCATCGGCTGCTGTCACCTCCACCTTGCCCGGGCCGGGAATGCTGGCCACACCGGCCACGTTCTCAATCTTGTTCTTCTTGAACAGGAACGCAATACCGGCAGAAAGGCGGTCGCTTATCTGGCGGGAGCGTCCGATAACGGCCTCCCAATCCACGCTCAGACCCTCGGTCGCGATGCCGAACTCGGCAGCGCGCTTGTTGATGGTGTTGTACACCTCGCCATTCTTCAGCAGGGCCTTGGTCGGTATGCAACCCCAGTTCAGGCAGGTGCCGCCCACGCGCTCCCGCTCCACGCACACCACACGCTTGCCCAGCTGGGCCGCGCGGATTGCGCCTACATAACCGGCCGGGCCGCCACCTATCACAATCAGGTCGTAACTCATGCCACCATTTTACCCCCGCCGCCCCCCCGTTGCAATCATGAATGTGAAGGTATGACTCTAAAATTTCCCACGCCTCCGGTGCAGATGAGCGAGCAGGTGGCGCGCCCCACCGCACGTGCGAATTGCCGCGCGTGCATTCGGGGCGCATAGCGCATCGCTCGTACCGCAAAACCCCGCACGGCCGGGCCATGCGGGGTTTTGGAGAGAGACGATTTCAGGCAGGACCCTAATCAGAAATCATAACGCATACCGACATTGGCGCGGAAACCGGTCGTATCGGGGCGAATGGTCATATCCACGTCAGCATAGAAGGTGGTGTGCTGCTCCACAGGAACGGAGATACCGGCACCCAGTTCGAAGCCTGTTCCGGAGCTATCCGTGCCCGACACCTCATATGCCGCACCACCCAGCGCCACATTGGCAGTCTCGGTGGTATCCCCGAAGTCCTGGGTAACGAGGGCACGGGCCTCAAGCACAGCATTGCGCTCGTGTACGCTCTCGTACATGACCCCCTGGTAGCGCAGACCGATACCCACGGAGCCATACACGTAGCTGTCACCATCGTATTCAAGGGCTGCATCACCGATAGAGCCATCTTCGGTGTAGCCGTCCACCTTGGCAGAGGTAATGCGGACATTCACCAGGGGCTGGATGATGTGGGTGAACTCCTCGTTCAGACCGAGAACATAACCCAATTCATAGTAGGCAGAGAGGGACATACCATCTGTGTTACCCGAAGCCGAGTAACCGCCCACATTGCGCTCCAGATCCATATCATTCATGCCGGCGGTGAGGATGAGCATCTGCGTCCACCGGCCAGTCTGGTGGCGGGCAAACAGGTTGAGGTAGTATGCATCGTTGTTGCCGGAGGCATTATCTGCACTATCAGCATCGATCTCACCGTAAGAGGCAGAGAAGGCCATACCCACGGCCACATTCTCGGAGATATCCACATTGGCACCCACTGTGGCACCCCAGGTATTGAAATCGTAACCAGGGCCATCATCACCGGAGTCGGAGGAGGAGAAGCTGGTATCTGCCTGAGCCCAGGCCTGAATACCGGTGTTTTCCCAACCGCTTCCGCCGCCCATCTGCACGATGCGGTTGCGCAGGTTGCTCTGCACTTCCATAATGCCACGGCGCTGGGAATCGGCCAGGGCTGTGGTGGAAGCACCGGCAATGGCATCCAGGATCTCCTGGCGCCGCTCAAAACCCGTGTGAATCACATCACCCATGACATCATGCAGGGCGGCAGCAACACCATCAGGAGAAAGGGCGCTGATTTCCTCGATAGCGGTCATGGTGATATCGCGAAGCTCTGTATCGGCAAGTTCTGCCTTGATAGCGGCCTCATCCTTGCGACCGGTCACCTCAAGGCTGCCATCTGCACCCACCTGCACATTTGCATAGGTGTATGCCGGGACGTAGATATCAATATCCGACCCGGTCAAATCCACCTCGCTGTCCCCGTTGGCCTGCAGCACGGTATAGGTGGACGGCGTGTCGAAGCTGAGGTGTTCGGCGTGAACGACAAGGTTCCCCACTGTAAGAGTGGTCTGGTCGCCATCGGGAGTAATGGTACCGGAAATGACAAGCTTATCCACGGCACAGGCGACACCGGCGGAGAAAGAGTCACCCTCAGCGCCACCGAACTCCAGGTTCGTGGAAGCAATAGTAGCATCGACCAGGACTGTCTCGCCATTGGTAATCAGCTTATCGTTCAGCACTGCCTTGTTAAGCGTGGCGCCTTCGCTGGTGATACCACCGGCTGCGCTCAAGGCCACATTGTTCACCACATGACCGTTCTCAATGGTGATGGAATCCGCAACAATGCCGGAACCGGTTGTTTCACCATCCTTCAGAACCACATTGCTCAGCGTTGTCTCACCCGTGGTGGAAAGGCCATTGCCGCTGGCCATGCCATTTTTGATAACCAGTTCACTGGCCGCTACCTCGTATCCCTTATCAATGGCAATGGAATCAACCTCCAGCTTACCGCCGACAGCTGCAAGCGCATTCTTGTCAACGGACAGAAGGCCAGCGCTTCTGGCGGCACCCGAAGCGGTGAAGCTTGCATTGGTGAGCAGCTTCTTCTCATCAAGCAGAATGGTGTTGCCCCCTTCCAGACCGGCAACAGACATGCTGGCCTCGTCCTTAAGAGTCACCGTCACCTCCTCGCACACTGTGCCGGCTGTCAGCGACGCAGCACCGATGGAGAACCCACCTTTCAGGAGTTCCTGCTCTCCCTTACCGGCCACAACAATACCACCGGACTGAACTGACGGAGCCGTGATACTGCCACCGCCCAGAGAAGCCTTCTCATTGGCATCCGTCCGGACAAATACAGAATTCGTTGCCGTCATGGAGCCCACACTGGCCGTGCCGAAAATAGCATTGGTGCCTGAGGTTTCCACAGCCCCACTCACAGAGAGGCGCACATCCGGGTTCCCTTCAGAACCCACGTAGAAGTTACCGCCGGCAACCAGGGAACCGGCCTCCAGGAAGCCTTTTTCCAGTTTGAAGCTCAATTCGGACTCCACCTTGCCGCTGACTCTCACCTGAGCAGCAACTTTGATATCGCCGCGAGCGTAAAGTTCCTTGGCACCCAGGCGGGAAATCACTTCCGTTGTGATTACCTCATCATCTTCACCTTCCGTGGTGACGACATTGACGCCATCCAGAATAAGGTTGCCATCCTCATTGCTCACCTTGCCGATGTAGGTGGTCTTGACGGCCTTGGATGCGCCATTCAAATCAACAACCAGATCGCCATTCAGATTATTGTCATCAGGGTTGTTGCGCAAACGCGTGATGGTGGCATTGGAGCCGATGCTGCCATCACCAAGCATCACCGTAACCACATGGCTCCCAATCACCTTCAGGTCAACATCCGTATTCTCCCCGATTTCCACAAAACGAAGGTAACGTGCGCCTGCCTCGTGAGAAAACACTGTGAAGCCATCCGTGCTGAGCTCCAGACCGGATTCATCAAACGCACCGGTGTTCACCTCAAACACCACCTTGCCATCACCCAGTGCGCGGATGCCGCACCCGGTGGAAAGAGCTGTGGAGTGCAGCACATTCTTGGCAACCGTCAGCGTGCAGCCTTCCATCGCGGCGAAACCGATGTTGCCATCTGCCTCGGAGCCCGTAATCTGGGTCTTGACACGCGTAAGCTGATTGTATGTATAGTCGCCCTCCGTAAGCCACAGAACACCTTTGCTGCCGTTGAAATATACGGTATCCTCAGCACCCATGAGGCGAACTGAGTTATTGACGGTATCGGTATAGAACGCCTCTCCATCCTTACCTTCCAGAAGATAGTTGAGGTTGGTCTTGCCGCTGATCAACCACGCCTCCGTCGTGCCGGGAGTCTCGGCAGTAAGCTTGATAGTGGCGCCATCATTAGCCAGGGTGTACAGACCACCGCCATCCATCGGACCGGCCTCGGGGTCAGAAACACTCAGGAAGTCCTCCGGCATCGTATAGGAATTCAGAAGCACCTCTCCATCGTAGAAGGTATTGATCTTGCTGATGACATCATGGCTCTCATTATCCAGTAAATAGGCACCTTCGAATGTAAGGGCACCATAGTTACCGCCTTCAAACTTTGCCAGACCACCATCAGCATCCCAGGAGAAATTCAATCTGATGCTTACCTCGCCACAGTCCGGATTGGCCTCCCAGTTGTAGCCATCCAGGCGGAAAAGCATGATATCCTTTGCAACACTATTATTTTTCTTACCGCTGAACACGATTCTGATTCTGCCCTGAGCCGAAAGGTAAAAACAGAAACTGTCTGCCATGTTCAGGGTGATAGTGTCGCTTCCGCCATCAATTACTGAACCGGAGTTTGTGAGGATGGAAGTGCCGAGCTGGTCACCATCCGCCTCAGGCGTACTTGCAACATTAATGGCATCTATTGATAATGCCCAGTCGGACTTATTCCAGTCGATAGGCTTAGCGGTTGCGGGATCAACAAAAGCAAAGTTCTCAGCAGCGAAGCGTGGCGGGTCATTGGCATGCACGTCTTCCTGTATCATGGTTTGCTGCACGCTTACATACCCATATTCGGCAGCAGGGGCAGCCTGGCTGGTGCTCACATACAAGGCGGCAGTGCCGATTACTGCCAGCAGAGCCGCGCGAAGTCCTTTCGGGAGGTGGAGTTTCATATTGTAGATTTTTTTATTGAAAATACTTCGAAGGTGAGAGACGGAGATACCGCTCATTTCACACTCTACCAAATCCCCTACGGCATGGCAAGGTCAAAATGCTTGCATCACCAAAATAAACACCGGAAATATGGCATATTCAGGCATCCAGCGCATAGCGGGCTGAGGCCACAGCCAGGAAAACGGCTGTTTCCACGCGCAGGATGATGGGGCCCAGGCTGGCGGGGGCATAGCCGGCAGATTCGCCGGCAGCATACTCGGTGGGGGAGAAGTCGCCCTCCGGGCCGATGAGGAGCACGCAGCTGCCCTGCCCTGAGGAACGAGCCGCCTCCAGCAGCTCGCGCAGCGGGCGGGCATGCGGCACAATGGCACATTGGATTTTAAGCTCCGGAAGGTCAGTGCGCTGCAGGAATGCCGCATAGCTCTGCGGCTGTTCCACCAGCGGCAGGGAATTCACACCGCACTGCTTGCAGGCCTCCAGCACGGTGCGGCTCCACTTGGTGGTCTTGGCTGCGGCCTCCCTGGCATCCAGGCGCACGATGGTGCGCTCCGTGATGAGGGGGATGATGCGCTGCACGCCCATTTCCACCGCTTTCTGGACGATGAGGTCCATATTGCTGCCTTTCGGGATAGCCAGGGCCAAGGTGATACCCGCCACCGGCGGCAGCGGCGGCAGCGGGCGCAGCCCGGCCAGGGTGAGGCAGCTGCTGCCGGCAGTGGCCACAATGCGGCCCACGGCAGCCTGGCCGCAGCCGTCGAACACCTCGCACTCCTCCCCCACGCGCAGGCGCATCACCTTCAGGGCATGCTTCGCCTCCTCACCCTCGATGCTGAGGGTGGCACCGGCCTGCAGACTGGCCCCTGGGGCATAGCACCTGTGCATGGGAACGAGCAGGGGCGGGGTATTATTTCAGGAAACGGGCTGCGCGCTTGCGGAAATCAGTCACCTCGGGCTGGTTGCTGTCCTTCAGCTCCTCTCCGAACTTCTTGAGCGCCTTCTCCTGGGAAGAGGAAAGCCGGGTGGGAGTTTCCACCTGCACCTCCACCATGAGGTCACCGCGGCCGGATCCCTTCAGACTGGGCATACCCTGGCCGCGCACGCGGAAGATAGTGTTGCTCTGCGTGCCGGCGGGCAGCTTCAGCTTGGCGGGCCCATTCAGCGTGGGCACGGTCATTTCACCGCCCAGCACCGCATCCATGAAGGGCACGGGAATGGTGCAGTGCAGGTCCATGCCATCGCGGGTGAAGATATCGTGCGGCTTCACCTCGATGAACACGTAGAGGTCGCCGGTCTCGCCACCGTGGGTACCGGCATCGCCATTGCCGGTAGAGCGCAGCTTGGTGCCGGTATTCACGCCGGCAGGCACGCGCAGGGAAATCTTCACATCCTTGTGCACGCGGCCCTCGCCACGGCACTTCGGGCAGGGGTTGCTGATGGTCTGCCCTGCACCGCGGCAGGTCGGGCAGGTGCTCTGCTGCACAAAGAAACCGCTCTGGCGCGTCACCACACCGGTGCCGTGGCAGGTGGTGCAGGTGTGGAACCCGGCGCGGCCATCCTTGGAACCGGTGGCGTTGCACTCCTCGCAGGGCACCAGGCGCTCCACCTCCAGGGTCTTGGTGCAGCCCTCTGCCGCTTCCTCCAGCGTAATCTCCAGATCCGTGCGCAGGTCGGAACCGGGGCGCCGCGGGTCTGCCTTGCGGCGGGCGCCACCGCCACCCATGCCACCGAAACCGCCGAATGCCCCGCCGAATATCTGCGAGAACAAGTCTGCCGGATCCGTGAAACCGCCGAAGCCACCGGGGCCGCCGGCGCCACCCATGCCGCCATTCTTGAACGCCTCGTGCCCCATGCGGTCGTAGGCGGCGCGTTTGTCGGCATCGCTCAGCACCTCGTAGGCCTCACCCAGCTCCTTGAACTTCTCCTCCGCTTCCTTGTTGTCCGGGTTGCGGTCGGGGTGGTATTTCATGGCCAGCTTGCGGTAGGCCTTCTTGATGGTGGCCTCATCCGCATTGCGGTCAATGCCCAGCACCTCGTAATAATCCTGTGCCATCGTCGTATGTGTGGGTTGAACTTATGCCTCCGGGGCGGCCTCCTCCTTCGGCGCGGCGGTCACCACATTCACCGGGCGCAGCAGGCGGCCGCGCAGGTTATACCCCCGGCGCAGAATGCGGATGATGGTCCCCTCCGGCTGGTCGCTCGGCTCGCTCATGATAGCCTCGTGCAGGTTGTGGTCGAACTCCTGCCCCGGGGCGCACTCGATAGCCTCCACGCCCTGCCCGGCCAGGAAATCCGCCAGCTGCTTCTGCACCATGCTCATGCCGATGTAGATCATCGAGCTGGTGTCCTGCTGGGCCATCTGCATGCCCATCTCAAAATTATCAATGACCGGCAGCAACTCCTCCAGCAGGCTGCGGTTCGCATATTTGGTGAAATCCTCGCGGTCCTTCACGCAGCGCTTGCGGTAGTTATCATACTCCGCCGCCGTGCGCAGCGCCATCTCGCGCCATTTGGTCAGCTCATCTACAGGCTGCTGCTCCTCCTCAGCCGGAGTCTCCGGCGTCTCGACGGGTTCTTCTTCGGGTGTTGGTTTGCTTTCTTCTTCGCTCATGCCTTTTATCATACGCCATGTGTCAACCCCGGTCAACCCCCCGCGCGTGACATCCTCACGCATCCCAAAGATTTTGTGAGGAATAGAAACCTCAACATCATTGTCAAAGATGCTCCCCCTGCCTCAAATTCCCATCCCTCATGCGCCAGCATGAGGGATTTCATACATGCCACAGGCATGTATTTCATGCACTGCGATAGCAGTGCTTTCATACCGCTGCTCGCAGCGGTATTTACATACTTGCGATAGCAAGTATTTCATTGAGCGACCCGTCTCGGCGTAGCTTTAGCGGAGACGGAAGCGACTGGTTACCGCTGCATCAGCAGCGGTACTGCCGTTTTCGCAATGTATAGGCCATAAGCTTACAATGGGACACATAAAGTATACGATTTTTTCCCAGGGAAGGCTAATTTATTATGCGACCGCCCATTATCCAATTCTCACACCTCCTCGGCCACGTCGTCCTGCGGGAAGGCGTCTGCGCCATCGATATCGGGGGTGGCATCCGGGTCTTCGGCCACTTCTTCCACATCGCTGCCGGCATCCGGGTCTTCAGCCAGTTCGGCATGCACGGTGCAGAGCGGGCGCTGCTTGGTGAAATCGGCCATGGTTTCGATGTAGGCCTTGCCCTCGTACTCGCAGCCGGCGTGGGCGAGCATGCCGGAGGTGCGGCAGAGGCGTATGCCGCTGTTGCGGCCGGCAGCGGGGGCGGTGCGTATACCCTTCATCTGGTAGCCACGGGCAGCAGCGCACTGCATGACCCCCACCCAGAGCGGCAGGGCCACGGTGCCGCCGTAGGCCTTATCCGCAATCATGGTGGGGCGGTCGAAGCCGACCCACACAGCGGCGGTCAGGTCGGTGGTGAAGCCGCAGAACCAGGCGTTGGTGTAGTTATTGGTGGTGCCGGTCTTGCCGCCGCAGGGGTATTTGAAGCCCAGCCGCTGCACGCTGCCTGCGGTGCCGCCGGGTTTGGTAATCTGCTGCAGCACGGCGGAAACCGCATTGGCCGAGCGGGTGGAGCACACCCGGCGGGCGCTGGGGGTGTTCTGCCAGACCACCCGGCCATCCTTATCTGTGATATGCTGGATGATGTAGGGCGTGGGGCGCACGCCGCCGTTGGCAAAGGCGGTGAAGGCACCTGCCACCTCCAGGGGAGAGGCCTCCCAGGTGCCCAGGTAGATGGTGGGGCCGGGGGTCTTGGCCGGGCGGGGGAATCCGGCGTAGAGCGCGGTGTTGATGACGTTCTGCAGGCCGGCGATGTTGCCGGCGCGCACAGCCATGGTGTTGCGGCTCTTCAGCAGGCCCCAGGCGGCGGGGTGGTTGCCGGTGAACCGGCCATCCGAGTTGCGCGGGCGCCAGCGCGGAGCCCCGGCGATTTCACCGCGGAGGATGGAGTTATCCGACAGCAGGGAGCGCGGGCCGTAGCCGCGCTCGAAGTAGGCGGCGTAGACCAGGGGCTTGAAGATGGAGCCCACCTGGCGGCGGCTCTGCAGCGCGCGGTTCAGGGGGGATTCGGTGCTGTCGCGCCCGCCCACCACGGCCAGCAGGGCACCGGTGGCGTTATCGATGACGGCACAGGCGGCCTGCAGGTATTTCGGGCGCAGTTTGTCGAGCTCCTCTTCCGGGGTACGGGCTTTCAGGGCCTTGAACTGGGCGCGGGTCTGGTGTTTCCAGCCTTTCTGCTTTTCGAACATGGCGGTGAGCCGCGCATCAATCTCGCGCATGGCGTCATCCTGCAAATCAATATCCAGTGTGGTCTGCACGCGCAGACCGCCGGAGATGACCACTTCCTCTTTCAGCTTCTCATCTTTCGAATCCAGCAGGGAAAGCAGGTGGTCCACCTCGGTGCGCACCAGGTCCAGCGCGTAATTATCATTGCCGCGGCGTTCGGGCTTGCGGGTCACCAGAGCCTCCTTCATGGCAAATTCGTACTCATTGCGGGTTATTTTGCCATGCTCGTACATGAGCTTCAGCACTTTGTCGCGCTGCACCTTAGCAGCAGAGGGATTGCGATAGGGGGAAAACTGGTTCGGGCTGCAGATGATGCCGGCCAGCATGGCCGCCTCGCCCACGGTGAGGTCGCGCGGCAGCTTGTCGAAATAGCCGTAGGCAGCCTGCTTGAGCCCCAGGAAGGTATGGCCCCAGAACACGCGGTTCAGGTAGCACTTCAGGATGGTCTCCTTGTCGTAGGTAGACTCGATGCGGCGGGCCAGGGCCATTTCCGTAAACTTGGCCACAAAGGTGCGCTCACTGTGGTTATAGGTATTCTTGGCCAGCTGCATGGTCAGGGTGGAAGCACCCTGGGTGGTGCGGTGGTGCTTGAAAACCTGGGCCACCGCGCGGAGCAGGCCTCGGGGGTCGATGCCACCATGCGACCAGAACGAGCGGTCTTCCTGCATTACCAGTGCATCTATCATGTATCGCGGCACCTCCTCGTGGATGTTGGAAATACTGCGGCGGTTCTCGCCGTGCAGGGTGCCTATTTCGTTGCCCTTGCGGTCCAGCACGATGGTGCGCTCCGGCATGCGGGTCACCTGCGAGAGGTCATAGCGCTCCGCTTTCACGCCGAAGATGATGGCAAGGATACAACCAAATACCAGCCCGGTAAAGGCCAGACTCAGGATGATTTTGGTGGGAATGAGGACGATTTTCGGCAGGTTCCGCAGTGCCCAGAACGCCATGCGCAGCGGCAGGGTGAACATGAGCCACACGGCGCGCAGGCAACCGGTGCCTTTGCGCGGCGGCTTCTGGAACTCGCGGAAGGGGTTCACATCCTCCGGCAGCGGTTCGTAGGGTGTGTCATCGTTCTCCCAGGCGCGGCGGGGGGCTGAGCGCGGGGCCGGTGCCGGTTCTTCGTATTCCTCGTAGTCCTGGTAGTCCTCATAGCTGCTGCGGACCGGTGCCTGGCGGCGGCGTGGCGGCGGCTGCATGCGGTAATCCACCCGCTCCCGGGGCTCGGGTTCGGGGTAGTCCTCCTGCGGTGCCTTGTAGCGTGCCATGGTGCTGAGAAATTACGGTGCGATGGGTTTGATGATGAGCTTGCCCAGTGTCTCGGCCTTGCGGCCGGGAATATAGCAGCGGCGCAGGCTGGCTGCGGTGCGCCTCGGGCGGCGGGTGTACGTGCGGTAGATTTCCCCGGTCTCACTGTGGCAGAGCTGGAAGCGGGGCTCGCGCCGCGGGGCTTCGAACTCGATGCCGCGCACTCTGGCCCGCTCCCCGGGAATACCCAGGGCGGCGCAGTAGTGTTGCCATACCGGGCCGTGGCCGCGGCTGCCGTGGTGTACCCAGGCCAGGGCATGGGCCAGCTCGTGCAGCAGGGTGCGGCGCAGCTGCTCCGGGTCTTTGGTGGCGTAGGCCTCGGCGTAGTAGCGCGAGAGACTGATGCGCCGCGGCTGCATCTTGCAGCAGCCCAGGCGGCGTGTGGTCTTGTCCCAGCCGAAGTGCCAGTCCTCCAGGTGCAGGCAGGCCAGGCAGAGCGTAGCATACGCCTCCAGCTCCGCCGGTGTGGCTCCGGCGGGATACGGTGGCAGGGGGATGCGCTGCTCTTCTGCTGCGGGCATAAGGAAAAAGGCGGCCGGGAGTGCCGGCCGCCTGGTCATATGGGGAATTTACTTGGTGCCGGCGGCGTCCATCTTCTCGCGCACCTTGGCCTCGATTTCGGCGTAGAGCTCGGCATTGTTGCGCAGGGCTTCCTTGGCGCCGTCGCGGCCCTGGGCAAGCTGCCCGCCGTTGTAGCTGAACCAGGAGCCGCGCTTCTGCACGATGTCGAACTCCATGGCCAGGTCAATCAGGCTGCCCACGGAGGAGATGCCTTCGTTGTACATGATGTCGAACTCGCATTCCTTGAAGGGCGGTGCCACCTTGTTCTTAACCACCTTCAGCTTGGTGCGGTTGCCGGAAACGGAGCCATCTGTGCCCTTAATCTGGCCGATGCGGCGGATATCGCAGCGCACGGAGGCATAGAACTTCAGCGCGCGGCCGCCGGGGGTTGTCTCCGGGTTGCCGAACATCACGCCGATTTTTTCGCGGATCTGGTTCGTGAAGATGCAGATGGTGCGGGCCTTGGAAATGAGGGAGGTGAGCTTGCGCAGGGCGGCACTCATCAGGCGGGCCTGGGCGCCCACCGTGCTGTCGCCGATGTCGCCTTCCAGTTCCTGCTTGGTCACCAGGGCGGCCACGGAGTCCACCACCACCACATCGATGGCGTTGGAGCGCACCAGCGCCTCGCAGATCTGCAGGGCTTCCTCGCCGCTGTTCGGCTGGGAGACCAGCAGGTCATCCAGGTTCACGCCCAGCTTGGCGGCATAGGCGGGGTCCAGCGCGTGCTCCACATCAATGAAAGCGGCCAGACCGCCGGCCTTCTGGGCCTGCGCAATCACGGTCAGCGTGAGAGTGGTCTTACCGGAGGATTCCGGACCGAACACTTCCACGATTCGGCCCCGCGGGAAACCGCCCACACCCAGGGCGCGGTCAATAAGCAGGTTGCCGGTCGGTATCGTCTCCACCTCCATGGTCTTGCGGTCACCCAGACGCATGATGGCGTTCTCACCAAAATCTTTCTGAATCTGGAGCATAGCGGCATCCAGCGCGCGCTGGCGCTGCGCCATCACTTTGTCCATGTCAGGGGAAATCTCTTTGCTCATATCCCCCTCAGTCTACCTGTTTCACTACCCCGTGGCAAGCGCAAATTACGCCACATCCCGAATTAGCCCGTGCTGCCCGGAAAATGGGCATTTTCCCGGAACGCTGACTCGCTCCACGTGCTTATCGCGCGCGTGCGTATATATGTTTGTCTGCGGTGATGCGTCGGCATCTTTTTGTGCCAAAAATAAAAAAATCAGATTTTTTGTGTCATTTTGTGTCTTAATTTTGAATAAAAACCCCAAATAACCCCAAAGAACAATAGAAAAACGGAGAAAAAGTTCATAAATTTGCACAAAAGCTAGAGTATGGTCTACATTTTAATCTTGACCGCACTCTAGTTTTTAGTTAAGATGAGTGCGGAGCCGGGCCCTGAGGTTCCCGAATGAGAGAGCGCAGGGTGGGCAGGTTCCCTTTCCAAACCAATAAAACAACACACACACTAAATATGAAAAAGAGCCTTATTACGATGATGGCCGCCGCGATGATGAGCACCGCTTTTGCCGGAGAGGCCACCACAGACTCCTACCAGGTTTCCCAGCAGCCCGACTTCAAGCGTCTGAGCGGTGCTGTTCACATTGGTGCGGGTACCGCCTACACCTGCCATGGTTATGTTCCGACCCGTGCCGTGGTGCAGGGTGAAGGCTATGGCATGGGTGCTATCCAGTACAGCTACGACTTTGGCAAGGAAGGCTTCTGGAGCTACACCGGCGCCATTTCCTACAAGGCTCCGTTCTCGGGTCACACGCTGTATGGCAATCCCGCAGCCAGCCGTCAGGTATGGGCTGGTGATCAGTACCTGAACCACGGCAACCCCCTTCCCATGGGGCACCTGATGCAGGGAGCTGTAACTCCCGATGGAGCATTCGCAGATCCCTCAATGGAACAGGCATACCAGGATGGCAAGCGCATCATGGGGTCTAAGAACATCGAGAACGAGTTCATTCTGCGCAATGGTCTGAAGTACACCCGCAACCTGTGGAATGTGTCTTTCGGTCATGACTACGTTCATGGTGGTATCCCCGGCGTGGTGGCCAAGCACTTCGATCTCGAGAATCACTCCCGCATGCAGCAGGTCTGGACCAACATGGAGATTACCCCCGTTGCCTGGTTCTCCGCTGATATGAACATCGCCCGCACCTTCGACACCATCGATGGCTGGTGGTTCGAATGGCATGCCCGCTTCAAGGCTCCCATCATCGGCAGCCCGGAGAACATCAAGGTGGCTGGCATCCTGGAGTTCGGTCTGAGCGCTACTTCCCAGTTCTACAGCCCCAAGCACAACGCTTGCGACAACGGGCTGCAGGCCTACTGGGTGAAGTTCTCCACCCCCTGGTTCGTGAATGAGGAGAAGAGCTTCATTCTGACTCCCTCCGTGAGCTTCAACTGGCTCGCCCGCGGTGGTCGTCAGGCCAATACCCAGTCTCACGCCAAGTCTCTCGGCGACCAGTACGTGCCTTTCCGCAAGCACGCCGTGGTGGGTGACCTGACCGCTACCTACAAATTCTAATCGAAACACAGCGTTTTACGCTGGAAATCACCCGGATAATATGCTAGCATAGAGTCCGTGGGCTCAGAAGCCGCCCGCTGCGCAATACAGACGGGCGGCTTTTTCAAGGCCAGTCGTTACTACGCACAGAACCCTCTACAAGAATATTTTATGGTAAATCTGCTTAGTCTGAAAGGAAATCCGGTGAATGTGACCGGCGAGGAGAACATTGTGAGCCCCGGCTTCTACATGCCGAACCGCCTGAGCGTGGCGGTGGGCAAGGCGCTGCACAAGCTGCTGGACGGCAAGGTGTGCTACCTGGTGGACCCGACCTTCCCGCCGCACCCGGACGTGATGGATTACCTCACGAAGAAGAAGGTACACATCGAATACTTCGACTTCCGCAAGACGACTTCCCGAGCTGTGCGCGAACAGATTCTGGACCAGATGAACATGGGCAACAGCGTGGTGTTCCTGCCGGGGCTGGTGAGCAAGACGCGCGGCTGCCATGCGGACGTGCCGTCCCCCTTCCTGCGCCATGTGGGCAGCCTGCATATCTCCCCCGTGCCGGTGTTCGTAGGCTACTACACCGACACAGTGAAGGACCTGTTCCGCAGTGAGCCGCTGGCCGGTTACAGCGAGGAGCTGAGCATCCTGCCGCAGCTGCACCCCGGCCCGCAGACCGGTGAGCGCCTGCTTTCTGCCTGGTTGCAGCGCAGCTCCGAGCTGTTCTCTGCCCGCCCGCTGCTGCGCGGCTCGCTGACCACCGCCCTGGTGAAATCCATGCGGGCCAACCCGAAGAGCGAGATTATCGATGGCATGACCCACGCCAAGCTGCCCTTCTTCAAGGTGCTGGGTGTTTCCATGACCGTGGCGAAGATGCTGAAGGAGCGCGGCGACAAGCGCGTGGGCGTCATCCTGCCCCCGGGCGCCGGCGGCACCATTGCCACGCTGAGCAGCCTGCTGGCCGGAGCCACCCCGGTGCTCATCAACTACGCTTCCTCCAAGGCCGCATTTGAAAGCACAGTGCGCCAGGCCGGGCTGAAAACCTTCATCACCGCCCGCAAGTTCATGCAGAAGCTGGATACCTTCCCCTGGCCGCCGGAAGAGCAGCTCATCATCGTGGAAGACCTGCTGAAGAACCTGGACAAGAAGGCCCTCATTGCCAACGTGCTCATGGCCAAGGCCGCCCCGGCCTCTGTCATCTGCAAGATGTTCGATACCGATGCCCGCCGCAACAACGACGAGGCCGTGATGCTCTTCACCTCCGGTTCCAGCGGCGAGCCCAAGGGCGTGGTGCTCAGCCACCGCATGCTGCTGGCCAATGTGGCCCAGTGCGCCAGCCGCATACCGCTGGGCGATGAGAAATTCCTGGCCAGTCTGCCGATTTTCCACAGCTTCGGTCTTACCGTGACCATGATGCTGCCGCTGCTCACCGGCTACAGCTACTGCGCCTACCCGAACCCCACAGATGCCCGCAACCTCTGCGAGCTCTGCAAGCGCTACAGCCTCACCGTGGTCTGCGCCACACCCACCTTTGCCCGAGCCATGCTGCGCCGTGCGGATGCCGAGACCTTCAAGGCGGTGAACTACTTCATCGTGGGTGCAGAGAAGCTGCAGCCTGATCTGGAAAAGGAATTCAAGGAACGATGCGGCGTGACCCTGCTGGAGGGCTACGGTCTCACGGAAGCCTCCCCGGTGTGTGCCGTGAACATGCCGAATGTGGAGATGATTCCCGGCTCCGCCTTCTACGTGCCGGGCCTTATCCCCCGCACCATCGGTGTGCCGCTGCCCGGTATCGCCGTGCGCATCACCGATGTGGACGATGACAGCCGCGAGCTGCCCCTCACCGAGCAGGGCATGATCTGGTTCAAGGGTGCCAACGTGTTCACCGGCTACGTAGGCAAGTCCGAAATGAACCCCAGCATCTTCAAGGATGGCTGGTTCAAGACCGGCGATATCGGCAAGATGGACCTCAACGGCTTCATCACCCTGGGTGGCCGCCTCTCCCGCTTCTCCAAGATTGGCGGTGAAATGGTGCCGCACGAAGGCGTGGAGCAGGTGCTCACCGATATCTTCGCCATCGACCCCACAGCAGAAGGCGGCGTGCAGATTGCCATCGCCGGCGTGACCGACGAGCAGAAGGGCGAAGCCCTGGTGCTCCTCTCCGCGCTGAAGGAACACCAGCGCAGCTCCGAGGAAAAGCAGATTCTGCAGAATGTGCGCACCGCCCTGGCCGAGCGCCAGATGCCCACCCTCTGGGCGCCCAAGTACATCGTCCCCGTGGAAGCCATCCCCGTGCTTCCCACCGGCAAGCTGGACCTGCGGTCCTGCAAGCTGCTGGCAGAAGAAGCCCTCGCTTCCCTGCTGTAATCAGAATGCCCCCGCACCCCAGGTGCGGGGGCTTTTCGTTTTGCTGCGCCGCGGGCAGGCTGCCTGCGGCGAGTCATTTCCGGGCGGTACCCCCGCCCCCACAAAGCCTGAATACACAGCCCGTGGAATTGGAATTACGAAGCGGGGACCTCTAAAAACTCGAAACTAACCGACAAATTGATGTTTGTCGTTGTCGGGGCACGGGACTTCAGTCCCGAAATAACGGTGCTTCCAATCGGGACTGAAGTCCCGTGCTCCGACAGAGTTCCCCCACAAGTATGCCTTGCTGGATGCTTGCATGGGGGGCGTGGCGGCGCTATACTGCCCTTTGTGAAGCGCTTATTCCTACTTCTTTTTCTGGCAGCTGCATGCCTGGCCCAGGCCTGGCAGCAGGTGAATGACAGAGTGCCCGAGCCCGCGCGGGAGTTCCGCGCCGCCTGGGTGGCCACCGTCTTCAACCTGGACTGGCCCAGTCGCGCCGGCCTGCCCGCCGCTGAACAGAAGGCAGAGCTGCTCCGCATCATCGAACAAGCCGCGCGCCTGCGGCTCAACGCCATCATCCTGCAGGTGCGCCCGAATGGCGATGCCGTGTACAAATCCAACCTGGAGCCATGGAGCGGCTGGCTGAGCGGCCCCGGCCAGAACCCCGGCTATGACCCGCTGGCCTTCGCCATCGGCGAGGCGCACCGCCGCGGCATCGAGGTGCATGCGTGGTTCAACCCCTTCCGCGCCACGGTGAGCAGCCGCCCGGTGGGACGCGGACACGTGGCACGCCGCCAGCCGGGCTGGTTGCTCAAAGCCGGCAGCACCACTATCCTGAACCCCGGGCAGCCCCAGGCCCGCGGGCATGTGCTGCGCGTCATCATGGATGTGGTGCGCCGCTACAATGTGGACGGCGTGCACCTGGATGACTACTTCTACCCCTACCCGCCGCACCACAATGTGCGGGATGGCCGCACCCCCGCCCAGCGCCGCGCCGCCATCGATACCTTTGTGCAGGAACTCTACCGTCAGGTGAAGGCCGTGAAGCCGCATGTGCGCGTGGGTATCAGCCCCTTCGGCATCTGGCAGCCGGGGGTGCCGGAGAATGTGGAAGCCGGCATCAACGCCTACGAGGACCTGGCCTGCGATGCCCGCAAGTGGCTGGCCCGGGGCTGGGTGGATTACCTCTCACCCCAGCTCTACTGGCGCTGCGAGGGGCCGCAGAGCTTCCCCGCCCTCATGCGCTGGTGGAGCGGCATCAACCCCTCCCGCCCGGTCTGGCCCGGCATTGCCTCGGTGCGCATCAACAGCAAGGAAGACCCCGGCCGCAAAGCCTCCGAAATCGGGCGCCAGATCGGCTATTCCCGCTCCCTGGCCCGCCAGAGCTGCGGCCAGCTCTTCTGGAGCTGGAAATCCCTGGGCACCAACCGCGGCGGCATCCAGAAGGAACTGGCAAAATTCTACCGCACGGTGGCGCTGCCGCCGGCCATGCCCTGGTGCGGCAGCACCCGCCCCGCCGCCCCGCTGGTGCAGGCGCAGGACTCCGGCAGCGGCTGCACCGTCACCTGGCAGGGGCAGGCCCGCAAATGGGTGCTGCAGGTGGGCAGCAGAGGCCGCTGGTTCACCATGGATGTGCTCCCCGGAAACTGCAGCCGCATCACCATCCCCGCGCAGGTAGCCAACACGCTGGACCGCATCGCCATACGCCCCATTTCCCCCACCGGCGTGAGCGGCACCCCCGGAATTCTGGCCCGATAACACGATTTTTGGGCTAAAAATACCCCGGGAACTATAATTTAGGATTGAACTGTGCAACAGGGCTGATATAATATCGCCCGTTATGAGTACAGACGCAACCAAAGTCGAGCTTCCGAGCTCCGTAAGACGCTATGCCCTTTACCTGATGGTAATGGCTGGCCTTGGTGGTCTTCTGTATGGTATTGACGTAGGCGTGATTGCTGCCGCTCTGCCGTACATTGAAAAGACCTCTTCCTATACCCCGCAAGAACTGGCCATCGTGGTGGCCGCCGTTCTTTTCGGCTCCGTTCTTTCCTCCCTGTTCGCCGGCATGCTGGCTGAATGGCTGGGCCGCAAGAAGGTGATTATCATCTCTGCCCTGCTCTTCACGCTGAGCATCCCCGTCATCTGCTTCTCCAATGGCGTGTTCGAGATGCTGATGGGCGGTCGTATTCTGCAGGGTGCCAGTGCCGGTCTCGTGGGTGTGGTGGTGCCCATGTACCTGGCTGAATGTCTGGATGCCAACTCCCGCGGCAAGGGTACCGGCATGTTCCAGTTTATGCTTACCGTGGGTCTGGTGTTCGCGGCCCTCATCGGTCTGGTGACCACTATGTGGGTGGGTGCTGCCGATGACCCCACCGTGACCGCCGAGAGCAAGACGATGGCCTGGCAGGTCATCTTCTGGTGCTCCGCCATCCCCGGTCTCATCCTCTTCTTCGGCGCTTTCAAGCTGAAGGAATCCCCCCGCTGGCTGTACCGCCGCGGTCAGCGCGAGCAGGCGCTCTGCTCCCTGGCCTCCAACAACGGTGATGCTGCCGCCAAGGAGATTCTGGACGAAATGATTGCTGCCGACGCTGCCGAGGAAGCCGCCAAGGCCGATATGGCCGAGGCCGCCAAGGGCGATTCCCTCCTCCAGCGCAAGTATGTGATTCCCTTCATCCTGGCCGTGGTGGTTCTGGCCTGCACGCAGGCTACCGGCATCAACTCCGTGCTGAACTACTCCGTGAAGATCTTCCAGCAGGCTGGTCTGCAGGGCGAGGTGGCCAACTGGGCTGACCTGGCCATCAAGATCACCAACATGGTGATGACCATGGTGGCTGTGACCCTGGTGGACAAGAAGGGCCGCACCTTCCTGCTCAAGATGGGCACGCTGGGCATCATCGTGGGTCTGGCCGGTGTGGGTGCCATGTTCCTCACCGTGGAGAACAACCGCGTGGACGTGACCGCCCAGGTGGCAGCCGCCGTGCAGGATAACTCCCTGAACATCTCCGCCGCCGATGCCGTGAAGACCGCCATGACCCCCGAGGTTCTGGCCGCCCACCCCGAGTTCATGCAGGGCGAATCCGTGGCCCCCGGCATGCAGCTGATTGTGACCTACACGCAGGGCACCTCCAGCATGCAGGACGTGGCTGAGGTTCGCGCCGATGGTGCTGCTGATGGTTCCGCCATTGCCATCGCTAAGAGCACCGCCCTGGCCCCCACCTTCATGGACAAGCTCTGCTTCTGGACCACCCCGCTGCCCGAAGGCGCCGTGAAGGAAGTGACCATCACCCGCGCTGAAATCGGCATGAAGCCCAACGCCGTGACCGGCTGGATTGTGACCGGCTTCTTCGTGGTGTTCATCTCCTTCTACGCAGCAGGCCCCGGCGTGTGCGTGTGGCTGGCCCTCTCCGAGCTCATGCCCACCCGCATCCGCGCCAACGGCATGGCCATTGCCCTGCTCATCAACCAGGGCGTGTCCACCACCATCGCAGGCACCTTCCTGCCCTGGGTGGGCTCCGCCGGCTACTCCTCCGTGTTCTTCTGTCTGGCTGGCTTCACGGTGATTTACTTCATCACCGCCGCCTTCTTCCTGCCGGAAACCAAGGGCCGCACCCTCGAGGAAATCGAGCAGTACTTCACGACGGGCAAGATGCCTGAAAAGAACTAATCCACCAATTAGTTTAACCACTTTCACCGGCTCCCCCAACGCCGCTTCCGGGGGAGCCGCTTTGTTTTATTGCCCCGGCCATTAAAGAATATTGCTTTGTCAGAACGATAAATTGGAATTTGTGGGGGAACTCTGTCGGAGCACGGGACTTCAGTCCCGATTGGAAGCACCGTTATTTCGGGACTGAAGTCCCGTGCCCCGACAACGACAAACATCAATTTGTTGCAGCGTCGATGATATCATTGTCCCCCGGTGTTTCGAAAAATCATCGGAATCGGCAGCTACCGGCGCACGGGGGCACTGATAAGTTACTTACCCAGGCAGAAGGTTGCAAAAACGCGGGTGAGGATATCCTCTGTGTCAATCCGCCCGGTGATGGAACCGAGGGCATCGAGAGCAGCGCGGAGGTCTATATCCACCAGCTCCGGAGATTCCCCGGCCACGAGGGCTGCGCGAGCGGCAGACAAGAAATCCAGGGACTCCTGCAAGGCGTGGCGGTGGCGGGTGTTGATGGCGGCCAGCGAATCACGCTCGCCTGAATCATGCAGGAAGAGCATTTCCACCGCGTGCTCCAGCTCGCTGAGCCCGGTGCCCGCTGCGCAGGAAATGCGGATGGCGGCAGTCTCCCCCGCCCAGTCCGGGTGAGCCGGCTGGTCGCATTTGTTGAGCACCAGGAGGCGGTGGGCACCGGTCGCGGGCAGCTCCAGCGGGGCGCGCGGAGACGTCACATCCGCCACCTCCAGCAGCAAATCGGCCTCGGCACCGGCGCGGCGGCTGCGCTCCATGCCGGCGCATTCGATGGCATCCGCACTTTCATGCAGCCCGGCGGTATCAATCAGCCGCAGGCGCAGGCCGCCCAGGGCCACGCTTTCCTCAATCGTGTCGCGTGTGGTGCCGGCCGTGCTGCTCACAATGGCGCGTTCGTAGCCCAGCAGCATATTCAGCAGGCTGGATTTACCCACATTCGGCGCGCCGACTATGGCCGTGCGGATACCCTCGCGCAGCAGGCGCCCCTCATCCGCCGTGGCCAGCAGGCGGCTCAGCAGAGTTTCCACCTCATCCAGCTGAGCCAGAAGCGTTTCCGTGGTATCCGGGGCTATATCCTCCTCCGGAAAATCAATATAGGCCTCCACATGCGCCGCTACGTTGATGAGAATATCTGCCGCAGCGGCCACACGGGTACCGATGGCTCCCTGCAACTGATTCTGCGCGGCTCGCAGCGCGAGATCGCTCCCGGCGGAAATGATATCCATGACAGCCTCTGCCTGGGTGAGGTCGAGCTTACCGTTCTCGAACGCGCGGCGGGAAAATTCCCCCGGCTCAGCCGGGCGGGCACCGCAGGCCAGCAGACGCTCCAGCACGCGCCGGGTCACCAGCATGCCGCCGTGGCAGCTCAGCTCCACCGTATCCTCGCCGGTGAAACTCGCTGGCCCGGCGAAATAAGTGGCCACGCATTCATCTACCACGCGCCCGCGCACATCGCGCACGCGCACAAGGGTGGCCATGCGCGGCTGCAAGGCCTTGCCCGCCGTGCACTGCTGCACCACGTGCAGCGACTCCGGACCGCTCACGCGGATTACGGCGATAGCCCCGGTTCCGGGAGCTGTGGCTATGGCGGCTATGGTCTCACTCGGCTGCATCATCGGGGTTCATATTCCCACATTGCCACTCGCTTCGCAACCCTTTTCTTCACTTTTCCGCAATTATTGACGCGGCAATTAAAGATTGATGTGTTATACGTACTGGAGGGGTAACAAATTGGAATTTATCGGGCAGTTGGCGAGCGCAAGCGAGCGGCATTCAAAGCCCGTGAAACGGGCGAC
>CALFTQ010000071.1 GCA_937916135.1 uncultured Verrucomicrobiales bacterium
GATTTTCGGTGGCTACTGGTTGGTGAAGAGTGTGACACTATTTATTCATTAAGGGTCTTTCATAAAAACAGTGCATTGTGTGCGTGGCTGTTTTAACTTGCAAATAATGCTGGATGTTGTACAATAACGGATATGCATGCAAAATATTTCCTGCCATTGCTGGCGTGTGGCCTTACTTTTGCCAGTGAAAGTTTTGAAACTCTGCCGACCGGCCCGTTAAGTTCTCAGCCGATTGAGTGCGGTGTGCTGTCCGCCCAGCCCGGGCATGCCGTGGTGCTGCAGAAGCTTGCTCGCACTGGCAAAAAAGCACTGCACATCCAAGGCGGAGACAATCGCACGGCCCGGCTTGAGTTGAAAACTCCCACGACGGATGCTGCGCAGTTTTCCTTGTGGCTGCAACGATGGACAAATAACGGAAAGTTTGTTTTCCGCATCATAGCCGAAACTGCTGCCGGGGACGTGGAGCTTGCCTGCGAGCAGAAACTCCGCGCCGGTGGTTACAACGCTTCGTTGCAAGCGATTTTTCCTCCCGGAACATCGGCGGTGCGTCTCGTCTGCACAAGCGCTGAAAAAGGAGGCGCCCTGGTAGATGATATTGAATTTTACACCGGAGCCATGAAGCTGACCTCGGCCGAGTTTGTAAACCCCGGCCCCCAGCCCTTGCTCAAGCGCGCTCCTATCAATGCCGTGTTCAGCTACCGGGTGCAGACAAGCGGCGCAGCTGACCCCTTGGAGGTAAATTGCGTCAGGCTCAAGGTGAGCCCGGCCAATGCTGTTGATGAGGTAACTATCCGCACCGGGAAGCCGGAACGCTCGGTCGATGGCACCATCGGGCTCAAGTTCCGCGTGGGCAAGGTCTATGGCAAAGCCAGGCCGGCAGCCGATGGCACGGTGACGATTCCCTGCAGCGGCACACTGGAGCCGGGCGTGACGGAGCTCTGGGTGGATGCCCGCCCCTCGGCCCAGGTGCAGGTGGGTGACTCCATCACTTTTGAACCAGCTGGTATTGATATTGAGGGGCAGGTGTATGCGGAGCAGGGGGCTCCGGTGTCTCAGCGCGTAGGCTACCTCCTCGCTGTGCCTGATGCCAAGGTTCCCAACCCCGTCACCGGGGAGAATCGCGACTGCATCACCTACCGCATCCCGGGCATGATTCGCACCGCCAATGGAACCATGCTGGTCTGTTTCGATGCCCGCTACGAGAATCACCTCGACCTCAGCTCGGATATTGATGTGGCCGTGGTGCGTTCTGAAGATGGAGGCCGCACATGGACAGACCCTGTGGTGGCAATGGATGCCGGCCCCGGCAAAGGCAATGGCTGCGGCGACCCCTGCATCCTGCAGGATACCACGACCGGGCGCATCTGGCTGCAGGCACTGGCCGTGCATTTCGACCGCAATCCCTGTCTGCTGCGTTCCCGTCCGGGTTATGACCCGCAGGATACCGGACAGTGGGAAATGGTATACAGCGATGATGATGGCAAGACCTGGAGCAGCAATATCAACATCACCCGCGAAATCAAGCAGCCCCAGTGGACCACCATTCTGGCCGGACCCGGCTGCGGTATCTGCACCAGCAAAGGCGTTATTGTGTTCCCCGCCCAGATCTGGGATATGAAGGCCAGCCCGGCCTGCAGAAGCACCATCTGCTACTCCGCAGACCACGGCAAAACCTGGCACTATGGCACCGGGGTTCCGCACCGCACATCGGAATGCCAGGTAGTCGAGCTGGAGGATGGCGCCCTCATGCTGACCTGCCGCAATGAGACTTTCGGCGGTAAGCGTGTGGTCTACACCACGCGTGACCTGGGCAAGACCTGGCAGCCGCATTCCACCAATGTGAACACGCTCAACGATCCGGCCTGCCAGGCTTCCCTCATTGCAGTAAACAGCAGCAAGTACGGTCGCCTGCTGTTCTTCTCGCACCCGGATTCCAAACCCAAACTCCGGAATCACATGTCCATCCATGTCTCACGAGACGATGGCAAAACCTGGAGCAAAGGCCTGGTGTATGATGTCCGCGAATGCTGGGGATACTCCTGCCTGGCCCTTGTGGATGATGAGACTCTCGGCGTCATTTACGAGCCGGCTCACGCCAGCGAGACCAATGATTATCATGGTATGGGCTTCCTGCGCATCCCGCTCAGCGAGATTCTGGAAATGGAGCCTTTGCCTGCTCCTCAGAAATAGGCCGGCTCCCGGTCTCAATACGGCAACCGCCGCCCCGATTACCAGGGCGGCGGTTGCTGTTTTTGGCAAGCAGACTTGTTTCAGAGATTCCAGAATTCAGAATTGCTGCTCTGCTTCATAGCGCAGGTGCTCAACGGCGGTGCGCATGGCCTCCTGCCGGGATTTTCCGGCCATGCTTGCCTGCATCATGACGCGTTGCAGGTCGGTTTCCCGGATAATCATCATCGAGATGAACATCTGCGCCTGCGGCGTGAAATATCGGCTCACCGAGGGGTATCTGGCGGCAAGCTCGTCAATCTGGGGAGCAAAACGCTCCCGGACAGCCAGGATACCCGCCCGGTCTTCCGGAGCCTCACGGCGCAGGGTGTCCACAATCGTGAGATTGAGTCTGTTGGCCTCGGTGATGTAGGCTTTCGCCTCGCCGGTCAGAAAATCCACAGGTGTGCGCTCAACGATTTTCTGCATCATGTCAAACTGCAGCTGCGGCGCAGGGTTGATGCCGCCATCGGGCAGCTCAGCATTGAGCTCCATGGAAACAGCGGTCATCAGGATGAGGTATCGGCGGATGTCCGGGGGAATTTCGTACCAGTTGATGTGAACCTCCTGTGCAGATACTGCGACGGGCTCTTCGCCTGCGGCTGAACAGGGGATGGAAAAGAGCACCAGGGCGCTGAGAATGGAAAATAATGAGAATTTCATACGGAAACGAGTTTTTTGCCATCGGAAGGACGGTTTTTCCCCGTCCTTTCCCGTATGCGCGATTGACTATGCTGATTTCTTCTCAGCCAGTCCGAAGATGATGAAGACGGCGGCAGAGATACCCATGACGAAGGGGTAGAAAAGATACGGGATGATGGAGAATGCGGTGATGCCGGCCAGGGCGGAGCCCATGAGGAGCTGGGCACCGTAGGGCAGGATGCCCTGGATGACGCAGGAGGCGGTGTCCATGAGGCTGGCAGAGCGGGGGGCTGAGATGCCATATTTCTGCGCAACGCTGCGGGCGATATTGCCGACGGCAACGATAGCCACGGTGTTGTTGGCGGTGCAGAAGTTGGCCAGGGCGGTCATGAGGGCAATGCTGCATTCAGCCCCACGGCGGCCGCGGATGCAGGCGGTGAGGTGCTCGACGATGTAGGCCAGGCCCCCGTTGTAGCGGATGAGTTCGAGCATGCCCGCAGCCAGCAGGGTCACGATGATGAGCTCACCCATGCCGGTCATGCCCTGGCCCATGGAACCCACCCAGTCGATAGTGGTGCAGCTGCCTTCAACTCCGGCCACAATGCCGGTGGCAACGATGCCGAGGATGAGCACTTTCATGACGTTCATGCCGCAGAGGGCGGTGATGAGCACGAGCAGGTAGGGCAGCACTTTGAGCCACTGGGTTTCCTGCGTGATTTCCACCGGGGCGAGGTCCCAGCCCAGGGCCACGTAGAGCACCAGCACGAGCACGGCTGCAGGGCAGACGATGGCGAAGTTGGCCTTGAATTTATCCTGCATGGCGCAGCCCTGGGTGCGGGTGGAGGCAATGGTGGTATCCGAAATGAAAGAGAGGTTGTCCCCGAAGAAGGCGCCGCCTATGACGCTTCCGGCCATGATGGCCAGGTCGGCGCCCGCTTTATCTGCCAGGCCCACGGCCACGGGCATGAGGGCAACGATGGTGCCCACCGAGGTGCCGATGGAAAGGGAAATGACACACGCTGCCAGGAACACGCCCGCCAGCACCATGTTTGCCGGGAGCAGGGAAAGGGTGAGGTTCACTGTGGCATCCACTGAGCCGATGTATTTGGCGGAGGCGGCAAAGGCCCCTGCGAGCACGAAGATCCACACCATCATCATGATGTTGCTGTGGGCGGCGCCGCGGGAAAATCGCTCGATGCGCTCGCTGAAGCGGCGCGGACGGCACACGATGAAGGCCCAGGTGCAGGCGGCCATGAACGCAACGGTGACGGGCATCTTGTAGAAATCCCCCAGCAGGATGGAGGCACTCAGGTAGAGCACGAAGAATACTACCAGGGGGCTGAGAATCCAGAGCCCTCGGCCGTGGCCCCGGAGAGGAAGCTGTGTCTGTTGGTCGTCTTTCATGGGAAATATCTTGTTGAGGCAGAGTTTAGCAATATATTGCTGCGGTGTCAAAGAAAACCGCGTGCATAAGGGGTATTTCCCAATGCACGCGGGTGGGGGTAATGAAAGCCTGGTGGCCTTTATTCGGCCCAGGTGAGCACCACCTTGCCGGATTTACCGGAGTTCATCACCTCGAAGCCTTCCTTGAAGTCGGTGTAGTGCAGGCGGTGGGTGATGATGGGCGAGACATCCAGGCCGGAGCGCAGCATGGCGTCCATCTTCTGCCAGGTGCCGAACATTTCGCGGCCATAGATACCCTTCATCTTCAGACCCTTCCACACGAAGGTGTTCCAATCGATGCCGGAGCCGCCGGGCTGGATGCCGAGCAGGGAGATATTGGCACCGTAGGCGGAGTGGGTGATGATGTCCTTCAGGCAGGCGGGGGCGCCACTCATTTCAAGGCACACACCGTAGCCCTCGGCGATTTCGAGGTCTTCGCGGGCGGCAGCGATACTGTCGCCGGAGATGACGTTCACGGTGCGGTCTGCGCCCATGATGCGGGCGAGGTTGAGCTTGTAGTCGCTCACATCGGTGATGGTCACGCTCTTGGCACCGGCCTTCTTGCAGACCGCGGCTGCCATGGAACCGATGAGACCGGCACCGGTGATGAGCACGTCCTCACCCACGAGGTCCCAGGAGAGGGCAGTGTGGGTGGCATTGCCCAGGGGGTCGAGGATGGAGGCAATCTCCATGGGCATGTCCTTGTGGATGCGGATGACATTGTTCTGCGGGATGCAGAGGTACTCCGCAAAGCAACCCTCGCGGTTCACGCCCACGCCCTTGGTGTTCGGGCAGAGGTGGAAAAGCCCCTTGCGGCAGTTGCGGCAGTGGCCGCACACAATGTGACCCTCGCCGGACACGACATCGCCGGGCTTGTATTCGGTGACGGCAGAGCCCACGCGCTCGATGACGCCGCAGAACTCATGCCCCACATGCATGCCCACCGGGATGGTCTGCTGGGCCCAGGGATCCCAGTTCCAGATGTGCAGGTCTGTGCCGCAGATAGCTGTCTTGTAAATCTTGATGAGAACATCATTCGGGCCGACTTCAGGCATCGGCACGTCCATCAGCTCCAGGCCTTTATCGGCCTTTGTTTTGACGAGGGCTTTCATTTCGGGGCGAAACTATACTCTTGCCCTGCCTTTCAGGCAAGCCAAATCTCTGTGCGTGCCACAGAAATAACGGCATACTTCTGTTGCGGCTTGTGTGGCAGGTGGGTTCATGCTAATATATCTGCGTGCTATGGTGAGTGAGTTCGGAGCATACACGCCGGATACAGAAGCCGGAAGTCAGGAGCGCTATGCGGCCTGGCAGGCGGCTATTGGCCTGCAATCCGTAGATGGGTTGCAAACTTCTCCATTCCTGCAGGAGACTGCAATCCGGCACGTGGAAGGAGATATTTCCATCGATGAAGCCCGTCAGCTTATCCATTCTTATTACGAGGACAAGGGAAATCGTTCCTCTGCAGGAGAAGATGCTTCAGAGGCTGATATGGTGGCGGCCAATATTGCCAAGTTACTGGGCGAGCACGCCTTTTCTTTTTGTCCTGCCGCTCTTTGGGAAACGCATAAGCGAATTTTTGAAGGGGTGTTTCCCTTTGCCGGCGAGTCTCGTAAAATCAATATTCGCAAGAAGGAATGGGTGCTGGGTGGCGCATCAGTCGCATACAGTCCTGTCGAACTGATACAGAGCTCCATTCAGTTTGATTTTGAGCGCGAACGTGCATTCAATTATGCTACCCTTGATCTGGACGGTGCCGTGAGGCATATTGCGAACTTTATTTCGGGTGTGTGGCAGATTCATCCCTTTGCCGAGGGGAATACGAGAACAACCGCTGTGTTCCTTATCTCCTATCTTCGCTTTATGGGGTTTGATGTAGACAATTCCATGTTTGAGAAACATTCATGGTATTTCCGGAATGCGTTGGTGCGTGCGAATTACAGCAACCGAAAGACCGGTGTTGCACGCGATTTTACCTACTTGGAAAAGTTTTTGCGGAATTTGTTGATGGGTGAGCGGCATGAGCTCAAAAATAGATACTTGCGTATCCATGAAGCTCTTACCGCCGAACAAGTAACCGAACAAGTAACCGAACAAGTAACCGAACAAGTACAGGAACCCTTGCCGGATACGGTAGCGTTGCTGGTATCCAGGATGGGAGATGAAGTGTGCTCTGTCCGCGAGTTGATGCAACGTTGCGGTTTGAAGCACCGGCCCTCCTTCCTGCAGAATTATCTGCAGCCAGCCATGGGGTTGGGGCTGGTGCGCATGTTGCACCCGGAGCAGCCCCGGCATCCGCGTCAGAAGTATATGCTCTCGGTGCGGGGCTTGCTGCTGAAGAACAGCAGGCCGGATTGAGATACGCAAATTGATGTTGCGGGGCAGAATTTCAGCTGACAACGACATATTGGGTCGCGCTGACTCATTCTGAACTTTACAGAGCAGGGGAAACATGCTACCTTTCGGTTTTCCCGGAATTTTATATTGAGCCATGAAAAACCTTCTTTCCATTGAAGAACTGAGCGGCGACCAGATTTGCGAGCTGCTTGCCCTGGGCCACAAGCTCAAGGCAGAGCGCGGTTGCCACACCGAGCAGCCCTTGGCCGGGCAGACCTGGGCATTGATTTTCTCCAAATCCTCCACCCGCACGCGTGTCTCCTTTGAGGTGGGGGTTTCCGAACTGGGCGGCCGCCCGATGTTCCTTTCCACCCGTGATATTCAGCTGGGCCGTGGTGAGCCAATCAAGGACACCGCCCGTGTGCTGGGCCGCATGATTCACGGCGCCATCATCCGCACCTATGACCAGCAGGATGTGGTGGATTTTGCGGATTATTCCAAGCTGCCGACCATCAACGCCTTGACAGACCTGGAGCACCCCTGCCAGATTCTGGCCGACCTGCTCACCATCGAGGAGCAGTACGGCGTGGGCTCCTGGAAGAATATGAAGATTGCCTTCCTGGGCGATGTGGATAACAACATGGGGCGCTCCTGGATGTGGGCCGCCAGGCACCTGGGCTTCACGCTGGTGCTGGCCGGGCCTGAGCAGGCTCTGCCCAAGGCTGAGACACTGGCTGCGCTCAACTGCCCGAACATCATCTGCACCACGGATGCCGCCGAGGCTGTGCGTGATTGCATGGTCATCAATACAGACACGTGGATTTCCATGGGCCAGGAGGCAGAGAAGGGCACGAAGGAGAAAGCATTCTTCCCCTATCAGGTGAATGCGGAGCTGCTGAAGCTGGCCGCTCCCGGCCACATCGTGCTTCACTGCCTGCCCGCCTACCGTGGCTATGAAATCACGGATGAGGTGCTGGAGGCCAATGCCCCGGTCATCTTCCGCGAAGCCGAGAACCGTCTGCACGCCCAGAAGGCCGTGCTCTACACGCTGGCAACCAGCCGCACGAAGTGATGGATTACAACGCACGAATCGAGGAACTGCTGGATGATATGTCCGTCTTTGAGGACTGGACCGAGAAGTACGAGTTCATCATCTCAATCGGGCGCCGGCTGCCTGCCATGCCTGAGAAGTTCCGCAAGAACAGCAACCTCATCAAGGGCTGCCAGAGCCGCGTGTGGGTGGGCACGGAGATGGATGACGGCAAGCTCATCATCCATGCCGATAGTGACTCGCTAATCACCAAGGGGCTCATCGCGCTCTTCATCCGCCTTCTTTCCGGGCTCACCCCGGCAGAGATTCTGGCTGCCGACCTCGGCAGACTGGATGACTGCGGGTTGAAGGAGCACCTGGCTTCCACCCGTGCCAATGCGCTCACTTCCATGGCAGCCACCATCCGCAAGGCTGCTGATACTGCGGCCAAGACCTTCCTGCTGTGAAAAATCCCCTGCAGAGGCTCCTGGAGCAACGCCTGGCCAAGCTGCCGCCGGAGACGGATGCCTTCCGTGTGTCCGACGGCTCGCCCTGGCCGGGGGTGTTCATTGATGCTCTGGCGGAGCGTCTGCTGGTGTCGTTGCGTGATGCAACGTTGCCCGACGCGTTGAAGGATTGCCTGAAAGCGACCGGGTGCCCTGTGTATGTGAAGCGACTGGATAAGGATGTGAAGGAACCTCCGGTGTTTCTCTGCGGACCGGAGGTGCCGCTGCGCTTTGTGATTCAGGAGAATGGGGTGCGTTACCTCATGGATATGGGGGCAGGGTATTCGCAGGGCATTTTTCTGGACCAGCGCGACAACCGCGCTGAGCTGCGCCGCATCTGCCGCCCCGGGATGAAGGTGCTCAACACCTTTGCCTACACCGGCGCTTTTTCTGTGTGTGCGGCGCTGGCCGGTGCCCAGACCACCACGCTGGATCTCGCCCAGCCTTGCCTGAGCTGGTGTCGCGAGAACATGGCGCTGAATGATATTGACCCGGATGACCACTACTTCTGCAAGGGCGATGCGCTGCACTGGCTGGACCGCTTTGCCCGCCAGGGACGCCGTTTCGATATCATCGTGCTTGACCCGCCCACTTTCTCGCGCGATGAGAAGGGGCATGTGTGGCGCGTGGAAAAGGATTATGACCACCTGGTGAATCTGGCCGCGGCTTGTCTGGCCCCCGGTGGCCGCATCCTCTGCTCCACCAATTGCCGTAAATTGACCATGCCGGCCTTCCGCCGCATGGTGTCGGCTGGAATTCCCTCTGCGACCCTCATTCCGGTGCCCATGCCCTTCGATTTTGATGGCGAACCCTACCTAAAGTGTATCTGGGCGCAAAATTAACGCACCTCCATAGCTCTTTTTGCACCCGCAACATTTTGTGGGTGTTTTTTTTGCACCACACCATATAGAGCCCTACTTGAGTACACTCCTTTTACTCGCAGAACCCGCTTGAATCAACAGCTTCTGATGATATTTACAAACTCGATTCCTGGAGTGATTCTAAAATAGAACGAATTATCAATATATACAACATATAGTGTACCGAGAAGTTAAAGTGCTCTATATTTTGTATAAAGAAAAGTGTGCCCCCCTCATTTTTTTTGCTTGCAAAGGGGTGAATGGCATGATACATTCAACCCCGTGCACCGAGCAGCAACCCGCTGGCCGGAACGCCCCGGTCAACGGGTTCTGAAACATCTTAATCTCTCACGCAACCATGCCAGAAATCATAAAACGAAACGGTAAGCGCGAACGCTTCGAGGCCTACAAGGTACAGCAGGCCATCGAAAAGGCGTTCCACGCCTCACAGGAGGAGTATAATCCTCTTGTATACGCCAACGTGCTGGATAAACTGAAGCACGAAGAATACCTGCCTGTGGAAATGGTGCAGGACCGCATCGAGAAGGAACTGATGCGCGCTGGTGCCTATGACACAGCCCGCAACTTCATCAAATACCGTTTCCTGCACAAGCTGCAGCGTGAGCAGATTGCCGGCCTGTACCAGGGTAATACCTGGGTGGATTGTAAGCAGACCATTGAAGAATACGTGGGCAACACGGACTGGCGCATCAAGGCCAACTCCAACACGACCTACTCCAATGCCGGTCTTGTGAACAACACCGCCGGCAAGGTGATTGCCAACTACTGGCTGGATCAGGTGTACACCCCGGAGGAAGGCGCCGCCCACCGCAATGGCGACTACCATATTCACGACCTCGACTGCCTGACCGGTTACTGCGCCGGCTGGAGTCTGCGCGCCCTGCTGAACGAAGGCTTCAACGGTGTGCGCAGCCGCGTGAACAGCCGCCCCCCGCGTCATTTCCGCGAGGCGCTGGGGCAGATGGCCAACTTCCTGGGCATTCTGCAGAGCGAATGGGCGGGTGCGCAGGCATTCAGCTCCTTCGATACTTACCTTTCCCCCTACCTGTTCAAGGACCAGCTGGAGTATGATGCCGTCAAGAAGGCCCTGCGTAATTTCGTCTACAACCTGAACGTGCCCAGCCGCTGGGGCCAGAGCCCGTTCACGAACGTGACTATCGACTGGACGGTGCCCCGCGACCTGCGCGAGCAGACCCCCATGTCCGGCAATCAGCACATCTTTGAAGGCATGGAAGATGCGCGGCTTACTGCCCTGGCACGCGAGCGTGGTGTAGAGACGCTGACCGACCTGACCTATAAGCATTTCCAGCCGGAGATGAAGATTATTCAGCGTGCGTTCTACGAGGTGCTCACCGAGGGCGACAGCACAGGCCAGCCCTTCACCTTCCCGATCCCGACGGTGAATATTACCGAGGACTTTGACTGGGATGACGAGAACGTGCCGCTGCTTTTTGAGAACGCCGCCAAGATCGGTTCTTCCTACTTCCAGAACTTCATCGGTTCCCAGTACAAGTACGATGAGAACGGCAACAAGGTCATCGACGAGGAGGCATACAAGCCGGATGCTGTGCGCTCCATGTGCTGCCGTCTGCAGCTGGATCTGCGCGAGCTGCTCAAGCGCGGTGGTGGCCTGTTCGGTTCTGCGGAGATGACCGGTTCCATCGGTGTGGTGACCATCAACATGGCGCGCCTGGGTTACCTGTACAAGGGCAACAAGAACCTGCTGTACAGCAAGCTTGGCGAACTGATGGACCTGGCCAAGGACACCCTGGAGAAGAAGCGCGTGTTCATCAACACGCTCTATGACCGCGGCCTGTATCCCTATACCAAGCGTTACCTGCCGCACCTGCGCAACCACTTCTCCACTATCGGCCTGAACGGCATGAACGAAATGCTGCGCAATTTCTCCAACGACACGATGAATACCGCAGAGCCGGTGGGCATCGCCTTTGCTGAGGAAGTGCTGCACTTTATGCGCGAACGCATCCGCGGCTACCAGGAGACCACCGGTAACCTGTACAACCTGGAGGCAACCCCCGCCGAAGGCACCACGCACCGCTTTGCCCGCGAGGACCAGAAGCGCTTCCCGGATATCATCCAGAGCGGCACACCCGGCCACCGTTACTATACGAACAGCTCCCAGCTGCCTGCCGGCTACACGCACGACCTGTTCAAGGCTCTGAAGATGCAGGACAAGCTGCAGTGCTGCTACACGGGCGGCACGGTGTTCCACATGTACATGAACGAGGCTATCTCCTCGCCGGAGGCCTGCCGCGATATCGTGCGCAAGGTGCTCACCAACTTCAAGATGCCTTACATCACGGTGACTCCGCTCTTCTCCGTGTGCGAGAAGCACGGCTACCTCCGCGGCCGCCACGACTTCTGCCCGCTTTGCGACCAGGAAATCATCGACCGCGCCCGCACCGAGGAGCAGCCTGAGCTGCCGCTCTTCTGAAGAATTACCCCCAACCAATAGAAACAACACGACCATGAGCGATCAGGAAGTAAAACCCGTATACAAGACCGATGAGCAGCTGCTGGCTGAGCACGCCGAGGAGCGCACCAAGTGCACCGTGTACACCCGCGTGATGGGCTACCACCGTCCGGTGGAGACCTTCAACGCCGGCAAGCAGGGTGAGTTCGAGGAGCGCGCTCACTTCGAAGAGCCCTGCGGCTGCGGCTGCGACGCCATCCTCAAGTAACTCGCGCGTTTGCGAACCCTCAGGTTATGCGTCACCCCGCAGATATCACCCCGCTTACCTTTCTGGATTATCCGAAAAAAGCGGCCTGTATCTTCTGGTACACCGGGTGTAATCTGCGATGCCCCTACTGCTATAACCCGGAACTTGTTCTGAGCCATGGCGGCGGGCAGGATGAGATGGCTTTCCTCCGGGAGCGCGCCGGCTTCTTAGATGCCGTAGTGCTTTCCGGAGGAGAGTCCACCCTCAACCCCGATATTGCTGAACTCTGCCGCCAGATTAAGAAACTGGGCTACCTCATCAAGGTAGATACGAACGGCAGCAATCCCCACGTTATCCGCGCCCTGCTGGAGGAAGGGCTCATCAACTATGTGGCGCTGGATAACAAAATGCCCTCTAACCGCAGCTGGCGCCTTCCGGGTGGCAAGTTGCTCTTCGAGCGTTTTCAGGAAACACTCGGCACGCTGATTGAATACGGAATCGAGCACGAGGTGCGCACCACCGTGCATCCAGACCTGCTGGATGAAGCGGATATCCTCCGCATGATTCGCGATACCCACGCCCTGGGCTACAAGGGCAGCTACTACCTCCAGTTCTTCTTTGAGCCGGATAAGGGTAAGACCCTCGGCAACCTGGAACCGCCCCGCCGCCGCTACGACCGCCGCCTGCTGGACGATATGAGCCCCCTCACCATCGGCTACCGCAACTTCCCGGAAGACAGGTACAGGTGAGCTGGCGGCCCTGCGGATTTTCTCTCAATTACTCGACATGAACGCTCTTTTCTTTTTCCTGGCCGCGTGCTGTCTTATGCTCAGCTCCTGCATGCTGGATACGCATACGCGCCTGGCTGACTATGGGCGCGAGTATGAATGTGTGCAGACAAATGGCCGACGGTGGCACGTTCGACAACCGGTTATCCCGGGAGTACCCAAAGATTTGTACGTAAAGGGTCGCGTGGTTTCCTGTTCACGGAAAACAGACTGGGTGCAGAGTGCCATGTCGACAACTCCCGAAGCTACCTATGAGCTTATCTCTGATGTCCGGGAGGAGCAACCGCTTTTAACGTACCGTCTGGATATGTGGAGCGGGACCGCCGTGCCTGCCGAGCTTTCTGACGCTGCACTCTTGCAGGAATTCGAGGATGACCCGGTGCTGCACCCCACGGGAGAATACCGCACCACGCTGCATGCTGCCTGGGCGTATCCGCTCTCTGCCGCCAGCTTTGCGGTGGTAGACATCCCTTGTGGTCTGGTCAGCGGGCTGCTGTTCGTCCTCTCGACTCCCTTTGCTGAAATGGGTGTGTATCCCTTTACCGAGTGGCTCAAATAAATACTCCGTTCATGGATTTTCCTTTTGAAATGCCCGGAATCTGCGTGGGGGTGTCCGATGGCGATTCTCTGCTCCTGGAATTGCCGGAAGGTAATCGCGTGCGTGTGCGTTTGTATGGTATTGATGCCCCGGAAAAAGACCAGGATTTTGCACTGCCTGCCCGGAAGAAGCTGACTCGCCTGGTGTACGACAAGCCGGTTCGCGTGGAGGTGCAGGATATTGATAAGTATGGTCGCTACGTGGGAAAGGTTTACGCCGGGGCTCGCTATGTGAACCGCTATATGCTCAAGGAGGGGCTTGCCTGGCACTATCGCTACTATGCAGCTGGTGATGCGGAGCTGGCCGAAGCCGAATCCCGCGCCCGCACAGCCAAGCGCGGCATCTGGGCCTCATCTGCCCCTCTTCGTCCCCGCAACTTCCGCAGCGAAAGAAGGAGAGAGGTGGAAGAATGAGCTCACCCCTGCGTGGTCCTCTCTTCCGGCGCAGGAGGAAGATGCTGCCTTTCTTTTCCTGTCAGCGCCTGCGTAGTGTAAGAGAAAAACAGAGAGGGGAGTTTATCAACAATCACATGAAGGAGTAGGCGTCAATATCCAGTGTGAGGGTGACGCCTTCACCACAGTTCATGGCGGCAATTTCACGGCTGCAGGCATCGGCCAGGATGCGGGCGCGCGGGGCTTTCAAGGTGCACTGGTAGCGGAATTGCCCGTAGGCCTTGGCCAGTGGGGCAGGCAGCGGGTCACTTATCTGCACTTGCGAGGGAAGTGCTGCAAGCAGTCTCTTGTGGAGAGTTTCCATGGCCAGAGCCGCTACAGCTTCCTGCTCGCTGCGGGCCGTGATGACTGCCATGTGGCAGAATGGCGGGAAATTCATCTGCTGCCGCAGCTCCAGCTCGGTTTCGGCAAAGCCATCTGTATCGTGCCTGCGGGCAAACTGGATGGCACCGGCCTGTGGGTTGTAGGTCTGAATGATGACTTCGCCATCCAGGTCGCCGCGGCCGGCGCGCCCCGCTACCTGGGTGAGCAGCTGGAACGTGCGCTCTGCGGCTCGAGGATCGGGGATGTTCAAGCCCAGGTCAGCATTCAGTACTCCCACCAGAGTGACGCCGGGGAAATCGAGCCCTTTGGAAATCATCTGGGTACCCAGCAGAATATCGGTGCGGTGAGCGCGGAAATCGGCCAGAATATCTCGCAGTGCATTTTTGCGGGTGGTCACATCAGCATCTACGCGTTGGAGCCTGGCCTCCGGGAAGCAGCGGCGCAGCACAGCCTCCACTTTCTGTGTGCCGTAGCCTTCCAGGGAGATATTGGCCGTGTGGCACTCCGGGCAGCGGGGCGGCACCATCTGGCGATAGCCGCAGATGTGGCACACGAGGCGGTTCTCCGTGGCGTGGTAGGTCATGGGCAGGGCGCAGTGCTCGCAGTTGGCAGTGTAGCCGCACTCCGGGCACTGGAGGGCTCGGGCGAAGCCGCGGCGGTTGAGCAGGAGGATGACCTGCTCGCCCTTGTTGAGTCTCTCATCGATGGCCATGCGGAGGCGTTCGGAGAGGATACCGAGATTGCGCTTGTCTTTGGGCTCGCTGCGCATATCCAGCACGCGGGTAAGGGGCAGTCGCTGCCCGTCCGCGCGTTTATCCATGCGGATCATGCTGTATTTACCCTGCTGCACGTTGTGCAGGGATTCCAGAGAGGGGGTGGCAGAGCCGAGCACGATGGTGGCTTTCTCCAGATGCGCGCGCAGCACGGCCAGATCCCGCCCGTGGTAACGGGGGCTGTTTTCCTGCTTGTAAGAGGAATCGTGCTCTTCGTCCACGATGATGAGACCGAGATTCTGCACCGGGGCAAATACTGCCGAGCGCGGACCGATGGCGATGCGGGCTTTCCCGCGGTGAATGGCGTGCCATTCATCGAAGCGCTCGCCATCACTCATGGCACTGTGCAGAATGGCTACATGGGTATCAACTTCTGCAAAGCGCCCTTTGAAGCGGGCCATGGTCTGCGGGGTGAGGGAGATTTCCGGCACGAGGATGAGCACGCCCTTTCCCTGGTTCAGCGCGTGCTGGGCGGCTTGCAGGTAAACCTCCGTCTTGCCGGAGCCGGTCACGCCTTGCAGCAGCAGGGGGCGGGTGCCGGCCGAATCGAATGCGCTGGTAATCGTTTCCAGCGCTGCGGCTTGCTCCTCATTCAGTTTAAGTGGAGCAGTGGGGGCAAATTGCTCTGCTCCGGCTGGGTCGCGGTGGATCTGTTCCTCCTCGATGCGCACGTAGCCCGCCTTTTCCAGCGCACGGCACGGGGCCAGGGCCGGCGAGCCGCCCAGGTCGGCCAGTGTTTCCCGCTTGTCGGCCCCGGCATGCAGGTAGCGCAGAATGGCGGCCTGGCGTGGCGCCCTTCGGTTGATTTTATTGAGTGTTTCATCGTCCGGCCAGTCCTGGAGCACGATAACCTTGCGAGTCTTTTCCTCGTGGCGCTCCTGGCGCACCGGCTCGGGGACGATGCAGCGAATCATCTGCTCCACGGGCACTGCGTAGTACCGCGCGGCCCACTCTGCCAGATCCATGAGGGCAGGGGAAACGACCGGTTCCTCGCTCACCAGGCGGCGCAGCGGGCGCAGCCGATTGGCCCATTCGGCTTCCGGTTGCACCAGGGCGAGCACGGTGCCTGTGGTGCTGCGGGCGCGCAGTGGTACTTCCACGCGGCTTCCGCGGGTTACTCCGCTCATCTCTGCCGGGATGGCGTAGTCAAACACCATATCGCTGAGCCCGTCGACCAGTACGCGTGCGGCCGCAGGCGGGGCAGAAAGTTCTGCAAATAACTCCTGCATGGCGGGAGCGGGATTAACAGGCTGCCGCTGCTTCTTCCTTGGAAAGGATATGCACGACTACCTTGGTGCCGGCTTTTTCACCGGCCGCTTTGGCCAGTGAGCGGATGGCCGACGCCGTCATGCCGTTGCGGCCGATGACACGGGCCACGTCTTCCTGCTCCAGCACCAGGCGGAAACGCACCATATTTCCCGCAGGGGTGGAGGCCACGCGTAACTCCGCATTCTCCGGGTGGCGGATGAGGGGAGAAACTGCTGCAAGCAGATATTTGCCTACTGATTCGGTGAGCTGGTGCATACGCATGCTAATTTACAGAATGTGTTTCGAGGTGTCAAGTTTCTATCGCGTTGTAGATGCTGGATAGTATGCACCAGTCTTGCGTGAACCCCGGTATTCTATCTGTCCGCCATCCTTTAAACTCTGTAAGTGGCGGTCGAGCATGCGGGACGAGAGCTCAGGCAGTGCGGCCATGATATCTTGCCGTTTGCTGCCTGGGTGGCGGCGCAGGTAAGCCAGGAGCTGCTCTGCAGGTGTGGTGCGCCGGGGGGCTCGGGGGCGTTCGGGGCGCTGCGTTTTTAATGCCGCGAGAATCGAACGGAGCGAGAGTGTGATGAGTTCTGTTGCATCGGGCGCTGCCAGCGCCTGGCTGTATTCCTGTGGGGTGATATGTGCCTCCAGCTTCGAAAAGCAGGGGTGGAAGTCTGCCAGCATTTGGCGGTGCAGCTGCTCGGCCAGGCGCTCATTGCCGGAAGTGAAGGGCTGGATGCCCAGTAATTCATAATGCAGCACTGCGCTGCGAATCAGCGGGTGGCTCCGGGTGTGCTGTACCCAGTCGAGCAGGGCATGCAGCAGAACCGGAACCCAGTGTGGGCGCGGTCCGCTTGCGCGTAAGCACCCGCTGCCGCCCAGAACGGCATGCTCGGTGCAGAGGGTATCCGTAGACAATAGCCGCGTTCCCGGTGAGTTTTGGTGCCCGGGAAGCCGGGTACCTATTTCGACAAGTAGTCCCAGGGCTTCATCCGTGACGGTGAATTGCGGTGCGTACATAATGGCAATATATATCTAATCTCTCATTTGTCAATAGTTGAATGCGCGTTTATGGCGAAATAAATGGCAAGATAAATGACAAGATAAAAGATGCGCAGTGGCAAGTAAAAGCCCCTGCCCGGAACTTCCGGACAGGGGGGGCGAAGATACGCTCAGGAGTGGAATCAGAGCCGGATGGCGGCAGAGCTCCAGGTGAGGCCAGCACCGAAGGTGACCAGAAGCACAATGTCGCCCTTCTTGGCCCGGCCGGATTTCACGGCTTCATCCAGCGCAATGGCAACGGCTGCGCCTGAGGTGTTGCCGTATTTGTGTACGTTGACGAATACACGCTCGGTGGGGATACCCAGACGTTGAGCCACGGCGTTGATGATGCGGAGATTGGCCTGGTGAGGAATCACCATATCCACATCCTCAGGCTTGATGCCTGTGCGGTTGATAAGGGATAATGCGCTATCCTTCATATGAGACACTGCATAGCGGAATACCTCATTGCCACGCATGGCGAGGGTGTAGAGTTTCTCCTGGATGTTCTCCTCAGTGGTGGGAATGGCAGAACCGCCGCCGGGAACCATGAGCAGGTCTGTGAGGGTGCCGTCGGAACCGATATCGGATGCCAGCACGGCGCTGTCTCCCTCCACCCCGGTACCTGTGCGGAGAATGGCGGCTCCGGCGCCATCTCCGAACAGCACACAGGTGGAGCGATCTTCCCAGTTCACAATGTGGCTGAGCTTTTCAGACGCGATGATAAGGGCTGTTCCGGCCTGGCCGCAGCCTATGTACTGCACGGCGGTCTTGAGCGCGAATAAGAAGCCGGAGCAGGCTGCGGATATATCGAAGGCGGCGGCATTGACCGCTCCTATGTTCGCCTGCACATAGCAGGCGGTAGAGGGCGTAAAGGTGTCCGGCGTGACGGTAGCCACGATGATGAGGTCAATATCTTCCGGGGAGACTCCGGCTGCCTCCATGGCTCTTCTGGCGGCCTGGGTTGCCATGTCGCTGGTCTTTTCTCCTGGTGCGGCAATGCGGCGCTCCTCGATACCGGTGCGCGTGACAATCCACTCGTTCGATGTATCCACCATCTTTTCCAGGTCTTCATTGGTCAGACGGCGTTCAGGAACATACGACCCCGTGCCAACCAGGGCTACGGGCAAACGCTTAAAGGGCTTTGTAAGGTCGTTCATAACAACACTGCATTCGTGTTTCGATGCTTCATACTAACATGCAATCGGCAAAATGGCTAGTTTTTTTTACCTCAATGCCGCAAATTTAGAGTTGGCTCTACCATCATATCCAATGACCTGGGGTGAAGAAGTACTGCGCGGAGTTTTTTGTCAGGTGCCTGAGGTTCAGGTAGCGGGTCTGAAGAAGGGCTGCATTTCTGTGCCCCATTTCTTCCTGGAGAAGTGGAAGATTGTGAAAATGTTTCAGGTGCATGCTGGCAAAGGTGTGCCGCAGAGCATCGTTCTGCCAGGAGGAGAAGCCGGCGCAGCTGCGTAACTCTTTCCAGAGTCTGTTCCAGTTAGAGGGTGCGATCAGGCTGGAGGGGGCGTGTTGCTCCTGCAACAGGGAGAGGGCTCCGCTCCTGAGGGGTACTGCTCGTGCTCCGCCGGTTTTGCTGTTGGCCGGTTCGATGTAGACCACCTTTTCGGATTTATCGATATCTGCCCAGCGCAGGCGGCGCACTTCTGCCGGACGAATGCCGCACCAGAGCATGAGTCGCAATGGGGCAGACATCGGCATCAGCCTTTTCTCGGTCTGGCACACGCCTATGAGCTTTCGAATTGATGCGATTGTCAGTATATCAATGCGTTGCTCGGTAACAGGAGGCCGCAGAATGGCTTTTGCCGGGTTGTGCTCGCACCATTGCTGGCGAAAAGCGCAGCCAAATATGCTGTGCAGGATGGATTGGGCTTTCCTGTAGCTGTGTACGCTGTGTCCGAACTGGGTGCTGAGCATTTGTCTGCACTCTTCAATGCTGATGTCACATATGGGCATTTCAGCGAAGTCTGGTGAGAGGTTCATCCGCCTGATATATGAGCGGAGGTCAGCCACGGTGCTGGGGCGCCTGTGTGCTCTTGCCGTGAGGCTGAACTCGGCAGCTTCTCGAAAGGAGACGGTGTGTTGTGTTTGTTGCAATGCTTTGTCGAATGCTCTGAGCAGCTGCCGGAGTTGATGAGAAATACTCTCGTATGCCTGATTTTGCAAGGTATTTGAAAATTCCGGAGTGAAGGAAATGTGGAAGAGCACCGAATCTGCCTTAGCCAGCATCGGTGCTCCGTCTGTTAATTGAGCGGTTGTGGTGTTCATCTGCTCTAATTTATATGAAATCAGGGTTGATGTCACACCGCAATAGCCTTTCCTGTGGGGGCTGGTTACTATCAGCGCTTGCGGTAGAGTCGCCAGGAGCCGTCCTGCGCGATGAGTTCCCATGCATCCGGATGGGTGATGAGGTCATACTGCGAGCGGTGCACAGCCAGGTACTCGCCATGCCGAATGCGCTCAACCTCTTTGGTCAGGAGTTCTGCGCGACCTGCTGAGTAGAATTGCGCGGAATAGGGCACTTTGTCGTCTGCATAGTAGAGCGGGGCGTGACCATCCCAGTGGCTGAGGAGCTTTTTCTGACAACGGTACTGGATATGGTCGAAGCCATTGCCGAGACCGAAGAGAGAGAGGATGATGAGCACGGGTACCACCGCAAAGAGGAATTGGCGGTAATCGCGGCCTTCCCGGTCATGCAGGTTCCAGAGCTGGCGAATCAGCAGAATGCAGAAGGCCGGCACCGCAGGGAGAATGTAGGCCGGCAGAATGTTGCGAGCCATGGTGAAGAAGAGCGGCGTGCTGAGCGCCCAGCACCACAGGAAGGCATTTTCCGGTTTGCTGATGGCACTGCAGCAGTTCCGACGGATAAGGAAAGGAACGAGCAGCACCCAGGGCAGGAACATCTCCACTGCATACAGCCAGATGGTACCGATGGCGCGGGAATGCCCCTTGCCGTACAAATCGCCCTCCCAGCCTTTGACCAGGAAACGCTCGATGTGTTCGCCGATAATGAAGTAGCGCAGGAAACCGGGAGTGGCCAGTTCTGCGGCAATATACCACGGCAGGGTGAGCAGCAGCATGAGGAGTGTGCCGCTTATCCAGGGAATGCGCTTCCAGAGATTCAGCCACTGTTTCTGCCACAGTACCCAGCCGAAAATCGGCAGCCCGCACACCACCAGGGCCAGCGGTCCCTTGCTGAGCAACCCGATGACCAGCCCGAGGAAGAAAAGATAGCCCCACAGGCGGCTGGGCGATTCATCCGTCATGGCGCGGTAGAAGCAAATCATGGACAAGGTGGTGCCGACGGCGAGGAAGGCATCCGTCATGACCGCACCGGCAGAAACAAAGCCCATGGCCGAGGAGAAAAGCACGATGATTGTAGCCACTGCTTTTTCTGCTTTCCTGCCTTGGAACGGCCAGAGCAGAAAGCAGAGCCCGATGCCCAGAGTGGCCAGGTAGGGGGCGAGACGAGCACCAAATTCATTGATGCCGCAGAGCACCATGGTGCCGGCGCTTCCCCAGAATGACAGCGGGGGTTTGCCCCAGAAGGGAACCCCGTACTCAAACTGCGGTTGCAGCCAGTTGCCCGTTTCCACCATTTTGCGGGCCATTTCACCGTAACGTGCTTCCGTGGTGTCCATGAGGGGGTATATACCCAGGCTGAGGAGACGGGTGAGCAGAACGCACACGAGCAGCACCAGAAGCACGGGGAGCAGGTTTTCTCTTACCCGAGGAAGTCGAAGATAACGATTGAGGGTCGGGAAATTCTGGCGCAACAGCATGCAAATGGTAAAAGCGAAGATGAATACTGCGCCCAGATAGATGCAAGGGAGGGCGTATATCTGCGCAATGTCCGGCACTGCAGTCAGATCATATATCCACTTGAAGATGTGGAAGAGGCCATCATCATACAGTGCCGGCGTATCGGCAATCTCATCAACGGCCATGGCCTGGTAGACCATCAGGAACGCGACTCCGACTGTGATGGAAGGTGCTGCCAGCCGGATAATATAGTGCGGAACCGGAGCTTGCGGCATCAGACGTTTCCCAAGGAAATAGATTGTCACAATCAATTCCACAAGCAGAATGGCGGTCCAGCATTCGCAATAGGGCAAGTCCAGCATTTCCTGCCACGTTGCACCCGGTGCCATGATAAAATCTCTCGTCAACAGGTGGAATGAATCGCCGGAAACGATTTCCACCAGTTCTTCAAGCCAGTTAATCAAGCAGAACAGAGAAAAGAGCACCAGAGTGGCCCGTTTATCCCAACACCCACCATGAAAATCTCGCGGCAACACTGCGAGGTACAGCAGGTAAGGCAGCAGCGTGAATAACAGACAGGCTGTGTTCTCGTTGATGAACGCCAGGATTGCTTCCTGAAAATCTCCATCTGCCGGCTGGCTTGCTCCGGTGGATAGAAGAATGATAAGCTCAATCAGTTCGAAGAATATATATACCCCAATGAATGGGGCCAGACGTTGCCAGTAATAGCGTAGGGCTTCTGTCATGCCGCAAGTATATCACTACCGTATTGGCAGGACAAGAAATTTATAACATGATTAAGAGTGAAAACAAAAAAAATCCCCCGGCGGGTCTGGCGCCGGGGGAGAATAAAGGGCGGGTTGTGCCGTCAGGCTTGCTCGGCAACGGCCTGGTTGATCAGCTCCTGGATTTCCTCTGCTTTTGCTTTGAGGGCCCTGAGCTCTTTAAACGCCTCGGGAAGCTTGCGTATGGCTGCAAACTGGCGAGCGGCTTCTCCATAGGGCACAGCCGGTGCACCCCAGTAGGTCTTGGCTTCATCCAGCGAGTTCATGACGCCGGAGCGGGCTGCCACTACCACCTTATCGGCGATCTTGATATGGCCGGTGATGCCGCACTGGGCTGCAATGGTCACGTAGTTGCCGATGTGGGTACTGCCGGCAATGCCGCTCTGGGCGCACATGACGCAATGCTTACCCATGGTCACGTTGTGACCAATCTGAATCTGGTTATCCAGTTTTGTTCCTTCGCCGATGACCGTGCGACCGAAACGCGCGCGGTCGATGGTGGTGTTGGCGCCGATGTCTACATAATCACCGATTTCGACGATGCCCACCTGGTCAATGGTGTCGTAGCGGCCGGTTTCCTTGTTGAGCAGGAAGCCGAAGCCATCGCCACCAATGACGGCGCCAGGCTGGATGACGACATTTCTGCCCAGGATGCACCGCTCACGGATGACCACCTTGGGGTAAAGTTTGCAATTTTCTCCCATCTTCACGGCTTTGCAGATAACACAGCCGGGGCCGATGTCGGAGCCATCGCCGATTTCTGCATCGGCCTCAACCACAGCGCAGGGGCCGACTCGCACCTTGGTGGGATCCAGCCTGGCTGCCGGGTCTACATAGGCCGTCGGGTGAATGCCGGGGGTGAAATCTGTGCTGGCCTTCATGAAATGCGCTACCAGCGCGTTGAATGCCAGGGAGGGGTTCTCGACTTCGATGAAGGCGACGCCTTCCGGATATTGGGGAAGTGCGGGGGGAACCAGCACGACCCCTGCCTTGGTTGACAGAAAATCATTGAAATATTTTTCATTGCCAAGGAAGGCAATTTCACCGGGGGTTGCGCTATCTAACGTAGCGACTCCGGAGATGGTAATCTCCGGAGCCGGTTCATTGATAAGTTTGCCGCCGGTGAGCTCGAGAACTTCGGAGAGAGTGAGGTTCATGGTTAAGCTCGCGGATAAGGGGTGAGTGTTACTTGGCAGCCGGTACGGGGGTGCCGTAGAGGCGCTTAAGCTCTGCATCGGGGTCAAAGCCCTGGGGAGCGCCGGCGTTGAGCTGCTTGAGAACCTCCGGGGTGAGGTCGATGTCCTTCTTCATGTAGGGGAACACGCGCGTGCCGATGCCAATCTGGGGCTGGGGAGAAATGGCGCCGGAGTCCAGCACGAGGTCGGAGCCGCTCTGGTCAGCCACGGTGTTGATGGCAGCCTGAACTTCCTCCACCAGGAGACGCATTTCGCTGTTGCGGAGCTCGCGGAATGCAACTTCGCGGCGCTGCACAAAGTCCTTCAGTTCCTGTTCTGCGGCTTTGAGCTCGTTGGCCTTCACCTGGTACTGGGAGCGAAGTTCTGCAACGGCTGACTCAGAAAGGCTGGGGTCATTCTTGGCCAGAATCTTCTTCAGATCCTCCTGCAGGCCACGCAGTTTGTCCTCACGTGTCTTGATGTCAGCTTTAATTTCTGCCAGCTGCTTCTGAAGGGTTGTCTCTGTGTCGAAGCGCTTGTAGAATTTGGTGTAGAGCTCCTGAACGTTGACGGAAGCTATCTTGATTTCGGCCTGAGCGGTGGCGGTGAGTGCGCACAGCGTCACGAGAGCGGTTGTGATGATGGGGAACTTCATAATATGTGAGGCTTTGGATGTTCTAATTGTATACGCTGTTCAAATTAAGTCAAGAATTCCTTGCGTCACTTTTTGGCATAAGCGCGAACCGGTTTGGAAACTGTTTTGAAAAGTTATTCTAACAACTTGAAAATGAGTGTTTCCGGTATTAGAGTGCGGATGTATGAGCACGACTTCACTCAGTTTAAGGGAAGCAGATACTTTGTTCAGTCCGTTTATCTGCAGAAAATTTGGTTTGGTTTCACGCCTGGTGCTGGCACCCTTACCTCGATTACTGGCTCAGAATGGTGTTCCTACTCCCGAAATGCTGCTTTACTACCGGCGCCGGGCAGAGCATCTGCTGGGATTGATTATAACAGAACCTGTTGCAATAGATGACCCTGCTTCTGCCGCCGATTCTGGTATGGCGCATTTCTATGGAGGAGCTGCACTGCGTGCGTGGAAGAAGATATGTCGTGCGGTGCATGTTACCCCATGTCGTATCATACCTCAGCTTACGCATGTCGGGATGTTGCGTCCGGAGACGGGGGATTTTCCGCATCCTGATGCTTCTGCTATCGGCCCGAGTGGAATTGACCCCGCCACTCAGACAGAACGAGGTTTGCCGATGAGCAGAAGCCGCATACAGTCCGTTATCGCTGCTTTTGCTGAGGCGGCCGCTGTATCCCGCTTGCTTGGGTTTGATGGTGTGGAGATCAATGGCGCAAATGCTTGTCTTGTAGACCAGTTTTTACACAGTGAAACAAACCGCCGAAGTGATGAGTATGGTGGTGACCTGGTGGGCAGGGCGCGTTTTGCCTGTCAGATTGTGCATGCCGTCCGGAAAGCTGTCGGCCGCCATTATCCGATAGTTTTCCGGCTGTCTCATACGGGTGGCGGGATCTGGCAAAGGCCACTTGTTGAAAGCCCGGCAGAACTGGAGGCCTTGGTGCAACCGCTTTGCGATGCCGGCGTGGATGTGTTTTCCTGCGACGGCATAGGGCAAGCTGCTTTCCACGGCAGCGCGCTGAATTTCCCGGGCTGGGTCCGATTGTTGTCGCGCCGTCCGGTCATCGCCAATGGGGGAATCGGCTTGCCGGGGCTGGGCGTGAATACGCTTCTGCGGCGACTCAGAGCGCGAGAATTTGACTTGGTGGCAGTGGGCCGGTCCTTGTTGGCGGACGCGGCATGGGGGACTAAAGTGAAGATGGCCCGGGAGGATGATATCATCCCGTATACTCCTAAGGCGTGGTTGCACTTGTATTGACAAAAAAGCGCGTTGCGTTCCGTGTGCCGGAATGCAACGCGACCTGTCCTGAGCAGATAAGATTTCAGTTGTCCATGTTTTCGTAATGATCAATCATGGAATATATTTCCTTGACGTCACGGCGGGAGTTGCGGCCTATGATGAAAGCGGCAACGATAAGACAGATTGCACCACCTACAGGTGCCCATTTTGCGAGTTCTTTCATATTTTCTTGTTAGATGTGGTATTGGTTTTGCGGAGCTTCTTTTTTACCTTGCAGAGCGCGAATTCTTCCGGGGGAGATGCGGGTTCAAGCTTTCCGTCCTCGGTTTGCAGGAATGGGAAGTCGATTATGCCATCGCGGGTGATATAGGGGAATGCGGCTTCGGGGTCGGCTCCGTTCCGGAGCGCCTCCATAGCGTTCTTGCATCCTCCGATGAAGAAATCAGCCAGCTGGAGCCCTCGGTCAACGGCTTCCTTAAGCTTGACCAGCTGCTCGCGCGCATTCAGCATCATTTCCAGACGCTGCGGCAGAGTTGCCACGCCCTCAATAGTTACATCCATGAACGCTTTGATCTGGGGGAGGGTCATTCCGGCCTGCTTCATGCACAAAACACCCAGCAGGCACCCCATGCTGGCTTCACCATACACCCGGCGCCCGGATTCCGTGCGCTCCACATAGCGGAGCAATCCCTCCTTTTCATAATAGCGAAGGGTGTGGATGGACAATCCGGTCTTTCGAGATAATGCCGAAATAGTATATTTCATAGCGCGAGGGAAAATCAGACAGAGACGCGGAATTGTGCCACATCTCCAGAGACTGGTCAAGCTTAATGTGAGACGCATCATAGGCAAAATCGTTCAAATAAGTTTGTTTTTTTAGAATCGATTCTGATTACTCAGAATCCGGGATTGACATTCGGTTGTAATCTGGCAGAATATGTGCAGATTGCTATGAGTACGTACGGATATTACCGTCTGGCAGCCGTGACACCGCGGGTGAAAGTAGCCGATATTGGCTACAATACGGAGGAGTTAATCAGATCAATGCGTCAGGCTGTGAAAGCCGGTGCACACGCAGTGCTTTTCCCCGAGTTGAGCCTGACTGGGGCCAGCTGTGGGGATTTGTTCTTTCAGCCACATTTGCAGCAGGCTGCATTGCGCGCGCTTGCGCACTTTGCTGGTGAGACGGCACGATTGGATGCCGTGGCTGTTCTGACGTTGCCGCTGATGGTGGAGGAAGGCTTGTACAACGTGGCTGCGGTGGTGCAGGGCGGGCATGTGATGGGCCTGGTCCCCAAGAGCGTGCTGCCGAATTGCCGCGATGTCTACGAACGCCGTCAGTTCCGCCCAGCGTCTGATTTGCGGGTGAGTGAGGTCACGCTTCCCGGGTTCGGCGTGGTGCCGATTGGTACGGATTTAATATTTACGGATGAAGCCGATTTCACTTTTGGCGTTGAAGTGGCAGATGACCTGTGGAGTGTGATACCGCCCAGCAGCCAGCTGGCGCTGCAGGGGGCTCGCGTCATCTTCAATCCGGGCGCATCCGCAGCAGTAGCCGGGGGCTCTGAGTATTGCAGGAGCCTGGTGACTCAGCAGAGTGCCCGCTGCCTGGCTGCTTATGTATATAGCTCTGCCGGTGTGGGAGAAAGTACGCAGGATGCAGTATATGGAGGTCAGGCTCTCATAGCGGATAATGGCCGACTGGCTGCTGAGAATCTGATGTTTAGTCGGGAAACGAGTATCATTTATGCTGATATAGATTTGCAGCGTCTCGGAGCTGCCCGCACCTCAGAAAGCTCATACAACGATTGCCGCCGGCAGGCGATGCTGCCTCCGGTGCGGCGTATCTCCCTGGGCAAGATTGCCACGCGTTGTGACCTGGCCTATGCCTGGTTACCCTCGCGTCCCTTCATCCCTGCCGGGCCTGTGCGAGAGTCGCGCTGCGAGGAGATTCTGAATATCCAGGCTGCCGCCCTTGCCAAGCGGATGGAGCATACCCGCGCCCGAACTCTGGTAATCGGTATTTCCGGCGGGCTGGATAGCACACTGGCGCTTCTGGTATGCGCCCGCGCCTGCCGCCTGCTGAATGCGCCGCTCAGCTCAATTCTAGCTGTCACCATGCCAGGATTCGGGACTACCGGCCGCACATACAACAACGCAGTGGCTATGATGAACCTGCTGGGAGTCACTCCCAGGGAGGTGGATATTAAGGAATCTTGCCTTTTGCAGTTCAAGGATCTGGATTTCGACCCCTCCCTGCGCACCAGTACCTATGAAAACGTGCAGGCACGCCAGCGTACTGCCATTCTCATGAACTTGGCCAACAAGACCGGCGGCATGGTGGTCGGCACTGGCGATTTGTCCGAAATTGCCCTCGGCTGGTCCACCTACAATGGCGACCACATGAGTATGTATGCAGTCAACTGCTCGATTCCCAAAACTCTCATCCGCTGCCTGCTCACTTATGAGGCGGCTCATTGTGGCAACGAGGAGCTGGCCGCCACCATTCAGGATGTGATAGATACGCCAGTGAGCCCGGAACTGCTTCCACCCGCTGACGATGGCAGTATGGAGCAGAAGACTGAGGATATTCTCGGGCCGTATGATTTGCACGATTTCTTCCTCTACCACTTCATCAAGTATGCTGCGGAACCGACCAAACTGCGCGTGCTGGCTCAGGTGGCGTTTGCCGGTGAATATTCGGAAAAGCTCATCGGCAGCACGCTGGAAACCTTCCTGCGCCGCTTCTTCCAGCAGCAGTTCAAGCGCAGCTGTGTGCCGGATGGCCCGAAAGTAGGCAGTATCTCTCTTTCCCCGCGTGGAGATTGGCGTATGCCTACGGATGCCTGCGGCGAACTCTGGAAACCTTGACAAAACCACTCGAACTGTGCTATTTTGAAGTCATGAACCGAGTAGAACAAGCTCTTGCCACTTTTCGGCAGAAACCGCACATGTACAATTGCGCCCAGACGGTGTGTGCCGCATTCGGGCGTGAGGATCTGGTAGAGCCCATGGCAGCCTGTGGTGGAGGCCGTGCACCGGAGGGTACCTGTGGTGCCTTGTATGGGGCCATGCAGGTCATGCCGGAGAAATCAGCTGCTATCCTGGCCGCGTTTGCGGCGGCAAACGGGGCCTCCACCTGCCGTGAAATCAAGGGCTGCAACCGTGTTCCCTGCCAGGAGTGCGTGCGCCGCGCCGCCACCATTCTGGTGGAGCTGGGGCTGTAAGAAGCAGATAGTTACATTCATCAGCAGGATGTGGAACGCAGTTACCACATCCTGTTTCTTGTTGCGTGCTTGCCCGGCGCATGATACATATGGCTGCGTATGCAGGAAATCCCCATTGTGTCAGGTTTTACTTCCGGTGAGCTCACCCCGTGGTTATCATGCCGTTTCGATTTGCAGGCGTACCAGCGCGGTGCGGCAGAAATTACAAACTTCCGCATCCTGCCTTATGGCGGCATCCAGTTCCGCCCCGGCACGGCGTATCTGGGCACGTTGCAGTCGGGAGCAGTGAGATTGTTTCCCTTTCACTACGCAGAGGATGATGCGCTGATGCTGGAATTCCACCCCGGCGGCATGCATGTGTACAAGGATGGCTCACTGCTGATTGCTGATGACGGCAGCCCCTTTACTCTGCTCACCCCCTGGACGAGTGCCGAGCAACTGGCGGCGCTTCACTTTAACCAAGTGAATGATGCGGTCTATGTCTGCTGTACGACTCATCCGCCAGTTGTTCTGTATCGATATAGTGATACTGCCTGGCGCTGTGTGGAACCGGAGTTCCACGTGGCTCCACGCGAGACTTATGCGCAACAGGAAGGACTGCTTTCTGTCATTTTTGAGCGTGGCGGGCTTTATGCCAGACTGAGTATTGAAGGTGGAGAATACAAGTTCAGCAGTGATTTGGCAAATGCCGATATTCTGCTGGCTGATGCATTTATCCCCGGGCGCACACTGTTTGCCAACCAGACACAGGCAACAAATACAAGCCAGGCCCCGGATATCAGCACTACTGCTGTGGCGAAGGACACCGCGTGGCACCAGACGGATGAATCTAGCTCCCTTCATTATTTCTACCGCTGCATCCGCCCGTATGAACCGGCTGCATTCAATGGAAGTAAGAAACTCAGTGATTATCCCCATTATTTCCAGCCCGGGATTATGCGCCTGGATGAGAATCATGTACCATACGAGGTGGAGGGTGACTGGGAATTGTGCACTACGGGCACATGGAATGGCCACTGGGAGCTCTGGCGCAGCTATGATACGCCGGAGGATGAGCCGGATTTCCACCTGTGGAACTGGACTTGTATCAAGAACTTTTCTCAATCTGATTATGAGAACCGCCAGAACTGGGCCATCAGCGGTTCGGAGCCGCGGCCTTGCCGCATGGTGCTGGTGTGCCGCTGCAGCTCAGATGCTGCAGTACTGGGGGCTATGGTGCAGTTCCGAATTCTGGGAGGTAAACGCGAATACCGACTGCGTATCACATCTGTGGCAGATGAAACGCATGCCCGCGCCCGCGTGTTGCAGACTTTTCTTGGAAATCCAGTGAGTTTTTCAACGCACAGCTGGAGCATGGCCGCCATAGGTAAGCGCAATGGCTATCCTGCCTTTTCTGCTATGTTTCAGGGGCGTCTGTGGCTGGGGGGAATGCCTGGCTTACCGACCACTCTGCTGGCAAGCGCGATAGATGATTTCCAGAATTTCCGCATGGGTTCGAACGATGACGATGCCATGCACCTCAATATCATGGGCAGCGACCAGAGCCGCATCTGCTGGCTGTGCGCCACGCGCCAGTTGCTGGTGGGTACTTCAGACAGTGAGTGGGGAATTATTTCCGGTGCGGGAAATACGCTCACGCCTACTTCCATTGCTATCCGCAGGCAATCTTCCGTGGGGAGCGAAGGCTTGCCTGCACGCGCCGTAGAAAACACGGTGCTCTTTGTGCAGCGTGGTGGCAGGCGCATGCGAGAGATTGCCTACCGCCTGGAGTCTGATGGTTTTTCAGCTACCGATATCAGCATGCTGGCAGAGCATCTCTTTGCTTCCGGGGTCCGGGATTGGTGCGTGCAGCGCGGTGCCAACTTCAACATCTGGGTGCTGATGTGCGATAATTCGCTTGCCGTGCTTACCATCAATCTGGAACAACAGGTAACCGCATGGCAGCGTGTAGTGTTCGAAGGTCGGCAGGTGCTGTCCATGGCTGCTTTGCAGAGCTCTGCAGGCATGGATGATGAAATGTGGTTTGCCATGAAGGTATTGAGCAGTGGTAAAGTCGTGCTGGAATGCATGCGCGCAGACTCCCCTCACCTGGATAGCATGGAGGAGGTGACGGCCCTGCGTCATATGGAGTTGAAATGCTCTTATCACCTGGCCGGAACGGAATTGCGCATCATCGATGTGGAAACGGACGAGACGGTGCGCTGCTACGGGACGGCTGCCGGATTGCGAGCCCTTCCGACGGTGAAAGCCGGCCGGACTTACCGCGTGGGCATTCCGATAACTGCGCAGTTGAAGACTCTGCCGCTGGAGGGACCGAACAGTTTCAATTCCGTGCGCCAGTTCAGCCGGTTCAAATTGCGGATTCTGGACAGTGACCCGGATTTTGAGTTCCGCAGCACGGCCAATGCGGATTGGGAACGCCTGGAACCTCATTATTATCCCGGCGTGAGCAACCCGTATACCGGCGCGCTGCGCCTGGCCCAGATGCCGGATGCCGCCGTGGGGCAAGCCCTGTGCATCCGCTACTACGGGCACCATGATTTCTGCCTCCTGTCCATTACGCAGGAAGTGGATCACCACGGGAAATGAGCGCGTCTCTCAGCTCAGGCGCACTGGCTTGCCGGGTTCGGGGATGATGATCTCCGTTCCCGGCATGCGTTCCTGAAGCTCTGAGCTCAATGAATCCAACGCGGGCGGGTCACCATGCACCAGAAGCACTTTCTTCGGCGCCAGCTTGCAGGCGTAGTCGATAAGGGCTCTGCGGGTGGCATGGCCGGAGAAGTCGAAACACTCCACGCGGCATTTGAGCGGGTATGCCTGGCCTCCCTTTTCACGCAGATGCACCAGCTCACCAGGGTTGGCTGCTTTAATCTTGCCGGCGGGGGTTTCCGGATCGCTGTAGCCTACGAAGAGGATAGCATCGTTCGGGTGGGTGATTATCTGCTCTGCCAGAATGTGAGAGACGGTGTGCTCGCTCATCATGCCGCTGGAAACCAGGTAGATATTGCCGGGAGAGGCTACCAGCGGCGCTTTACCCTGGCGGGGCAGCCCGTGAGTTTCCACGTGTTCCTTGATGCGGAAGCCGGGGTTCAGCCGGGGAGTGCTGTCTGCCAGTTTGTCGTAGACTGCAGTTATCTTGGAGCTGAGGCCTCCGAAATAGACCGGAACATCGGGGATGAGCTCCTGTTCTTTGAAACGCCCGATTTCGGTGAGCAGACACTGGCTTTTGCCCAGGGCAAACACGGGGATAAGTACGGCGCCATCATTCTCAAGCACCTCTCGGATTGTATCGGCAAAGCGGCGGAGTTCTTTCGCGCGGGTGTATCCGGTGTCTCGCTCGGTGCAGCCGTGTGTGCTTTCCATGATGAGGATGTCAATACCGCTTTGCGGGAAATCGGCCCCGGCTATGAGGGTCTGATTATCGAACTGCACGTCGCCGGTGTAGAGAATAGTGGTGCCGGTTTCGCTTTCGAGCTCCACTCCGCAGCTGCCAAGGATATGCCCGGCATCGTGCAGGGTGGCCAGCACGCGCCCGTTGCGCCCGATGCGGAAGGGGATGCCATAGGGGCGGGGCATCCAGCAGCGGGCCACGTGGTCAAGCTCCATGTGGGTATAGAAGGGGTAGTCGATGATGCCTTCCTGCGTGCGCTTGGCGGTCATCACGTTCACGGAGTTGTGCAGCATGGCCAGGCCCACTTCGCAGGTCGCTGCTGTCATATTCACCTCGGCCGCGGGGTATTTATCCTGCAGCACGGGCAGGGTGCCGATGTGATCCAGGTGGGAGTGGGTGATGAAAATAGTGTCGGGGTCGGCAGCTCCAATCAAGTGGAACTCCGGGGTGGCCTCAGCACCGTCCTTCTTGGGGTGCATGCCTGAATCCAGCACAATTCGCACACCGTCCATATCGAGCAGGTAGCAGTTGGATCCGATGTCGGTGTAACGTGAAAGGTTCGTAAAGCTTATCATCTCAAAAAAATCTGTGCGGGGCAAAGGGTACACCATTTTGCCGCTTTTGTCAATGTCGGCATTCAGCCTTTGCTGCGCTGGCAGAGAGAGGTGCAGAGCTCTGCCATGCTGCGGATGGTATCGCCCAGGCGGTAGGGGTAAGGGAGTGTTTCGCTCATGTATGGCCGGTATGCATGCCACTGCTCCAGGCGGTCAGCTATGCCGGCGATATCATGGGGTGCAACTCGTCCCTCGGGCAGGAAGATGTCCAGCATCTCGCCCACCACGCCGTGGTCGTAGGCTGCCACGGGGCGACCCAGGGAAAGGGCCTCCAGCACCGCACGGTCGTGGCAGGCTGGTTTCCTGGCAAGGGAAACCACCACATCGCAGATGCAGATGACATCCCGCAGATCCGGACGATAGCCCAGCCAGGTAATCTGGTCGGAAATTTTGCAATTTTTGTATAGTTTCTTGAGTTTGCTGAGGTAATGCTTATCAGCCCTGGCAGTATCACCGGCTATGTAGGCATGCACAGGAACACCGGCTTTGTTGAGCCGCATCAGAATCGGCCCCAGTTCCTCCAGCCCGTGCAAGGGGGTGATGGCGCCGGGAATGCAGACAGACAGGGTGCCTTCCGGTTCTTTGTTGGTGCGCATCCATTGCTCAATCCATGCATCGGATGGCTTGTATTCCGGGTGGCAGAGCTCTTCATTCACTCCGTAGGGGATGACCCAGATGTTGCGCTCGGAATCCAGGTGGGCGCGTTCTGTGAGTTCGTTGCGCAGGTGCCGAGAGATGGCAACCAGAGCATCACAGCGTTCCAGGCTGGCGGCCCAGCCGGGATGTTTGGGGTAGGTCGTGTGGATGCCGATGAGGCGGGGGCGTTCTTCCTCCGGCAGATTATTGCAGGCTCTCCAGGCAAGATTTGCTGCGGGTGTTGTGTAGGCCAGGATGATATCAGCCCTGGTGCTTTGAATGAGGTGCCGCACGCGGCGAAGCTCTTTCAGGTAGGTGAAAAGTGCAATATTGTGTGAACTGTGGTGCTGCACCGAGGCTGCCGTCAGTTTGCCGACAAGTTCATTGGGCGGTGAAACGACCGTGTTGCGAAAACCGGCCTGTTGCATTCCGCAGGCCAGATCGGCTGCAAGCTTGTTTACCCCGCCGGGGCGGAGCCTCGGGCTGATGTGGAGCACGTTCATGCCTTATTTCCGGCAAAGCGTATGGTAGAGGTCGATATGCGATTGAATCATATCCTCCCGGCGGTAGGGGGCCGGCACCGGGGTGCGCGGCACCGGGCGTTCCGGGTACCATTGTTCAAGCAGCTCGGCCATGGCTTGCGGATCGCCGGTGGTCACCATGCCGGCGGGCAGGAACTGGCGCAGCTGCTCACCCACGCCGCCGTGCTCATAGCCGGCAACCGGGCGCCCCAGGGAGAGTGCTTCCAGCGTGGTCTTTCCGAAGGATTCTGGCTGCAAAGTCAGTGAAAGGGTCACATCGCAGGCGCAGAGCACATCGGCCAGGTCCTTGCGGTGCCCGGTCCAGGTGACGCAATCTGCCACACCCGCCTCTGCAAAGCCGGCTTGTACTTCCTCGCGGTAGGCTTCCTTACCTTTTTTCGTTTCTCCGACTATGACCGCATGGGCAGGTATGCCCTTGTTGCGCAGGTGCCGGAGAATGGGGCCGAGATGCGGAGCCCCCTTCAGCCGGGTGATGCGGCCCGGCAGGCACAGTGTGTACTTGCCTTTCAGCTCAGGGTAATCCGCAAACCACTTGTCGAACCACGCCTGCGTCGGTTTATAGTCGGGGTTGAACTTCGTGGCATCAATGGAGTTGGGAATGACAATGATGCTTTCTTCCGGTGTCCTGGGATAGTTCTCCAGGATATGCCGGCGCATGCATTCTGATACGGCAATGACTTTATCTCCCCTGGCCATGATTGCCGAGTAGGCGTTCACAGAGTGGAACCCGTGGAAGGAGGAAACGATGACCGGACGCTCTGCTGCCGGAATGCGCTTGCAGGCAAGCTGCCCTACCCAGGCCGGCACGCGTGAATGCACATGCAGCACATCCGGCTTTTCTGCCCGGATGAGGCGCGCAGTCTTGCCCACCTGGAAGAGGGTAAAGAGGCTCTTCCGGCCGATGGGGCGGGTGATATGGCGTGCCCCGGTGGCTTCGATGGCCGGCACCATGCTGCCGCCTGCTGAGACAACAACATTTTCAATCCCGCGGGAGCAGAGCCCTTCGCAGAGTTCGAGTACCACTTGTTCCACCCCGCCGGAGCTGAGGGAGGGCAGCAGGTGCATCACTTTCATGGCAGGAGCTTGGGGAAGTTATCCAGAATGTAGGTGGCGGCCCGGCCTGCTTCGTTCATCACGGTGCCGGTCTGGGGTATGGTATGGGTCTTGGCCCATTCGGTGAAGCGGCACACGCTACCTTCGGAAATGAGCATGTTCAGACCACGGGCAATGCGGGAGGCATCCGGCTTGTGCGGGCCTTCCTTGGCCGGCATTTCGATGATTCCCACCGGCGCACCGCTGGAAAGCGCTTCGTATACCATGCTCACGCTGTCCTGCGTCACCCACACTTCCTTGGCTCTGGCCAGATTCTCCGGTACCCAGTCCGGGCCGGTTTCCTCCACGGGAATGACTCGGATATTCGGGCAGGCCGTGGTGACATCGTGCACGAAGTCGGTCGGGGTGCGGCGCGAGGTGGTGAGCACAATGGGGGTGGTGGTCAGTCGGGCAATGGAGGTAAGCTGGTTGAGCACCAGTTCGGCATCCCAGTTGTAGCTCTTGCTGGGACCACCGATCAGGATGAGAGTCTGCGTCTTCTGCACATCCGGTTTCGGGCGGATGCTGTTGATGGCGCCGTTGGTCGGGAATACCTGACCGTTGGCTTCAAAACCATCCGGCAGGTCGTGACGCGGGGTGATGCACAAGTCGAACATACTGGCAGGCAGGCTCGGGCGCATGCATACCATGCACAGGCAGCGCAGGTGGCGCGCCAGGCTGAGGGCTGCCAGGTGGGTGCCGTGCCCGGCGCACAGGATGAGATCCGGGCGGGGGTAGGTCAGTTCCCTGCCTTTGTAGAACAGCTTTTTGAGCCAGCTCAGCCCGGTGATATCCACCTCGAAGCATTCGTGCTTGCGCTCGGGGTTGCGCTCGGTGGCTTGTTCGATGAGGGCATTAGCCAGCCCGCGGGTCTGGGAAAGGTGGCCTTTCTTGCCATCGCTGATGATATAGATAATCATGGCTTTATTGGAGGGGGAGCGTGACACTGCCGCAGAGGGTCCGGCCCAGAAGCGGGGTATTCAGCGTGCCACAGGGGAGTGTATCTTCGGTGACCATGCTGCTCGTTTCCGGGTCGAACAGGAGCAGGGGCATTCCTTCCGGTTCCCCGGTGTCCATCACATCCGGGCAGGCAATGGTGCAGGGGTTCACGCAGCAGGCCTTCACCAGCTCCCCCCAGCTCAGTCTGCCGGGTTTTACCAGGTATGTGTAGAGCGTGGGCAGGAAGTAATCCAGCAGGCACATGCCTTGCGGGGCGGTGGGGAAGTCCTGTTTCTTGGCAAAGGGCGTGCAGGGGGTGTGGTCGGAGACGATGCAGTCGATAGTTCCGTCCTTCACACCGGCCAGCAGGGCTTCTGTGTCGGCCTTGTCGCGCAGCGGCGGCAGGGTCTTGTAGTTTGTGTCGTAATCACCTACATTCTCATGGGTGAAGAGCAAGTGGTGCAGGGCCACTTCTGCCGTCAGCTTGCAGCCGGCGGCCTTGGCGCGGCGGATGATTTCCACCCCTTCTGCGGTGCTTACGGTCTGCACATGCAGCTTGCAGCTGGCATCCTGTGCCAGGCGCACAATGATTTCCAGCCCGATTTCCTCGGCGCAGGCAGGGGTGCCGTGCAGACCCAGCTTGTAGGAAGTGGTGCCGGGGTGCATGCACGTGTTGGCGGTGATGCTGGGCACATCGCCGCGGATGGCCATGGTCATGCCCAGCTCTGCCACATATTTCATGGCGCGGTGCAGCATGAGCAGGTTGCCGGGGCGCTCGCCAGCATCGCTCAGGATGCTGATACCACGCGCGGCCAGCGTGTTATAGGGGGCCTGCTGGTCGCCTTTCATGCCTTGGGAAATGCAGCCGGCGGGAATCATTTCAGCAGCGGAGCGCTGCCCCACGGCATCGCGGAAACTGTCCAGCGCTGCGCTGTTGTCGAACATGAAGCCGGCCGTGGGCTGCACCAGAATGCCCCACACGCCGCCCTGCACGGCGGCCTGGCCGGTGCGGGTCACCGATTCGCGCTTGCTGCGGCCTTCGATTTCCACCTTGGCGTGCAGGTCGAAGAGGGCGGGCAGAATCAGCTTGCCCGTGGCATCGATGACCCGGGCCCGCTCTGGTATATTCATCTGCCCGGCGGGGCGCACCTCGGCATCGCTGATGGTGATACCGCCGAACTCAGGCACAACCTGGCTGTGGCCCGGCGCCAGGCGGATATCAAACTTCTCACCCGTGGGGGCCCAGGTGGCATTCCGAATGTAAGTACTAGTCATGGTTCTGAGTCCGGGGGGTGAGGTAGGAAAGGATGCTCATGCGGGCGGCTACGCCGTTTTCGACCTGGTTGCAGATGAGGCTGTTGCGGTATTCCATGGCGTTGTCGCACAGCTCCACGCCGCGGTTCACCGGGCCGGGGTGCATGATGCTTAAATCGAGGTCATCAATGCGCTTCAGCCGCTCCTCGGTCACGCCGAAGGCATTGTGATAATCCGCGGAGGGGAAGAAGGGGGTGTCCATGCGCTCGTTCTGTACGCGCAGCAGGTAGATGACATCCGGCTTCCATTCGAACACGGAATCCCAGTTTGTGAAGCGCGGGATGCCGGTGTGCTTCTCCTGCGGCACCAGCGGGCCGGGTCCCATGTAGGCCACGGCGGCACCCAGCCGTTTCAGGATGGTGCTGGTGGAGCGGGCCACGCGGCTGTGCAGAATATCACCGATGATGACGATGCGCTTGCCGCTCAGGTCGCCGTATTTCTCCTGCAGGGTGAAGGCATCCAGGAAGGCCTGGCTGGGGTGCGCGTGGGCACCGTCGCCTGCGTTGATGACGGAGGCCTTGGCATGGCGTCCGATGACGGCGGGGATGCCGCTGTTCTTGTGGCGCACGATGATGTAGTCCATGTGCATGCTCATGAGCGTGTCGATGGTATCGTGCACGCTCTCGCCTTTGACCACGGATGAGGTGGCCACGGTGAAGGTGGTCACATCGGCCTGCAGGCGGCGGGCTGCCAGTTCGAACGAGGAGCGCGTGCGCGTGCTGGGCTCATAGAACAGGGTGAGCACCGATTTTCCGGCCAGGGCCGGGTGGGTCTTGCCGCTGCAGAATACCTGCTTCATCTCTGCGGCTCCTTGCAGGATGCTGCGGATGTCGGTATCGCTCAGCGAGTCGATGGTGAGAAGGTCTTTTGGCGTACTCATTGCAGAGTCGGGGCGTATGCCCGTTGGGTTATTCAGCCAGCTTGATGATGCGGTGGGCGGCCATGGCGGCATTCACGGGGGTCTTCTTGTGCAGGCCCACGGTGGTGGCGGGAACCCCGCCCGGCAGCTGGGAGATTGCCAGCAGGGCATCCACACCATTCAGCGGGCCGCAGGGTACCGGCACGCCGATGACGGGCAGCTCGGTGTTCATTACCACTACACCGGGAAGCGCGGCAGAAAGGCCGGCCACGCAGAGCAGCACCGCCTTCGTCCCGCTGCTCTCCAGACCTTTCAGGTATTCGATAAGGGCGGGCAAATCGCGGTGGGCAGAGTAGATTACCTCCTCGTGTTCAACATTGTTCTCCTGGAAGTACACGCGAGCCGGTTCCATGAAGGGAAGGTCGCTCTTGCTGCCGTAAATCGTGATAACTTTCATGCTACCGCATAGATTATCACGCACACACGCGCGAAGCAAGCAAAAACAACGCCACCGGATGATGAACCACACGGCGTGTCCCAAAGATTTTGTAGAGAATAGAAATATCAGCAACATTTTGGAAGAAG
>CALFTQ010000072.1 GCA_937916135.1 uncultured Verrucomicrobiales bacterium
GGCTGCATGATGGCCGATGCCATCCGCAGCTGCGTGGGCACGGATATTGCCGTGGTGAATATGGGCAACGTCCGCCTGGATTCCTTCCCGGCCGGCCCCATCACCGTGGCAGATGTGTACAGTCTCGACCCCTTCGGTAATGATACCATTCGCATGACTGTTACCGGCGCCGAGCTTATCCGCGTGCTGGAAAACATCACCCAGAACGATGACCATGGCGCGCCCTGCGTGTCAGGCATGAGCTATAAGGCCGTATGGCCCAAAGGAGCCGACAGAATGCGGGTGATTTCCGCTTGTCTGCCGGACGGCACACCGATTGCCCCGGAAGCCCGGTACACCCTGGCCATCAACTCCTACCTCTGCGCCACCACAGAGGCAATGCCCGCAGACCCCGGTGTTTCGGCCAGGATTGATGGTGCTACCAGCATGATACGAGTCTTTGAAGCCATGCCGGAAATCGACTACGCCGGAGTTTCCCGCGTTGAACTCATCAAAGAATAGCCCTTGTGATGAACAGGTTCCATTCCGTTCTGCTTCTATTACCCCTATCCGGGGTTTCCCCGCTATGGGCGCAAGCGCCGGCAGATATTGCCAACAAGACCATCCGCCTCGACATGTCAAGGTCGCAGGTCTCCCGTTCCGATTTCCAACAGAAGCCGCAGCTTCCGTGGTATCAGTTGGATGATATTACGGATTTTGTCATTGATTTCCCCGATACCAGTGAGTTTACGGATACCGTGAAGTATGGCAATGAGCTCTCCAGCGTGGTACAGGTGAGCTACTCTGCACCGGCAGGTAATCAAGCCATCGTTACGCTGGGTGGCAAAGACTTCTCCGTGCAAGTGGAACTTAGCTATGCAAGTGCCACCGCCGGAACCGCGACCATCGACTGGCACGAAGCGGGAGATACTCGTCACTTCCGCAATGTGACCTTTCGCGTGCAGGATGATTTGGATGTAGAATCCCGTATAGAATTCCCGGAGGAAATCATCTCTACCTCCCCCGACATGTGGGATGACGGTTTGCAGGCTATCCTCAGCAAGATTGAAAACGCGAACTACCGCAGCGCCACAGATAAACTTTATCAAAAACGCCTGGTATCCCTGCTGCCCATGGTGATGATGACGCACAATGGCTCTTTCACCAACCCGGACTACAAAGGCAACACCGCTCTGCACTACGCTTGCGGGCTCAGCCACGTGGAGCTGGTGCAATGGTTGGTGGAGCATGGGGCAGATCTGGAGGCTCGCACCGATAATGGCGCAAGTATAGATGCCTGCATCGGCGGCAAAAATGCCGAGCAAATAAGAGCCATTCTCCGGGCCGCCCGCGAGTGGAGAGACCGCCCCTACACCGGGCCGGAGGTGGATGTACAAGCCGCGAGAGAGGCCGCCGGCTGGCTGGAGGTTGAGTTCAGCGGCTACAACCAGGAATCCCCCGATTATGCCATCCCCACAGATGACCAGAAGGCAAGGGAGAGTGCGCAGCTCCTCTACCGCTGTGTGAAATCCGGCACAGGACCGTTTGCGCTGGGGATGTGCATGACGGACACCCCGGCGATTCTTCTCACCCGTGTGCTGAATGCCAAGGTAAGCGAGGCCATGTTTGTGGAAGACATGCTGCGGGAGCTGAAACAATCCTATAAATACCAGCAGCACGTGCGCCGCAAAGACGGATTGGTGCTGGCCAGATTACCACACATGATACTGGCCCGAGAGGAAGAAGGCATGACCCCGGATGCCGCCACCTCCATATACCGTGCTGCCTGCGAGGGTAATGTGGAACTCGTCGCCTGGCTCCTGGAGCATGGGGCCGATACCCGGCTCGTGGACAAGCAAGGCAATATCGTCACCGAGCTGAAAAATGTTCCGAACGAAGCGGCCATCCGCAATATGCTCAAGTGGTATGTGGCACCCGCCCAGGTTGCCGGCAAAAAGTTCACCTACCACCCCGCCAACGGCGGCCCGGCACTTCATGCATCCTGGCAGGGAATGAATGAAGAAACAGAGGGAAGCGTCAAGGAAGATGAGGACTGGAGCATCATCAAAACCGCATACACCCGCACTGGCCCGGCCTCTGCAATAGTAACCCGGCAAGCGGAATGGTCCCCCGGTGGGCATTACGCTGCAGGGTGGACCAACTATGAATTCAAATTGAAGTTCACTTCTCCCACCCAGGGTACTGCCACCTGCACTTCAACAACGAAATTCAGCGAGCCCACCACCACCACAGGAACATTCATACTTAAATAATTCCGTTTCATATGGCTAAGAAAAAGAAATCCGCCCCTCAGGAAGAGGAAATGACCGGCTGGCAGGTATTCACCTACTACATCAAGGAAATAGCCGGTGCGCTGGCTCTCATCGTCTTTGGCTGTGTCCTGTACCGCTATTCCGATGACATCGCTGAATGGTTCGGCAACATGGTGCAGGAGGCCTTTAATTCCCTCATACGAGCTCTCGGTTACTAACCAAACTACGTTTCTATGATGAAAAGTTGTCTTTCTGTGATACTGCTTCTTGCTACGGCTCCGGTCGCTCTTTGCACCCAGGCGGAGGAGAAGATTTCTCACGCAGCACCCATTTCCCTGAACGGCAAACTGGTGGTGCTGAACTTCTACTCAGCAGAAGAGGCTAGAACAGAAAGAGGCGAGCAGCCGGAAGTCTGGAACAAGCTCGCGGCCTCTCCTATGGCCTTGCAGTTCCCCGTCCAGGGCAACAATACGTATAGCTACCAACTCCATGAGTCAACTCCCGACTCTCCCTGGCCGCCGGTCAAGGTGACATACGACCCCTCCGAGGGCTGCATCCACATCACCGGCAATGATATGCACGTGCGGGTTGTGCTCAGTTTTCATTCTGCCACAAAGGGCACAGCCAGCATCGAGTGGCATGATGAGGGCGGCTCCTGGTATGTCCGCCATGCAGATTTTGCAGTGAGCCCCTCCACTTCTACCGCCGGGCTTGTCACCATGCCACAGGCGGAAGAAAGCGATGGAGCCATTCAGAGCGTGGACGATGGCTTGGGTGAGCTGGTGCGTGAGCTGGAGAACCGCAAGTACAAGACCACGGTGGAGCGCCTGTACCAGAAGCGCCTGCTCAACGTACTTCCCCAGATTATGGAGGGAGCCCCTATCGACAATATCATTCCCCATGCCAATGGCACCACCGCGCTGCACAACGCCTGCGGCCTGAGCCACGTGGAGATTGTACGCTGGCTGGTAGAGCATGGTGCCGACCTGAACGCGAAAACCGCCAAGGGGGCCAGCGTGGATGATTGCGTGGGCGGCGCCAACGCAAAGGAAATCCGCGCCATACTGCGCCAGAAACGAGCTTCCCGTAAATAAATATTTTATAACAACACACATACAACATTATGAAACTTAAACTTGCACACCTGCTGCTGCCCGTCGGGCTGGCCTTCCTGTTCAGCTCCTGCGATACGCTGTACATTGATGGTTACGGCTCCTACTCTTCCTCCGGCTATTATGCGCCCAGCTATTCCTGCTCGGTGGCATGGACAGCCGCCAGTTACGATGCCAACGGCTTCCCGATATACGGTTATTCCTATGGTCGCCCGGTGTATGGCTACACGACCTCCGGCAGCCCTATCTTCTCCATTAACTTGCTTTATGCCGGTTGCTATGTGCCCAACTGGGGCCCGGCCTCGTGGTGCCATAGCCACCATCACCACCACTATCCCCACGGTGTACACCATGCACCCAAGCCCCCGAAGCATCACCATGACCACAAGCCCGGTGTGCGCCCGCCGTCGCATGCTCCCATTCACAAGAACCCTGCAAGCGTGATGGGTAAGCCCAAACCCAGACCTGCACACCACACGGCGAAGCCGGAATCCCGTCCGTCCCCGGTAACCCGCCCGAGCACCAGCCCGCGCCCGTCCACGGTAACCCGCCCGAGCACCACTCCGCGCCCGAGCACGGCAACCCGCCCCAGCATCAAGCCCCGTCCCTCCACGACAACTCGCCCGAGTACCAGCACACGCCCGTCCCCGTCGGCTCGCCCGAGCACCAGTACCCGCCCGAGCACTCGCGATAGACGTTAATATCCCTTTTCCATTTATACATCCTCATTATCATGATAAGAAAAACCATACTTTCCCTAATGCCGCTGCTGGCGCTCAGTTTCAGTGCCGTCGCGGCTCCTGCCATGGCACCCAAGCGCGACCTCGGTTATACTGAATATTACCTCAAGGAATTTGAGGCCGAAGTTCGCCGGGCCCAGGGCAGCGCCAATACCATGTATCGCAGCAAGAATGAGGCCCTGAACCGCATTCAGACGCTCATGAAGACCTACCCGCAGGACCCGGCGGTGCAGGCTCTCTACGAGCGTGCCCGCGTGGCACTCATGAAGAGCAAGGGTAACTACAACCAGATTACCCCCGCCATGGTGGCCTACCTCAATAATGAAAAGCAGCTGCGCGAGAAGTATGCTGCTCTCAGCGAGACCAGATGGAAGGAACTGCAGCAGGGACGCGACATCCTGGCCAAAGTGTTCCCCACGGTGGACCCGCTGAAGAATACCCCGGAGACCGACCCTACCGAGAAGACCATTGTGCTGCCGGATGTCAAGTACCCCGACAACCAGTTTGTGGGTGCTTCCGGCGAATACATTGTGGTGGGCAAGCCCTCCACCGGTTTCTATTTCGTGAATATCGGTGGCCGCGAATGGCTGGGGCCGTACGAGGCCATCAAGCGTTTCCGCCGCGAGGTGGACGGCTCGCTGGGCGATAGCCTGAACTTCACCGTACTGGGTAAGATTACCGGCCCGGCTTTCGAGATTCCCGGTAACCGCCGCACGAATATGGCCTGGGGCTGGGTGGTGGAACCCGAGGCCCTCTACATCGATGGCCGCATCGTAGCCACCTTCGATGCCAATCACGATAAGAGCGGCTCTTTTGTGGAGGAAGATAAGGTAGCCGGCATCAAGGAGGGCTGGTATACCGAGAAATCCGTGCCGGAGAACGCCACGCCTGAGCGCGTGATGGAAATCTTCCTGGCGGCCATCAAGGAAAAGAACTATGAGCTCTACCGCGAGTGCATCAACCCGGTCCGCTACAAGACCGAGACCGCCGAGTCTCTGCTGCGCTACCACTGGGACCTGCACCAGCAGCGCCTGCATGGCGAATATGTGCATGCTGTTTTCAGTAATACCAAGATTGTGGTGGCCAAGGGGCACGACGATAAGAACGACCTGGAAAACTTCTTCCTGGATGATGCTCAGAAAGAGCGCCTTATCAAGATGGAAGGCGAACGCGAGGAGCACGCCACGGTGACGAGCCAGGCCTTCGATGAAAACGGTAAGCAGGTCGGCGTCAAGAACATCCACAAGCTTATCCGCAAGGGCGGTGGCCGCTGGTATGTAGACGATTACGAAATCCGCTTCTGATGCACCCCGGATTTACCGATAATCATTTTAACAAAATATGAGATTTAAGAGCATTATTTTGTTGGGTGCCGGTACTACGGTGTTTTTATCCCCCCCGCTTCCTGCCGAGGAGGAGGGTTTCGTGTTCACAGAAGAAGAAGTAGCCGCCTACGACGAAGAGGCCCTCAAGCTCCAGAGCGTTATCGGTAGCGACGCCACTTACGTTACTGAATGTTTCAAGGTCTATAGCGACATTAACCTGATTGTGGGCAACTGTTTCCGCGCAATTGGCCGGGAAGTTGATTACACGGAATGTGCCGATGCACGAACCTTCGCTTCCATACATAAAGAGGCAGTGGAGAAGCTCGTCACCAAGTACGGAGCAGAAGCCGCCAGCGGTCAGCTCACGAAAGGAGCCCTCAGCCGGGCGGCACTCAACATGGCCAGACCGAACATTACTCCCGGCGCCTATAACGCCATGGAAAAGCAGCTGGAGCGTACGGCGGTCATGCTCCGATGGTTCATGGGCTCTTTTGCCAGAACCTGCGCGCGTTATGATTCCGGCTTCTATAAAGAGGTGCAACAGGTAGCCCGTTTCAAAGAACTCACTCAGTCCAGTGAGTACAAGCGAATGGAGACGGAATATCCTGCTTTGTGGAACTACTTCGATGAAGGCAGAGCGCTGAGGCGCTTCTACGACTCCTTCGCGGCGTTCCGGGGGAACATTTCGGAAGATGCGTACAAGTTCTTCGAGCGTTTTCACAATGAATTGAATTATAATGAACGCGAGACCTTATACAATGAAATGGCTCTCGGTGCGCCGGACACCTTATTCAGCAAATACGTAAGGATGAGGGAGAATGCCTCCATCTGGGGCTCGACATCGCAGGGTGCTATGCTGGCCAATTTCGAAAGCAGGTTTGACTACTGGACCTCAGATAGAATCAAAACTGTAAAGGAGTTGGGTTTGGCTGTCTATCGCTCTGCCATGTCGACCCACGAAGATGCCGCATACAACGAATACATGAATGAAGCATTGAATGGCAAGCAGGATTTGTATATCAATACCTATCAGGCCTATGTGGATCGCACTTTGCCCAGCTTATTCAAAATGAGTGAAGTACTCTGGGGACTGGAGGACTACCTCAAAGCAGAAACCAGGTATTTCCATAATTTGGAGAAAAAAGAAGAATACACTATATGCCAATGGGCAGATACCATCGTAAGATCCATCAAACCTCGAGTCATGGAGATGCGTGAGCAAGCTGCCCGGGTAGTTCCTCAGTCACATCCCTCTCGCAGTCGGAATTAATGGATTGACTCATTCTCAACAAAACGACTTTAACACACAATGAAAACTCAATATCTCTTATTTTCCCTGCTACTGTGCGGGCTGACAGCTACGGCACAGGATGGTGCAGGTTTTGACTTCACAGAAGAAGAAGCCGCAGCCGATGCGCAGCTTGCCAAGCAGCAGGAGCTGCAGGCCCTCATCGGCAATGCCCCCAAATATGAAGCTGCCACCCACGAGGCGTACGCGATTGTGGTGAATGCCATTGCCGGTTGCTGCAACCAGCTCAGGGGGCACAAGGACCTGGTGGATTGCTCCAATTACCCGGATGCGGACACGCTGCACAGTGAAGCCCTGGAAAAGCTCCTCGCCAATTATCCCTATGATGCGTCTTCCGGTCAGTTTACGGAAGGGGTGCTGAGCCGGGTGATGCTGAGCAAGGCCAAGCCCAACATGACCGGTGACCAGGTTACCCGCATCGAGCATATGATTGCCCGCGCCGAGGCTATCATGCGCTGGTTTATCGGTCCGTTCCGCTTTCTCTGCGGTCTGCACAACCATGATTTTCAGAAGGAAGTGCAGCGCGTGGCCCGCTTTATCGAATACACGAAGACGGAGGAGTTCAAGGTGTCAGACAAAGCTTATACGGCTCTGGCTCAGTTCTTCGGGGGCGACTCCGTGCCCAATCGCTCCACGACCGCGGTGGACAGCTTTGGCTACAATGACCAGCAGGCCTACGTGTTCTACAATTACTTCCACAACCGCATCAGCGACCAGGAGCGCGAGGCCTGGATTAACTATATCCTGATGGGAGGTTCGATGCGCTATCTGTACAATGGCCCGATTCTGAACCTCAGCCGGGAGGTCAAACTCAGCACCGGGGCGATGGTGCGCATATATGTGGATGTGCGTGGTAAGAAAGCCTGCCTGGCGGCCTCTGAGCCGGCCACCAAGCTGGCGGCCTATATGAACACGTTCAAGCGCTGGAACGAACGGCGACTCACCGATGTGGTGGGGCTGGGCAAGAATGCCTTTGAACAGCTGCATGATACCATCGGCCATTCATCCTTCAACAGGCTTGATGCTCTTGCTGGCGAAACGCTGGTCAAGGAAGACGCCGATTTCAAGCACGCCATCAATACGGCCATTCCGAACGGTCTGCAGGCACTGCTGGAAAAGGATGATTTGCTGATGGGGCTTACTGACTATCTGAAGGATAACACCAACTATGTGGACAACAGTAATCAGGAGGCAAAGGCCTCGCTGCTGTCGCTGGTGCAGCGTCGCGTGGAACAGGCAGACCGGGCTCTCGGTGCGATTTTTCTGAAGGCTGATAAGATTGTTCCCCGGGACCATCCTTCCCGCCAGCGTGATTAACAACCAACAACAGAACAGATATGAAACACAGACTGACAAACATCATGATAGGTGCAGGACTGGCTCTTTCGCTCAGCTCCTGCGAGATTCTCCTCGAAGATTTCAATAACTACGGATTCTTTGAACCGGGCCAGCCCACCACTGTGCAGACCGGCACAAACGCTGCGCAGACCAGCTTCACGAACGGTATCATGTGGCAGCCGGCTCGCTACGATGCCAGCGGGCTTCCGATTTTCGGCTATGCCGATGGGCGCCCTGTGTATGGCTACACCAAGCAGGGCTCGCTCATCTACCAGTCGAACCTCCTTTACTCGGGCTGCTATGTGCCCAGCTGGGGTACAAGCGCCGCACAGCCGTATGGGGTGATTCGCACCAGCGCCTCCCCCCTGTGAGAGATTGCAAGGGGCTCCTGTACGGCAACGCAGGAGCCCCTTCCTCCCTCACCTGCAACATTCAACGCCGAATTATATGAAACAGTTTCTTTATATCGCCACACTTGCCGGCATGCTGGCAGCTTGCTCCCCGGTAACACCGATTCCCACGCCGGCTACCGCGCTCCCTACCACGTTGGAGCCCAAGACCATTGGTTACGATGCCTATAACGCCACCGCCACTGCACACCTGAAAGAGATGCTGGGCAAGACTGGCAAGGTAACGGTCAGTCTGAACGGCAAGGAGCACGCCCTCACCGCAGCAGAGACCGCCGAGCTGCAGGCTCTGCTGAATGGCGTTCAATCAGCCACTCCGAGCTGCGCCCCGGCAGATTGCTTTTATCTGAACCTGTATGCAGCCGACGGCCAGTGGCTGATGTCTCAACCGGTTCAGAAAACGCCGGAGGGCATCGTGCTGCTGTACCTGAAGTTGCAGGGCAATAATGCCGGCGTCCCCCTGCAGAACTGGTGGCAGGGTATAGCCAATCGTTTGAGCCTCTGATAATACGTCA
>CALFTQ010000073.1 GCA_937916135.1 uncultured Verrucomicrobiales bacterium
CATGGCTATGGCCAGTGTGGCTATGGGCGACACCTACTGGAGCTTTGAAGCTACCCTTAATTCCGCTGGGGACAATACCTACACTGGCGCTGCTACCAGCGGTGTCACTATGGTCAATACCACCACCACCACGGGTGATGTGCTGGGAGATGGCTCCTCTGTAAACCTCGGTTATGCCATGGACTTCACAGATGGCCACTATGTCCGTTACGATAATGCTGATCTGGGCACCCAGTTGCTGTATGGTACTGAGACTGTCGCTGGTGTAGACTCCATGCCCACATCGTACACTCTGATGGGGTACGTTAACTTTGACAATGTGGATGGCGAACAGTTCTTCTTCGGAACAGGTTCTGGCAATGGCACCCGTGGTATTGCTTTGGGCATTCAGGGCGGCCAGGTCGACTTTCTGTGCAAAACTGTAGCTCACAAGACGTTCAATTACACGCTGACGGCTGACACTTGGTACCACCTTGCCTTTGCCTATGATCACACCGATAACACGGTCGAATTATTCGTCAATGGCACAAGTGAAGGCACCGTTACTCTTGGTAATACCATGGTCGGTGCCGGCTCAAGTAACCCGGATAACACGGTGTATTTCGGTGCAGGCTCGGCTAATTCGGCTCAGGACAACTTTGATGGCATGGTGGCTCACTTCCAGGTTATCACTGGCCAGGCGCTTGGTGCAGATGCTGTGAAGCAGTACGCTTCCACCATCATCCCCGAGCCCGCCACCGCCACGCTGAGCCTGCTGGCTCTGGCCGGTCTGGCTGCCCGCCGCCGCCGCAAGTAATTGCAGCGAAAGCCTGTTTCATTTCAATCCCGCTTTGTTTCCGAACAGAGCGGGATTTTTCGTGCTGGTTTATCTGCTATACTGAGCATCTATGGAAGCTGAGAAAGTAGCAGAAAGCATGTTGGAAGAATGCGGGCTCGGCAGCATCGATGCCGCCCGGCTCACACTGGAAATGACAGAGAACCTGGGGAAGCTGGCACAGGGGAAAGCACGCGCTGAGTTGCTTCTGATTCTCCGGCGCGTTATTCATGCCGGGGTGCAGGCAGTGGAGCGGGAGGAGTATACCGTATCGCTCGAAACGGCTGCCTGGGCCAGCGTAGAGGCGCGCCACGACCGCGTGCGCCCGGTCACCCTGCGGGATTTGCGCCACTATATGCGCCGCATTCTGAAAGTTGAGGGAGTGGCAGGGCTGCAGCTGCGCAATATCACCACCGGCATGTGCCGTCATATCCTCCGGGAGGCTTTCGGAGCCAGCCGACACAGCTATGTAAAAGGCCGCGCGATCCTGCACGGTATTTTTGCTTACGGCATACGCCGCGAATGGTGCGATTCCAACCCCGTGGCTCGTATCGAAGTGCCGCGGGTAGACGAAAAACAGATTGTACCCCTGAGCCCGGATGAGGTTGAGCGCCTGCTTGATTGTGCCAGGGGGAGCGATATGCAGCTTTCACTCAATCTGTTATTATTCAGCGGGGTGCGCCCCGAGGAAGTTGCCAGACTTAAGCCTGCGGACTTTTATTGGGAGGAGCAGCAGGTAATTATCCGCCCGCGTGCCAGCAAAACGGGAGGCGGCAGAGTGGTCCCGTTACGCCTGAATGAGGACTTGCCGGAGGAGCTGCGCATCATTCCCTGCAACTGGAAGCGCCGCTGGCGGCGCCTGCGCCTGGCCGCAGGTTTCGACCATTGGGCCTCCGATGCATGCCGCCACACCTTTGCCAGTTATCATGCAGCCTATTTCCGCAATCTGCCTGCTTTGCAGCTGGAAATGGGGCACCACAACCTGGACCTGCTCCGCAGTCGCTACATGGCACCTGCCCTATCCGGTGATGCCCGCCGCTTCTGGGCCTTTGTGCGGGAATGAAACAGGTGCTTTGCCTGAGGCAAAGCACCTGTGAAAAAACTACTGTTTTAACAGCTAGCCGATTACTTGCGGCGGCGGCGGGCTGCCAGACCGGCGAGAGCCAGCAGGCTCAGCGTAGCGGTGGCGGGCTCGGGAACCATGCCGGGGTAGCTGGTAGCCACCACATTGTAGGCATCGTTAGTGACAAGAGTCAGCTTAGCACCACCCTGCTGTGTGCCGTTCATGTTGTGGTTACCACCAGTGAAGGAAGCAACCAAGGTGTCACCCATGTACAGATCAGCGGCAGCGGAGCCATTGGTACCACCGAGGTACTTGATGGTGTAATCGCCAGCGCTCAGCGTGAAGTCAATGCCTTCTGCTTTGAAGGTGGACTTATCCACCGTGCTGGTGGTGACATCGTTCGTAAGCGTGGTGCTGCTGAGGGAGCCACCGCGGTTCAGGGTGAGAGTGTTATTGGAATTCAGAAGAAAAGCGTTCACATTGTAGCTGTTGCCATTCACCTGGTAGTAAGCAGCCAGAATGTCGTAATCACCCGTGAGGATGGGAGTATCGGGGATGGTGAATGTAAGAGTCATCTCCCCTGCAAACAGGTCGCCGCCTTTGTCCATGGTGTACTGGCCACCCATAGCCACACCGGCGAGAGCCATA
>CALFTQ010000074.1 GCA_937916135.1 uncultured Verrucomicrobiales bacterium
GGGGGGGGGGGGGGGGGGGTGCGCAGCGGCGCGCCCTGAAATCGTTATGGATGATATGTTAACCCTTCATGCCGGTGATGGTGCCATCTGCCGAGACCTTGATGGCGCAGGCAGCGGGCACCTTGGGCAGCGCGGGCATGCGCATGATATCGCCGCAGAGGGCTACCAGGAAGCCGGCGCCGTTGGCAATCTCGAAATCACGCACGGTCACGGTGAAGCCGGTGGGGCGGCCGAGCAGGCCGGCGTTGTCGGAGAGGGAGTTCTGGGTCTTGGCCATGCAGATGGGCAGGTCCGTGAGACCGTTCTTCGCCATGAGGGCCAGCTTCTTCTGGGCGGGCTTGGTGAGCACCACGCCATCGGCCCCGTAAATCTTGCGGGCGATGGTGGCCATGCGTTCCTCTACGCTCAAATCCAGGCTGTAGAGGCACTCGAAGGGCTCATACTCCGGCTGCATGGAGGCCAGCACGGTCTCAGCCAGCTCGGTGGCACCGGCGCCGCCCTTGCCGAACACATCGGCCACGGCGCAGCCCACGCCCATGGAGGCGCACATTTCCTTCACGGCGGCGATTTCCTCCTCCGTGTCGGTGGCGGCAAAGAGGTTGATGGCGATGGTCACCGGGCGCTTGTAGAGGCGGGCGCTCTCGATGTGGGCGGCCAGGTTATCCAGACCGCGGCGCACGGCGGCTGCATCCGGGGTTTCCAAGGCATCCTTGGCCACGCCGCCGTGCATCTTCAGCGCGCGGATGGTAGCCACAATCACGATGGCATCCGGCGAGAGCCCGCTCTGGCGGCACTTGATATCCAGGAACTTCTCAGCCCCCAGGTCAAAGGCGAAACCGGCCTCGGTCACGGCGTAGTCGCCGCAGGAAAGGGCCATCTTAGTGGCGATGACGGAGTTGCAGCCGTGGGCAATGTTGGCAAAGGGACCACCATGCACAAAGGCGGGCACGCCCTCCAGGCTCTGCACCAGGTTCGGGTTCACGGCTTCCTTCAGAATGGCCAGCAGGGCATCGGTCACGCCCAATTCGCGGGCATACACGGCCTCGTCATCCGCCGTGAAGCCGATGACCATGTTATCCAGGCGGCGGCGCAGGTCATCGCGGTCCTCGGCCAGGCAGAAGCAGGCCATGATTTCGGAGGCGGGGGTGATGTTGAAGCCATCCTCGCGGGGCACGCCGTTCTTGTTCAGCCCCACCACGATGCTGCGCAGGGCGCGGTCGTTCATATCCATCACGCGCTTCCAGGTCACCTTGTTCTGGTCCAGGCGCGTGGTCTTGTAGAAAAGGGCATTATCAATCACCGCAGCCAGCAGGTTATTGGCAGCCGTGATGGCGGGGAAATCGCCCGTGAAGCCCAGGTTGATGCTCTCCCCCGGGGTGATGCTGGATGCACCGCCACCCGTGGCACCGCCCTTGCGGCCGAACACCGGGCCCATGGAAGGCTCGCGCAGCGCCAGGCACACGCGCTGACCCACAGCCTGCAAGCCCTGAGCCAGACCAATGGAAACCGTGGTCTTGCCCTCGCCGGCGGGCGTGGGGGTGAGCGCACTCACCAGAATCAGGCGCCCGCGCTTGCGGTCCTGCTTCAGTACCTCCAGGCTCACCTTGGCCTTGTCGTGGCCATAGGGAATCACATATTTCTCATCCAGCCCGAGCTTGGCTGCCATCTGTGCAGTGAAAGACGTATCTGCCATGGGTGCATTGTAACATATTCACCCCCACTTGGCAAGCGCGGGAATTTCGTCTCTGTATTTAGTCCACGCGTGTCCCAAAGATTTTGTAGAGAATAGAAACATCAGCAACATTGGAAGTAGCCCCCCCTTGCTCGACAAATTGATGTTTGTCGTTGTCGGGGCACGGGACTTCAGTCCCGAAATAACGGTGCTTCCAATCGGGACTGAAGTCCCGTGCTCCGACAGAGTTCCCCCACAAATTCCCATTTATCGAGCTCCGTACTCAAACTATGGGACACGTGCGGCATTTAATCCACACCTTTCCCGAAAACAGCATGGAGTCAGCGGGACTAGAACGTGCGACTGACGCCGATGTTGAGAACGTGCGCGTTGGAGTCATCGATGGCGTTGAAGCTGTAGCCGGCGCTGGTGCTCCACTTCTCGCCGAGGCGGAAGGTAGCGCCGGCTTCCAGGCCGATGCCCTGCCGCCCGGGATTAGCCCCGCTGCCGCGCAGGCCGTCCACCTCAACGGAGGGATTGTCGCGCACCATATCGTTGATATAGCTCACTTCACCATACAGCACCACGCGCTCACAGGCAGGAGCAGGTGCGCACTTGCCATCGGCGATGGGCTGTGCGCCCTCTCTGGCCACATAGCGGACGCCGAGGCCGATTTCGCCACGCAGGTTCCGGATGGAGCCGCTCTTGCCGTTCATGGCGCGGTCAGATCCGGAGGCGAAGTAATCCAGACCGCCGAACAAGTTGTATGAGAAGCGATCTGTCACCATCTTGCTCCAGGTGAGGCGGGTATTGAGCTGCACGCTGTCCTGCTCCCATTTGGTGCCCATGTACCTGGACTCCGTGGTGCCGGTGGCAGCTACCCAATCCAGATTCAGCCAGGAATTGTTGGCGAACTTCATCAGCCCATGCTCACCGTAGAGGGCAATATGGCCGGTCTCCTGGTCGATATCACCCAATCCATCTGCGGATACCTCACCATCCGTGTAACCGAAAGCCACACCCAGGCTGCTGCGCTCACCCACTTTCATATCCACGCCTGCAGCAGCTCCGTAGAGCGAGATATCGGAACCGGCAGCGAGGCCGGAACCGGAGATATCTGACATGCCGCTCAGCAGGGAAGCCCAGGCCGTGCCGCGGCCATTGGCGATACAGCCCATGTTGTTGCGCTGCCCCTGAACGGCGCCCACAAAAGCCCGGGAAGCGGTGAAGACACCCCAGTTGCCCTGGGCCAGCACATCCGCCATTGCCTGATTAAAATCAGGAGCTACCGGAATTCCCGGATTCACCGAAGGCAGGTCGTCAGACACACTGTCATCGTCATCTACGGACTTATCCTCCTCAGCCAGCACAATGCTCTTCCCGTCTTCCGAAATCTCTATGTCGTAACCATCCTGCATAACGTCGCTCTCGAGGAATTGCAGGATGGAAAACTCGCCGCTGATGGTACCGGTGAGGCAGGAAACAAGCGTATCGCCTACAGCGAACTCTCCGCCGTCATCTATAAGCACCAATGTTACGCCGTTACCCAGGGTCAGGCTGCCGTTGGTCAGCGTAATCTGCTTGCCGCTGTAGAGAATGATGGCACCATCGTCATTGATAGTGACATCGCCGCTGACGGTGTGTTCACTGTATCTGGTAGTACCCTCATCTCTCATGGCCTCCAGCGTGGTGGTACGCAGTGAGGTGCTGGTGATGGAGCCCTTATCACGCAAAGACACACAGCCGGCAGCAGCGGGGCCTTCAAACGTCAGGTGATCCGCCACGGCGATGCGGCCTACATAGTTCTCAGCATTGGCAATCGTGCAGCCCAGCACCTCAATGGCATTGTTTACTACCTGGTGATTGAGGTCCAGCGTGGCGCCATTATACAATTTTGTCCAAGCGGCGCCCAGAGCCGTATTTGTGCCCGCGGTCAGCCTGGTCTCCGGACCGTCAATAGTGATGTCACCCGTCTGACTGTTATCTCCGTTGATTTCCACTTTGCCGGTTACCTTGAGTTCAGTATCGCCGTGCAGGATCGCGGAAATCGTGCCACCGGTAGCATTCAGCGTTGAGCAATCAATCATTCCGCTCAGCTCCGTGTCATCGCCACTCAGGTTGATGACGGGCCTTACCGCAATTTCCCCGCTTTCATTACTGACAGCTTGAGCCATAACATAAATACTTTGGTCTGCATTCAGCGTGCCGGCAGTCATCTGCACAAACGTAAGCAAGACAGAGCCATCACTATCCTTGCTGGCCTCGGCCAGGGCACTCACCGTTACCTCTTGTCCGGGAGTCTTGAGGACGTAAGGAGACCAGGAATTGTCGGACATTGTTTCAGCATACACAGCTCCCGTAGTCATAGCTGCCAATATTGCTGCGAGGAACTTCTTCGGTAAATGGAATTTCATAATGTTAGTGTTGTTCAGATGAAACGATTGACGAGAAAATATTTCCTTTCTTTTTGATAGGATATAACAATTCCTGGTCGATGACAAGCAAAAAATTCAATCCGGTTCCAAAAATCCACATTTGTCGTTCCGACAAAAGTACGAAGTACGAGGTGGGAGGTACGAAGTGAAAGTTCCGCGAGCCTTGCGGCTCGCCATTTGTTATCAATAGAAAACACCTGCAGGCGCAGCCTTCCTGACTTTATACTTCGCACTTCCCACTTCGTACCTCGTACTTCTGCATCTCACTCATTATTCATGTGTCCGAGGCGACAGAAAAACCGCCTGAAGAACAATCAGGCGGTTTGTTGCAGTCCTGTAAATGATGCTTTACTTGCCGAAGTAACGCTTCAGCAGGCCATCGAAACCTTTACCATGGCGGGCTTCATCCTTGCACATCTCGTGTACGGTATCATGCACGGCGTCATAACCCAGCTGCTTGGCGCGCTTGGCGATGGCCAGCTTGCTGTTGCAGGCGCCAAACTCAGCATCGGCGCGCATGGCCACATTCTTCTCCGTGCTGTCGGTCAGCACCTCACCCAGCAGCTCAGCAAACTTGGCGGCGTGCTCGGCTTCCTCCCAGGCGTAGCGGCGGAACGCCTCGGCCACTTCGGGATACCCCTCGCGCTCGGCCTGGCGGCTCATGGCCAGGTACATGCCCACCTCGCAGCATTCGCCCTGGAAGTGGTCGCGCAGCCCCTTCACCACCTCTTCATCAAGCCCCTGGGCCACACCCACCCGGTGTTCATCGGCATAGACCTTTTCAGCTGCTTCATCGAGCTCTACAAAGGTGTCCACCCCGCAGACGGGGCATACTTCCGGCATGGTGTCGCTCTCGATGACTTCGCCGCATACGGTGCATTGGTATTTCATTGTCGTGTTTCCTTTCGTGTTGTTGTGTTGTCGTGTCGTGTACTGGTTTCCCGGATTGCCGGGAACAGGGGCAATATATCACTACCTGTTTGGTATGTCAATATTCTTTTTTAGAAATATTCTAATTTTATTTTTTACGGCAGAAAAAAGCTAAGGAAAACTGAATGAACAGAGCGGTGCGCAAGGCATTGATATTCCAGATATGGTGTCATTTCCTTCTTGACGGTACAAGAAATTGTGCTAATCTGGGTGCATGCGATGCATACAGTGCGGATACATGGATGACAAAGTAATCGACTCACGGAT
>CALFTQ010000075.1 GCA_937916135.1 uncultured Verrucomicrobiales bacterium
GCCCAGCACCAGGTCGGTCACGCCATCCGCATTCCAATCATGGAACGTGGGATACGCGCGGCTGCCGGCCACACTGCTCCCAAGAAGCTCAGCCGCAGTGCCGAAGCTGCCATCGGCCATGCCACTGAAGTACTGCACAGCGCCACTGCTCAGGCCTGCCACGAGGTCGGCTATGCCATCACCCGTGATATCCTGCAGCGCCACCACGATACCCTGGCAGCCGCTGGCCGCCACGCTCAGGTCTGCACCGTTGCTCCGGAGGTAGGTATAGTCGGAGAAGCGGCCATTACCATCGTTCAGGTAGAGGCGCACCTTACCCTCGCTGCCCACCTTCTCACCCACCAGCAGGTCGGTGTGGCCATCGGCATTCCAGTCAACCGCATAAGGCGCGCTGTATGAGCTGCCGGCTGCCCCAAGCAGCACAGCATCGCCCACATAGCTGACAATAGCCGTATCGGCCGTACCCTCGTTGCCCACAAGCGGCGAACCGTTTGCCGCCGTCAGCAGCGCCGGGTCAATCACCAGCGCATAGCTGCCGCCGGGCAGTTTCTGCTCACCGCTCCAGGTCAGCGTATTGCCGGCATACGCAAAACCATCGGCGGCCAGCTCCACCACGCTGCCGGTCGTCTGGTTCACCAGGCGCACGGCATCCCCCAGCACGCCGGCCTTCTTGAGCTCAGCGTAGTTGATGTTGGTGCTGAAGCTGATGCTGATACCCGTGACCGAACCGGCACCGGTTGTAATATCGCACCCTGCCACGCGCACCTCGGCCACCGGGTCATAGGTGAAGCTCTGCGTGTACACGCCCTGCCCCTGCAGCCCGGAGCTGGTCTTGGAAACCGTGCTCAGATCCACACTCAGGGCAACCTCCCCGGCGGGAATGCTCAATCCGCCCAGGCCACTGAGCTGCCATTCGGTCTCGCTCACCCGGGTCAGGGTTGCACCGTCCAGGGATACCTCCCGGCCATCCACCGTAAGCTTCAGTGCAGCCAACGGCAAATCAGTTGTTGCAGAACTGAAGGTGATGGAAACCGCATCCGGCATATCCTTATACTGATCTTCCAAATCCATGGCAGCCGTCAGAACAACCATATCCACCAATACGTTGAATGAATTAGTAGTCTCATTGCCTGCGGAATCAGTGGTCACAATCGACACAGCGTGAGAAGAACCGTTCAGCAGCGTCACCTGCCGGGAAAGAACAGTTCCTTCCACAACTCCAGTCCACAGGAGCGTGCCCATGCCGGAAGCTGTCACCAGCCTGTCATAAATGCTGACGGTAAGTCCGGCTTCAGGAAGTTCCGCCCCGACTGTAATCGAGCTTTCGGCCACGACACAGGAATCTCCACCATTGATGGTAATGCTCTCCAATTCTGCCGGAGCCACGGTGTCAACTTCCCAATCAGCAGAGTATGTACCTTCACCCAGGTTTCCGTATATATCCTCCACCCCGGTCATGTCCACCTCCATCTGCCAATCACCATCGGGCATGGCAGCGGCCTTGCCCTGCGGCCGAGCCGAGCTGATACCCCGCACGATGACCAGCGTCGGGTCATCAGGATGAACTTCGCAAACAAGGGAATCACTCGTGTATACCTCACCGTTGCACCGGATGATGATGGCAGAAGAGTCCACTCGACTTACCGCATGACTGAACTGCAGATTAATCGTATCAATATTCTGCACGAGCTGTTCGGCTTCGTCAAACGAAGCATCCAATACCGTCGGCGGGGTCTTATGCAGCTCCCAGGTGACAGGAGTGAATTCAAGGCAGGCATTACCATTAACATCCAGCACCTTAGAACGGTCAATCGACATAGAATAACTACCATCCCGCACCTGCAGGCCTTCCAATCCGGAAATGGCAAACACCTTACCCTCCGTATCAGACTGGGTGACGGTCAGCTTACCAGCGCCATTGACGGAGTAGGTCACACCATTGGCTTCAGTGACGTACAGAGTGATGGCCTCCGCGTTAAACTCAGCCACCGGGGTCGTAAAGGTGACATAGAGGGTATCCACGTAGCTATTCTCCCGGCGTTGTTCATGTCCGCTGACCCCTTCCAGAGCAAATGCGGTACCCGCCAGAGTCCAGCGGACCTGCTCACCCGTGCCATCACCCGGATTACCGTAAATATCCTGCACATTCGTGTTTCGCACAGCCAGGCTGTAGACGGCATCCTCCGTCATGAACTCATGCAGATTCGTGAACACAAGGGTATCCCCGGATGTCCACGTCCAGGTAAGGCCGGCCAGATCAAGGCGCTCTGTACCCTTGCGCAGCTCCACGCAGCCCACGTTGAACGTGCCGGGATTCACAGCCTCGCTGAACTTCACGCTGATTTCAGAGGGCAATTCGCGCACGACCTTTCCATTCTCCACGCCGGAAATGGAAACAACCTTAGGAATATCTGCATCCGCAGGCTTGTAGTCGAGCACGACCTCTATGGCGCCATCCTCTGCCGCCTCATACACCCAGTGCAGACGGTTGACGTAGGTGGCGGAGCCATCACCAGCAAAGATGCGGTCTGTCTGCCAGAAGGCAGAGCTATCCAGCGCAACCCCGCCCACCGTCACACCGGTGATGCAGTAATCACCCATGCCGGGGTCATCTATGCGGATATAGTTCCAGCCTTCTGCCATCCGCATCGTCAGCGTAATGGTATTCACTCCTTCGCCCAGCTGCCCGCTACGGCTCAGCACGCCCGTCACGGCGTTTACATCCGCATAGCTGCCATCTCCAAAGTAAATACCATCTGCCAAATCCAATGCATCCTGCACATCGTTCACCAGGAAGTCTGTCTTTTCATCGCCATCCACATTCATGCTGCGGGTCAGCATGTGGGTATTGGTGGATTCTATAAGCGAGAACTTCTCGTCTCCCAGATCTGACACATGGCGGAAGGTGGAGGAATAATTGCTGAAATAGCCATGCAGATTGGTGGTGAAATACCACACCGCTGTGGAGGTACTCAGCCCATTGATATCGCCGAAGTTCAGCATAGTGCCCGTTCGCTGAAGCTCCCCTTCATTCAGGGCAGAACCCACCATCGTCAGTTCCAGAGCCAGGCCACTTTCATTATCGAGGAATTCGGGGTGGAAATCGCTCATTCGGAAATTATGAGCAACGCCCTTACCGGTATTCTTCACGATAAGACCTATCTCTGCCCGCTGCGCTGCCTCCAGAGTATCGGTGTACGGGTCATCAGAATACACATCCTCCGTAAGGAAGTAATGCAGCTCCAGATTCGGTGAGGGATTCACCTCCAAACGGACAGGAGATATGATGTACTCTCCATACTCTCCCGTATTCGGATTTGAATACCCCATAACCGCACCAAATTGGTAGTACTCAGGGCCGTTCGCGGCTATAGTCTTATCCGGAACGTACTGCACATAGACATTGCCTACACCGCCAGATGCAATCGCACCGCCGGTTATGGCCTCCATCTGCCCGCCCTGCACATTGCTGATTCCGTCTGTATCATAATAGCGGATACTGAAGTGCTCTGATACATCCACCCCGTTCATGTCGTACACATGAGCCTCAAAGCAGAAATCAGTCAGCTCACCCAGGCCACTGCCATTGGTAATAGTCAGCGTGCCATCGAAAGCATCGCGGGTCAATACAGCCGTCTGGGAGAATTTCAGCGTTACCTGGGCGCACACCTCCGCGCCGCTACCATCAATGTGATCTTGCACGCTCTGGATGGCCTCCTTGTAATACTCACCTATGGTATCCAGAGTATAACCGGCATTAATCACGCGTTCGTAGGACTCCGACATCTGCTGCTCGAGTGATTCGATGTACTCGATGGAGAAAAAGTCCTCCTCAGCTCCGGCAGGCAAATCAGCCGCACTGAAAATACCCTGCTCATGGTACCGCACGGTATTATTCCACTTCTGGTACATGATTTCCAGGGAATCGCCGCTCGTGATTGCGAGATCCGTAGTACGCAGCAACTCAAGTTCTGCATCGGAAATCATCCGCGCGGCTGCAGTTTCTCCCTTGATAGCCTGTATCACGACACCCACCCAGGATGTGACCTGAGAAGGATTGATATCCGTTGTCGACAATTGCTTTCGTATATCGAAAGGCGCAACCGAAAGCAGTGTAAGATTAAGGAAATCCTGCCAACGCTCCTCGTGCTGCAGGAAGAGCTGATTCATCTGCTCACCCCACTCCGAATAATTTGCAGAAACCGAAGAGGACTTACCACCGCCGAAGTAGCAATTCTTGAAGTAATCATACAAATCCTTCCCGCAATCGTACACCTTCTTAAACTTCAAGATGGTGTCAATAACCTTGCAGAGCTTATCTAAGGGATTCAGCCACTTCGGCAGATCAATGTCAAGCCAATCGGCAGCGTCTGAAATTTTACCGTAAATATCACAAGGGACCCACGATACCTCATCCTCATAGTACGGCAGGAAACGTTCCACACATTTTGCGCCAACATAGAGCAACTCCCAGCGACAAGGAGCACACACAACCGTACCCTCGACATAAATAGGAGCTAATGTGCCACCACCGGAACCACCACCGCCCGGGCCCTGATGCACCTCACGATGTGGAACCTTATCCCAATCAATATCAACACCGGCATCATTACTGATAGGATGCTTCTGATATTCGTACCATGTTGTCGTGGAACAGTTTCCATCAACAACAACAACCAATCTCCGGGTCCGTTCCACATTGTAGAGACAATCCTCGTAAGACTCTTCAAAAGAGCCAGACTGGCAACTCCAAGGATAACGGTTATTCGGGGTATCCTCAGAAGGATCACTGCCGCCGCCACCGCCGCCACCGCCGGCGCCGCCGCCACCGCCGCCGCCACCGCCGCCGCCACCGCCGCCGCCACCGCTGCCACCGCCAGCTACTGCGGTATCCGCAGTTACCTCAATGTAGAAGACGTGATTACTAAGGGCCCCCAGCTCCGATATGGGGTTCAGGAGCTCAAAGGTGAGGCCCGAAATCTCAGGCAGGGTCAGGGTATAATTCTGCGCAGCTACCAGGCCGTAATTGCTCACGCCCAGGGTCAGCACCACACTCTCTCCATAACCTAATTCAGGAATCTCCAGTTGATCCACATCAAACTTCACCACGGGTGAAGGCACATTCGTTGTGTATGTCACCTCCTGCACAATCTCGTATTCATCCTCAATCTGGGAAGGAACCACCTTGAAGGTATAGGTCACAGTCTGGTCTGTCAGATAGACCGGTAAATTGTACGTCTCACCCGGATTCACCGATACATTGCACGCATAGCTGGAGTAGGAATCAGCATATACTCTTACGATATAATTGCCAGCCTCTACGTTCTCAAAGAACGCAACCCCGGATTCATCAGAGTTAATCGTCCGGATAGCCTCGCCTGTATACGCATCACACAAAACAACTCGAGCATTGAAAATACCGGTTGCCTGGTTACCCGCAATCGCAGCGGTGTTAACATTCACGCGAACCCCGGATTTCGTTTCCGATACAAACCGGAAATCCATATCAACCATCTCGTACCCGCCATACTCTGAATTGACTGCAATTCGTCCCGTGTAAGGCGCATTCAGCACAAGACCATCATATGTACCATCTACTCGAAGCACAACCACGGCAGATTCACCAGCGGCCAGGTTGGCAATATCACCACCAGAATACACGCTCAACCATGCCGCATTGGGCAGTGAAAGAGATACACGCCCCGTATCTCCACCGCCCATATTGGTCACGGTCACCTCGAAATAACGGGCATCGGTATTATTCACCGTGGCCGAAAGAGTCTTGACATCCAGCGCAATATCACCCTCAACCGGCTGCACGTACGAGTACCCCTTACATGCAGCACCGACTCCCTCATCGCTCATCAACTCGAACGAAATAGCCGAATACAGGTCACCTACGTTCACCTCATTGCCAGTCACCACATACGCAAACGATGCAGATGCACCAGCGGCCAGGTCAATGGCACCTGTCAACAGTTCCAGCGTTACATTCTCCGGAATACCGAGAGCACTCAGCCGCACATTATGCAGGTCAACACCACCATCATTTGTGACGGTAATTACCCCACTTACAGAATCACCCTTATTGATGAGCCACTGCAAATCGCGAGGGCGGGAGGAAATCTTAAGCCCCGCCACGGCGACTGTGTCAAGAACATCGCTGATTTCAGAGAGAACCCCTGCACGAAGCGTGTAATTGCCGGCAACGCCGCTCGGCACCATGTAGGTTGCTGCAAACTGCCCATCAGCACCGGTAGAAAGCGTTTCCCTGGCTATCAGATCACCATTACGGTATATATACAGAGTTACATCCTTACCCGCAACGGCCAACCCATCTACATCAGATGTCAACTGACCTGTGATATTCACTTCTCCGGCAGTCCAGAGCGTATCCTGAAGCATCTCAGCAGCCACATGATACCCACTGCCAATCCGGATGCCGGTAGCAGATGCGATATTGTTGTTCATCTCCAATTCCTGCACATAGCCGGTCGGGTTTACCTCTGCAGATATGGAATAAACACCTGATATATTAGGAAGAGTGACCGTTTTCTGCAGCTCGACTGTTTCACCAGCCTTCAGCCGCGCACCCGTGCCAACAGTCCCCAGGGACGTACCATCTGATAGCTTGAGCTGTACCTCCGACGGATAGACCAGATCCGCATAGCCCTGGTTCCGGACAGTGATTCTGACCTGAACACTCTGCCCTGCTATGGCGGCGCCATCGAGGCTTACAGACTCAACCACAAGATCCGGCATGTCAATATCCGTAATCTGCACATAGCCATAGCCCGTTGCAAAGCCTTCTGCTGCAGCCTTGATAGTGCAGCTCTGCGTTCCGTCCGTTACACCGTCGGCCTTGGCAGCTATTTCGCAGGAAACACGGTCAGAACCGGCAGTCATCACCAGGCTTGCAGGCAGGTTCAGCATCCCGTTGTCTGTCAGGGTAATCAGCAGGTCTTCCGATACGGTGCCGTTGGAAATAATGGTAAGCGTGACCTTTTCCTCTCCGCCCTCACGCATAACAGTCTTGCTCAGCTGCATCCGCAAGGCCGGCGTATCATTATCCTGCACAGTAAGGGTTGATTCGAACGTGCCTCCGGATGACGTGGACGCATCGCATCCACAGTCGTCAATAGTGATGAGACCGCGAATCCTACCCAAGCGCTCGCCATTGACCAGGGAATCATCTACCACGCCGATGGTGAACTTCACGCTCTGCACCCCTACCCCCATCGGGACGGATGACGGCAATATAAGCCCAATGCCATCCACATCTTCAAGGCGTACAGTAATGGCCTCATCCGAACCACCGGTGCGCACGAGGGTTGCGGTGAGAGCATAATAACCATCGCTCTCTGACACGATTTCCTTATTCAGCACAAGCTGCACCTGGGGGATATCGTCATCCACCACGGTCACCTTGGCAGTGCCGCTGTTGAAGCCGGTGGCGGCAGCGGTAATCTTGAGTTCCTTATCAATTTCGGCGGTTTCGTCCTGCACCACGGAGGCGGAGAAGGAGGCAGAGCTCTCGCCGGCCTTGATGGTGATGCTCTCGGGCAGGTTGAGCTGGGCGGCATAGGTGCTGCCCAGTTTCACCACGGTATCCACCGTGGAAATGGTGTTCATGGTCACGGTGCCGGTGATTTCAGCCCCCTCCTGGGCACGCTCGGCAGAAAGCGTGAGCGTGAGGGTGGGCTTTTCATCTTCCACCAGGGAGATGCTGCTCTGGGCGCCCTTGTACCCGGCAGCCGAGATGGCAATCTCCGCCGCGGAATTGCCCAGGTATTCCTGATCATTCACAGGGGCAGCCTGGTAGCGCAGGCTGCTCTGGCCGGCGGCGATGGTAAGCGTCTCGGGCAGGCCCAGGCGGGCCGCCAGGGCACAGTCCACCTGCACCGCGAGAGCCTCGCTGCAATCGCCGCTGCGGGTGATGGTGTAGACCACGCGCAGTCCGCTGCCTTCCGTCACCTCCGAGCGGGAGAGGGAGAGGCTGAGCTTGGGCTCAAGCTGCAGCACCTGCTCTGCCACGCAGGTATTATCCGCGCGGTGTTCGGGTTTCTCGAACACGTCATTATCCGGGTTGATGACCGCCACCAGCTGCACGTCTCCCTGCAGCTGAATGCCGGCCGGCAGCTGCACCGCAGGCACGCTGAGCAGGAGCGACTCACCAGGTGCCAGTTCAGCCCCGGTGGTGGAGGCCACCAGAGTGTAGGTACCCAGCGAAATCATGGTCGAGGCATCTGCCCCGCTCTGTATGAGCCCCAGTTCCACCAGACCCTCGGCCGGGGTGGGCTGGCCGCCATTGTTGGCCACCTGCAGCTGCAGGGCAAAGCTCTGCCCGGGTTCCAGGGACTCCGGCAGGGTGATGGCGGTGATGCTCAGATCCGCCGCCGGAGGATAGCTCACGCTCAGGCTGCCGATGGCAGCGGTGTTATCCGCACGCAAGGCGCTGAGCTCATCGCCCCAGGAGCTGCGGGTGACCAGCTGGTATTCACCTTCGGCCAGGTCCCAGGCCTGCTCCAGCAGCAGGGTGCGGGTGAGCTCCTTCTGTTCACCGGCAGCCAGATCCACGGTGACGATATCCAGCAGGATGGAATCGGAGGCAATGCTGCCATTCTTGGTGAGCCAGATTTCCACCTTGGCCCCGGTGGCGGCCACATTGCCGGCGTTGTTGGCCGTGAGAGCCACCTGCACGGAACCGTAGGTATGGCCGGTGTAGGCCACATCTGCCGCAGTCACAGAAACATCCGCCGATTCCAGCGTGAAGCTGAGCGGCTCCTCAGGCAGCACCACCGCATTGCCGGCGTAGTCGGTAATGCCCGGCAGCATCTCCAGCGTATATTCGCCCACGGCACTGAATGCCGGCAGATTCAGGCGCAGAGTGTTGGCCCCCGGGGTGCTGATGCTCTGCACCGCCACCGTCTCGCCGGCCGGCCCGCGCAGCACAAAGAGCCCCACCGCTGCGGTAGCGGGATTCACCGCCCCGCTGAACACCACATCCACATAGCGCGGCTGCGTGCTCTTCTGCAGGCTCACAGCGGTCACGGTCTCTGCCGTCACATCTGCGCGCAGCGTCTCGCTATATTCGCTCGCGCCGTTCCGGCTCATGTAGACCTGCACGCTCTTGCCGGTGGCAGACTGCAGACCATTGGCCACCGATACGCGGTAAGTACCATCCTTCGGCAGCTGTCCGAACTCCAGCACCACATCGCAGCCGTTGAGCTCGAAGCCCGTAATCTCGACAACTTCGCCCAGTTCATTCACAATGCTGAACTTATCCACCGTGGTAGTGGTGGCATCCATCGCCTCGGAGAAGCGCAGCGTCACCGAATTCTCACTGGCATCCAGCAACTTATCGCCCACCAGGCCTTCGATAGCCACGGCATTCTCCGGTGCGGTCACCAGCCAGTTCTCCAGCACCACATAATCGGCATTATAGCCGCTGATCTTCGCGAGAATCTCCTCGTAATTCGTCGTTCCCCAGTAGTTGCCGGAAAGATCTATCTTGTTACCGCCTGCAGTGCCACCCTTAACAGTGATACCCAGGGCCGACACATCGGAATTCTGAATCGTGACCGCGGCACCCGCATACAAGGTGACCCAGCTGTCGCCACTCAGCCCGTGGGCTTCGAACGTACCGCCGCTCCCCACGTTGATTCCCGCCACCCCTTCCAGGTGCGTGTTTTCCATCTCCAGACGTCCGCCGGAAGCCACGTAGAAATTACCCGTGCTATCCATGGAAGCAGTCGTTTCAGCACCCTGCACTACAGTGTTTCGCAGGCAGACCTCCGCACCGTTGTAGGCGCGCACATTCACACGATCCCCTGAAGAGGCACCCAGCAGCTGCAGCGTGGCACCATCGGCGATGAACTTACCCCCGCCATTCACGTTGATATCGTGGCTGGCGCTCCGGTCTGCAACCAGCGTCACGCCCTCGCCAAGGGTGAAAGTCTTCCCATCGTACACCGAAATTGAAGTATTCAGCCTGTATGTATCCAGACCTTCACCCAGCACGCGCAGACTGCTGCTGCTATCCACGCTGCCATTGTTAACCTGCACATAGGCACCTTCCTGCGTAGCCGTGGCCGCGAACCCGGAAAGATCGGTACTGAATGACTGCAGGACCATCACACACCCGGCACCGGTGAGGATATTGCCGGAGCCGCTCACGCTGCCACCGGAAAGAGTCAACGCTCCGCTCAGTGTGCTGTTCTCCAGCACCAGGGTTCCGGCGTTGCTCAGGTTCTGCAGCGAGGTGTTGCTGATAGTGGCCGTGCCGCCGCTCTCTACATCGAAGTAAGTCACATCATTGAGCCGGCAATCTGTCATGCTCAGCTTACCGTTCTTTCGCACCATGATTAACTCATAACCATCACAGTATGTAGCAGCGTAGCCATTAATAACGCAACCCGTCAGTTCGGCGGCGCCTTCAATACTCAACTCATTCAAATCACTACCCTGTTCATTGCTATGACCGGTCAGATTCAGAGTAGCATTGGTCGCCTTCAATTTACCACCACTGTATACATACATGGAATTGCGGTAATCCGGACTTTCCAGCACCACTCCTTCTCCCAAAGTCAGCGTTGCACCGCTATATATGTAGAAAGATGTCTCCATGCGATACGTAGCCAAGCCTTCGCCCAGAACACGGAAGGTAGACGAAGCAGAACTCAGAGAACTTCCGGTAATACCGATATAGGCACCCTCCTGGGTGGCTACCGCCTGCAGATCGGTCAGGTCCGTATTAACAACATTAATCTCAATCACCCGACCACTGCCTGTGAACTCAGCCGTTCCGCTCACCTTGCCGCCAGTCAGCTTCAGGTCGTTCACGGTCGTGCCGCTCAATATCGAGGTGCCACCGCTGGTCAGTTTCTGCAAGCTTGAACCCGTCAGCGTCAGCGTACCGGTGCTGGTCAGATTCTGAAGCGAGGTGTTGCTGATTGTGGCAGTGCCGCCGCTTTCCACGGCAAAGTAGTTCACATCGTTGAGCCGGCAATCCGTCATGCGGAGCACACCGCCATTCTGTACGCAAATGTTTTCATTTCCATTGCAGGATGTTGCCGCGTAAGCATTGATAGTGCAGTCCGTCAGTTCCGCAGTGCCGTAAATCATGACTTCGCTTAGTGAATATCCTGCACTCTCACTGTGCCCCAGCAAATTCAGAGTGGCTCCTGTAGCCACAAGCTTGCCGCCACCATACACGGTAATGTCCCGATCCTGGTGCAGACTCTCCAGCACCACTCCTTCTTCCAAGGTCAGCGTTGCACCGCTATGAATGTCCAGATATTTCTCCAATCGGTAGGTATCAAGGCCCTCGCCCAGCACTAGGAACGTGCCGGAGCCTGAATTCAGAGAGCCATCCGTCACGCCGATATAAGTGCCCTCCTGGGTGGCAGAGGCAGACAACTCCGTCATATCTGTTTCTGCCCCCGTCAGGTTAATGACGCGGCCGCTGCCGGTCAGGTTGACAGTGCCGCTTACCTTGCCGCCTCCAAGCGTCAGGTACTCCGCGGTCACAGCGCCCAGATTTGTTGTGCCGCTGCTCGACAGGCTCTTTAATGCGCATGCCGACATGGTCAGCGTTCCGCTGCTGGTCAGATTCTGCAGCGAGGTGTTGCTGATAGTGGCAGTGCCGCCGCTTTCCACGGCAAAGTAGTTCACATCGTTGAGCCGGCAATCCGTCATGCGGAGCACACCGCCATTCTGTACGCAAATGTTTTCATTTCCATTGCAGGATGTTGCCGCGTAAGCATTGATAGTGCAGTCCGTCAGTTCCGCAGTGCCGTAAATCATGACTTCGCTTAGTGAATATCCTGCACTCTCACTGTGCCCCAGCAAATTCAGAGTGGCTCCTGTAGCCACAAGCTTGCCGCCACCATACACGGTAATGTCCCGATCCTGGTGCAGACTCTCCAGCACCACTCCTTCTTCCAAGGTCAGCGTTGCACCGCTATGAATGTCCAGATATTTCTCCAATCGGTAGGTATCAAGGCCCTCGCCCAGCACTAGGAACGTGCCGGAGCCTGAATTCAGAGAGCCATCCGTCACGCCGATATAAGCGCCCTCCTGGGTGGCGCTGGCAGACAACTCCGTCATATCTGTTTCTGCCCCCGTCAGGTTAATGACACGCCCACTGCCATTCAAGGTGGCAGTGCCACTCACCTTGCCGCCATGCA
>CALFTQ010000076.1 GCA_937916135.1 uncultured Verrucomicrobiales bacterium
TCCGGCAAATCCACGCTTTCCAAGGTGCTCTGCGGTCATCCTGATTACGAGGTGACTGCCGGCAGCGCCGAGATGGACGGGCAGGATCTCCTCGCCATGAGCGTGGATGAACGCAGCCGCGCCGGACTCTTCCTGGCCTTCCAGTACCCGGTGGAGGTGCCGGGCGTGACCAATGCCAACTTCATGCGAGCCGCGCTGAAGGCCCGCCTGCCCGAAGGCGAGGAAGTGGATGCCGTCTCCTTCTACAAAGAGCTGCGCGGCAAGATGAAGCAGCTGGGCATGGACCCGAAGTTCACTGCCCGCGCGGTGAACGAAGGTTTCTCCGGCGGTGAAAAGAAGCGCAACGACATTCTGCAGATGATGATGCTCAACCCCAGCTATGCCATTCTGGACGAAACGGACAGCGGGCTGGATGTGGATGCCCTGCGCATTGTCTCCGAGGGCGTGAACGCCATGCGTGCACCCTTCCGCAGCTTCCTGGTCATCACCCACTACAAACGCCTGCTGGACTATATCCGCCCGGATGTGGTGCACGTTCTCTACCAGGGGAAGATTGTGCGCACCGCCGGCTTCGAGATGGTGGATTACATTGAGCAGCACGGCTTCGATTTCCTGAAAACCAGCGAGGAGTGATGGACGAGACACCGTTCCAGATGGATACGCGCGGTGCGTTCTCCATGCCGGAGAACCACAAGTACGATGCCGGCTATGGCCTCACCGAAGAGACCATCGACTACATCTGCGATGCCAAGGGCGAACCGGACTGGCTGCGCCAGTTCCGCAAGGACGCGCTCAAGAAGTTCAACGAAATGCCCATGCCCTACCACTGGGCGCCGGAGGGAATCCGGAATGTGGATTTTGAGAACTTCCGCTACTATCTCTCGCACGGCGCCACCCCCAGCCGCAATTGGGACGAAGTGCCGGAGGACATGAAGCGCACCTTCGAGAGGCTCGGCGTGCCGGAGCAGGAGCGTGCCTTCCTGGCCGGTGTGGATGCGCAGTACGACTCCGAAACCGCCTACACGAACATGCGCGAGGAGCTGCAGAAGCAGGGCGTCATCTTCGTGAACTCCACCGAGGGGCTCAAGGAATACGAACACATCTTCCGTCCCTGGTTCGGCAAGGTCATCCCCGTGGGCGATAACAAGTTCTCCGCCCTGAACCACGCGGCCTTCTCCGGCGGTTCCTTCATCTACGTGCCCAAAGGCGTGAAGCTCGCCCAGCCGCTGCAGGCATACTTCCGCATCAATTCCGAAAGCATGGGGCAGTTCGAGCGCACCCTCATCATTGCCGATGAAGGCGCCGAGCTCATGTACATGGAGGGCTGCACCGCCCCGCAGTACGATAGCGCCACCCTGCACTCCGGCGTGGTGGAGCTCGTAGCCCTCAAAGGAGCTAAAATCCAGTATGTAACCGTGCAGAACTGGTCCACCAATGTGTACAACCTGGTGATTCAGCGCGGCCTGGCCATGGAGGATGCCGAAATCCGCTGGATTGACTGCAACCTGGGCTCCGGGCTCACCATGAAGTACCCCGCCGTGGTGCTGCAGGGGCGCCGCGCCCGTGGCGAGGTGGTCAGCATCTCCCTGGCGCACTCCGGCCAGCTGCAGGACACCGGTGCGCGCATGATTCACGCCGCCCCGGAAACCACCTCCAACATCGTGGCCAAGTCCATCTCCATCGGCGAGGGACGCGCCAGCTACCGCGGCGAGGTGAAGGTGCTCAAAGGCATGAAGGGCTGCAAGAACAACACCGAATGCGATGCCCTGCTCATCAACCCCATCAGCCGCACCGATACCTATCCCGCCATCACGGTGAATGGCAACGCCAGCGCCGTGCAGCACGAGGCCTCCGTCTCCCAGGTGGACGAGGAGATGCTCTTCTACCTGCAGCAGCGCGGCCTCACCCGCGCCCAGGCTATGAGTCTGGCAGTGAATGGATTTATCAACGACCTGGTGAAGGAATTCCCCATGGAATACTCCGTGGAGCTCCGCCGCCTGATTGACCTGGAGATGGAGGACTCCATCGGCTAACCCCCCAGCGACTTCACCACTATGGATTTTCCCCAGAACATGAGCATGGAAGAAGCCTTCGCCCTGGCAGAAGCCGAGGCCAGACTGAACGCCGCCCTCCAGGAAAGCAAGGAGCGTTTCGACAAAGCAGAAATGCCGAACCGCCTGAACGAAGACTGGCGCTTCGGCCGCCCGCATGTGTATGCCAAGGAATGGGCCGCCCGTTTCAAGGATGGCGAAAACTGCTTTGAACACGTGGGATTCGACAACAGCGGCGAGCACATCACGCGTCTGACCGCAGATGATGAAGACCTGCGCCAGACCGAGATGCTCATGCCCACCATCGGGTCCGATGCCCAGCTCGCCCTGCACCTCAAGCGTTTTGGCGATGGGCATGTCCTCTACATCGAGGAAGATACGAAAGAGCCCGTCTGTCTGGGCTATGGTACCCGCTGGGCAGCCTCTCCCTCCACCTTCATCATGGTTGCACCCGGAGTCAAAGCCGAGGTGGCTATCACCTATGCCTGCCTGGAAATAGGCTATATCTTTGCAACCTGCAACATTCAGGTGGCAGAGGGCGCCGAGCTCAAAGTTCGCGTGAACGCCTGGGGTGATGGCGCAGATGGCCGCTGCATGCTCATCACCAACATCCAGAACATGGGTGGCAAGGTCGCTCACCTCACCGGCTATCAGGGTCTGCGCTGGGTTCGCGAGGAAACCGTGGCAGAGACCTACGCCCCCGGTTCGGAGACTAAGCTTTTCTCTGCTAACAAACTGGATGGCTCAGCCGTGCTTGACCAGCACACAAAGCAGATTCACCACGCAGGCGGTGCCACCAGCGACCTGCTCTACAAGAATGTGCTGGATGACAATGCCACCGCCACCTTTGCCGGCAATATCTACGTGGCCCCCGGTGCGCACAATACGGATGCCTACCAGAGCAACCGCAACCTCATGCTCAGCGAGGATGCCACCGTCAACTCCCTGCCCGGCCTCGAAATCCTGGCAGACAAGGTGCGCTGCTCCCACGGCAGCGCCTCCGGCCCCATGGACGAGGAGCAGCTCTTCTACCTCCTCTCACGCGGTATCCCGGGATACCAGGCGCACCAGCTCATCGCAGAAGGGTTCCTGAACGAAACGTTCGACAAATTCAGTCGTTGACCGATTCTGACTGCGTTTCAGATATCACCCAGAAACGCAGCGGGCGGCGCCGCACCCGGCACCGCCCGCTGAATGAAATGCAGATCCGGCTTATGCCCCGCCGGCGTTGGCCATGTTCTGGAGCTCCTTGGGCAGGAAATTCTTGAAGCGGGCCTTGTCAATAGCCTTCATGTAAGCTTCCTCTGCAGAAACAAGCCCCTGCTGCAGTTTCTGCCAGATCGCGTCGTCCATGAACTGCATGCCCATCCCCTTACCACCGGTGATAACGTCGGCAAGCTTCTGGGTAGCGCCTTCGCGGATAATAGCGCTCACAGCGGGAGTGGCAAAGAGGATTTCGTTCACTGCCACACGACCGGGCTTGTCGCAACGCTTCATGAGCAGCTGGGCCACCACACCGCGAAGCGAGCCAGCCAGCATGGTGCGGGCCTGGGACTGCTGCTCGGCCGGGAACACGTCGATGATACGGTCCACCGTCTTGCGGGCATTATTGGTGTGCAGCGTACCGAACACGAGCAGACCGGTCTCGGCAGCCGTGAGGGCCAGGGAGATGGTCTCGAGGTCGCGCATCTCACCCACCAGCACAATGTCGGCATCCTCGCGCAGAGAGGCGCGCAGCCCATCGGCAAAGGTCGGGCAGTTGTTCGGCACTTCTCGCTGGGTGATGATGCTCTTCTTGCTGGGGTGCACGAACTCGATGGGTTCCTCAACCGTGATGATGTGGCGGGCGAAGTTCGTGTTGATGTAGTCGATAAGGGCGGCCAGCGTGGTGGACTTACCAGAACCGGTGGGGCCGGTCACCAGCACCAGGCCGGAGCGCATCTCACCGAAGCGCTTGATCTGCTCCGGCACATTGAGCTGCTCCAGGGTGAGAATCTTGGTCGGAATGAGACGGAACACGCAGCAATAGCCGCGCTGCTGCTTCATGTAGTTGCAGCGGAAACGGGACTTCTCATCCATCTCGTAAGCGAAGTCAGCATCGCCGATTTCGCAGTACTCCTTCCACAGCTTGGGCGGGCAGATAGGCTCCATGAGCTCCACCATTTCCTCGTGGGTGAGCGGTTCTTCGCGGATGGGAGTCACATCGCCATGCACGCGAATCTTCGGCGGCTCACCTTCCGACAGGTGAAGGTCAGAACCACCCTGGTCCACCAGGGCCTGGAAAAATACGTCAATCTTGTTCATTTCAGGAAAATCGGGCTAAAGGTTCAGTTAAACTCAGGCCTGTGCAGCGGGCTCGGGGTGTTCTTTCAGGAACTTCTCCATCATCACGCGGTCAGTGGCGCGGCCAAGGCATTCCTCGCCGGCGATGATGCCGTCCAGATACAGCTGCTGCAGGGAGTCGTCCATGAGGCGCATACCCTGGCTCTTGCCGGTCTGGATGAAACCGGGAATCATGAAGGTCTTGCCTTCGCGGATGGCATTGGCCACAGCGGCGTTGTTCACCAGGAGCTCCAGCGCCATCACGCGGCCGGTGCCGTCCTTCCTGGGCACAAGCTGCTGGGAGAAGATACCGCGCAGGGATTCGGACACCATCACGCGGATGTGATCCTGCTCCTCCACGGGGAAGGCATCCAGAATACGGTCGATAGTACGGGCCGCGGAACCGGTATGCAGCGTGCCGAGCACCAGGTGACCGGTCTCAGCAGCGGAGAGCGCCAGGGAGATGGTCTCCAGATTGCGCATTTCACCCACCATGATGACGTCCGGGTCCTCACGCAGGGCACCACGCAGGGCGCGACCGAAAGATTCAGTGTGCGTGTGCACCTCGCGCTGGTTCACATGGCAGCCCTTGCATTCGAACACAGTTTCGATGGGGTCTTCCATCGTGATGATGTGGTCGTGGCGGTCGCTGTTGATGAAATCAATGATGGAGGCCAACGTGGTGGACTTACCGGAACCCACGGAACCGGTCACCAGGATGATACCGTTCGTGAAGCGGGTCAGCGGCTCCACGTACTCCGTGGGCAGGTTGATTTCCTGCATCGTGAATACGCGGCTGTTGATGATGCGGTAGCAGATATCATACCCCAGTCGCTGGGACACCACGGAGGTACGGTAACGCCCCAGCTCATTCTGGTAGGCGAAGTCAACATCACCCACTTCCTTGAGCCGGTTCCACTCCTTTTCCTTCAGGAAGCTGTTCACCAGGGCGAGGGTGTCGTCCTTAGTCAGCACAGGGGCACCTTCCCACATGGGCTGCAGGGTGCCGAAACGGCGCCACGAGGGCGGATTGGCAGATGGCAGGTGAATATCCGAGCACTTGGCATCAATACCCTGCTTCAGGAAATCATCCACATGCAGAGAAAGAAGAATCAGCAGCGGGCCCTCGGCCTGGGCGTAGATGTAGGCGTGGTACTTGCCACAGGGACCATCGGCAATGAAATCGACAGCACCCTTCTCTTCCAGTTCGGCTCGGTGCTCCGGGGTGGTGCAGCTCTCCACCAGCTTGGTTGTGTCCTCGGCGGTAAGCACCCCTGCCGTATCGGCCACGGGAGCATAGGCACCAGCCTGCATCCAGTACGGCTGAAGCCCCGGCCCCAGGTACATAGTGGGGCTGTAGATGGTTTTACCCAGCTTCAGGTACTCACCAACATTATCATAGATGTAAGTAGAATCACTCATGGCGGTTACCGCATACTCTACCACTTTTCCCCCGCCGTGGCGAGCACAAATGTTATCATTCACGCAACTTTCACCTGTGCGGGGGAACTTTGTCGGCGCTCGGAACTGAAGGCCCCTGCGTCGATAGCTACAAATTCCGATTTATCAGGCAGAGCCAGCAAAAATATCTCTTGAAAAATCAGAGTTGAATGGTATACTTTGCGCATCAATGGAGCTGACCGAAACAGACCTGCAGATACTGGCTGTGGCAGAAGACCGGCTAAGCGGTTTTCACATGCATCCGTTTGATGAGATTGCAACACGCAGCGGGGTGCCGGTAGAAACAGTGCTGGAGCGACTTCGCGCATTGCTGGAAAGTGGAGCGGTGAGGCGCATTCGGCAGACGCTGCTTTCGACAAGCCTGGCAGATGGTGCGCTGGTAGCCTGGCGCGTGCCCGGGGAAAAGCTGGAAGCCGCCTGGGAATGGCTGAAGAAGAACGACCCCTTTACCGGGCATGTGGTACTGCGCCGCTGCGATAATCCCTGTGCCCCTGGGGCCGATTACCGTCTCTGGACCACGCTGAAAGTCCCCAGCGGCAGCAACACCGTGGAAGGCCACTGCCGGTTGCTCATGCAGCACATCGGCGCTACAGATTTTGCACCCCTGCCCGTGGTAGGCATGTTTGCACTGGGGGTGGGGCACGTGCGCCGGGCCGGTCTGAAGCCCGGCGACAAGACTGATGAGCTGCCGGAGATGCAGGTTCCCACCCGTCCGCAGCTGAGCGAGCAGGACTGGCAGGTGCTCATGGCGCTGAAAGAAAGCCTGGAGCCGCACGAGCTGGCGCGCAGCCCGTGGGAACAGCGGGCCACCAGGCTCGGTATGAGCCACGAGGAGTTCTGCGCCATTGCCACCGACCTGGACAAGCGCAAGGTCATCGGCCGATTCGCCACTTTCCTGAACCACACCGGAGGCAGCAATAAGCACAGTGGCACCGGAGCCGCAGGGCTCTTCCACTGGGCGGCGCCTGCCGGCATGGAGGAACGCACCGGCGCCGAATGCGGCCGCCATATCTGCATGACCCACTGTTACTGGCGCAGCGGAGGTGAGATCTTCGGCGGAGCTCAGATTATGGGAGTAGTGCACTCAGCCGACTGGGCCGGGGTACTGGCACACAAGGCAGCCATTGATGCGCACCTGGCCTCCTGCGGCATTCCTGTGCTACACACCGCTATTTTCCGCAGCGAAAAGGCCGCCATCAATCCCAGTGAGATTGACCCGGTATGCTACCGGCACTGGCTAAAGCAGTTCGGGAAAGGACACTGATTACCAACGCAACCTGCTTGCCATGTACAGGGCAAGCAGGGCAAAAACCACCACAACAGCCCAGCGGAAGAAGCGTGCATTCCGGCGTGAACAAGTACGCAGAACACCCAGCGGAAACAAATAGGTCAGAACAACGGTCATGCGGCATACCACGCCGAACAACATACAAAGCTGTCCTGCCCAATGCAAAAAAAGCAGCATTCCCGCCGAAGCACTCTCATTCAGGGTTCCATCGGCATTTGACGCAACGGCGCAGAAAAGCATATCTACCGCAGGCTTCAGAACATCCAGAGCCACAGGTAGCATCAGCAGCCAGGGATAAAAGAACACTCGGAACCCCAATGCATGCAAACGCCGCACGCCCACTATCAGGAGAAGCCAGTTTATAAGCAGAACTGCAGGCAAAACTACGACAGACTGAATGAAATCCCGCAAATACCCCAGCCAGTTCAGCTCTCCGTAGTCAAGGCGCTCCACATTGCAAAACTGATTCATCATGGTGTAGAGCTGCGCATCCAGCCACCAGCGGATGAATAATTGGTAGATAACGACAAGCGCCGCCACCACCAGCAACACAGCCCACCACTCGTGGCGGGAAGCCGTACCATGATGTCCCTGGCGCAGCCAATCCACGGCTCTTTTCATCTGTGTCTTAACACTCATACCGTGAGCAATCTAGCAGATTCCAAAGTGCAATGCGAGCATAAAATAATCAGATATTAAAAAATACCCTGTCTGAATATTCCAGACAGGGTATTTTTTATCTTTAGAAAACAGAATCAATCCTCGTCCCTGGCAGGAGAAAGCCAGCGCATGAAGAGGCGGCTGGTGGCGGGAATGACCAGCAGGTTCAGGATGGTGGCGGAAACGAGGCCACCGAACTGCACAATGGCCAGCGGAGCCAGCAGCTCGCCGCCGGGCTGGTCCTTGGCCCAGATGAGGGGCAGCAGGCCGAGGATGGTGGTGAGCGAGGTCATCATGATAGGGATGACGCGCTCGCGGGAACCATCGCGGATGGCATCCAGCGTGCTGACGCCCTGCTCCTCCAGCGCGCGGTAACGGTTCAGCAGAATGAGACCGGAGCGGATGGCGAAACCGATGACCGTCACAAAACCCACCAGCGAACTCACCGAGAGAATGGGGGGAATGTAGGTCTCGCCGCTCATCACGGATTTCACGGTATCCGGCGAAGCCAGGAACACCGCCACAATACCACCCACCAGGCAGAGCGGGATATTGATGAGCGTGACCAGCGCGCGGCGCACGCTGCCCAGCGAACTGGAAAGCAGCAGCACGATGAGCACACACACGATGCCGCCCAGGATGTACAACCGGCGGCCGGCCTCCTCGCGGCTCTTGATGGTGCCGGCGTAGTCTACGGAGCAGCCCATGGCATTCATCACCGGGTCGAGCTTCTCGCGGCAGGCATCTGCCAGGTCACCCAGGTTGGAATCAATGGAGGGGTTGCAGGAAATCATGGCCTTGCGGCGGGTGTTGTCGCGCAGGATGAGGTTGGTCACCTCCGAGCGGTACACGTGGGCGGCATCCTCCAGCTTCAGGGTGCGGCCACCGGGAGCCACCAGCAGCAGGTTGCCCACATCGGACTCGCTCATGCGCAGCGCGGGATCCAGGCGGAGCATGATGTTCCAGTGGTCCAGGTTCTTGATGATTTCACCGGCCTTGTAGCCGTTCATGGCGGCAGAAACCTGCTCCGCAGCATCGGCCACGGTGAGGCCGTAGGTCGCCAGCACCTCGCGGTTGTAATCCACGCAGATGGTATCCACCATCACCTCGCGGTTGGCGCGGGCATCGGCCACCTGCGGCAGGGTGCTCAGAATCTCAGCAGCCTTCTTGGCAGCGTTGCGAATCTGAGGCAGCTCTGAGCCGTAGATATTGATGGCAATTTCCGAATTGGAACCGGAAAGCGCGGAGGAAATGCGGTGGGCCAGCGGGTAGCCGATCATGCCGCCCATGCCGGGCATACCGGAAATCACCTTGCGGATATCCTCGCGAATCTTGCGCTGGTCATAATCCAGGTCCACGCGCACCACGAGCTCAGAGGCACTCACCGGCTCGGCGTGCTCGTCATTTTCGGCACGGCCTGTGCGCTGGGTCACGGTCTTCACGCCATCAATCTTCTCCAGCTCACCCATCACCTGGCGGGAAACGCGCTCCGTCTCGGCCAGCGAGGTGCCGGGCACCGCATTCACGAACACGGTGTAGCAGTCCTCATTGAAAGGCGGCAGGAAGCTGGTGCCATAAGTGCTGCCCAGCCAGAGTGCGCCACCGGTAATGAGCATAAGCGTGCCAAAGACCACGCCGGCGCGACGCAGGCAGAACTCCAGAATGGGCGCATACATCCGCTTGATAAGGCGGGCCGTGGCCGAGTCACCGTCATCGCGCACATTCTTCGGCGCCTTGAACCACATGTAGCAGAGCACCGGCACCACGGTGAGCGCCACCAGCAGAGATGCTGCCAGAGCCAGCATGTAGGAAATGCCCAGCGGGCGGTAGAACTGCCCTTCCATGCCGCTGAGGAAGAGAACCGGGGCAAACACCAGCAGAATGATGACCGTGGAGTAGGAAATGGAGGAAACAATCTCCCCCTTCGCCTCCATGAGCACATCGAAGCGGCTGCGGCGCTGCTCCCGCGGCAGGGCGGCATTGCGCGTCAGGTTGCGCCAGGCCACCTCCACGAACACGATGGCGTTATCCACCACATCACCCACCGCCACGGCCAGGCCACCCAGGGTCATGATGTTGACCGCCAGCCCGAAGGTGGGGAACAAGGCCATGCCCAGAATGACGGAAAGAGGCATGGTGATGAGCGTGATGATAGCCGTGCGCAGATTCAGCAGAGTGAGCACAATAACCAGCATCACCACGATACCTGCGATGATGAGTGTTTCCTTGCCGTTCTCCAGGGAGAGGTTGATGAAGTCTGCCTGGCGGTAGGCATCCGCCCGCAGTTTGATATTCTCCGGCAGGCGGCTCTGGGCAAATTCCTTCACGGCGGCATCCACCTGCTCCGTGAGGGCCATGGTGTTGGCTCCCGGCACCTTCTGCACCGAAAGCACCACACACTCACGACCGGCAAAACCGGCATTGCCGCGGCGTGGGGCGCCATCAATCTTCACCTCGGCCACGTCCTCCACGCGGAGCACGCCACTGGGGTGAGCGGGCACCAGGGCACGCTTGATTTCCTCCGGCGTGAAGGCGCGTGAAGCCTGCTGCACCGGCAGCTCCAGGCCCGCCACGTCCTCGATGTAACCGGCGGGAATGGTGCTCTGCGCGGCTTCCACACTCTCCTTCAAGTCATTGAGCGTGATACCGGCCTGACGCATCTTCTCCGGATCATAAAGCACCTGGTATTCAGGCATGCGGCCACCCAGCACCGTGACCTGGCCCACACCCGGGATGGACAGCAGGCGGTTGCGCAGCTCGAACTGGCCTACGCGGCGCACTTCCAGCGGGTCGGCCGTTTCATCGCCCAGCAGGGCGATGAGCATGATTTCACCCGTCACGGAAACGATGGGGGCCATTTCCATCTCCACATGGGCGGGCAGGTTCTCGCGCACGGTGGAGAGGCGCTCGGACACAATCTGGCGGGCCAGGTAGATATCCGTATCCCAGTCGAAGTCAACCCAGACGAAGGAAAGGCCGCTGCCGCTGGAACTGCGCACCTGCTGCACCCCGGGGGTGCCGGAGAGGGCAGATTCCAGGGGGATGGAGACATACTGCTCCACCTCCTCGGCCGTGAGGCCACCGGCCTCGGTCTGGATAGTCACGCGCGGCACATACAGCTCCGGGAACACGTCCACGGGCGTGCGCATGATTCCGAAAATGCTCAGCGCAGCCAGCACCAGGGTGATGATAATCACCGTGAGGCGGTTGCGCAGGCAGAAAGCCATGAGTTTCTCCAGCATCAGTGGTCCTCCCCTTCGTGGAACTTACCGTCGGCGTGGAAATGGCCGGCTTTCTTCTGCTGACTGCCATCTGCCGGCAGCAGGTAGCGCAGCTCGTAGCCGCCCTTAACCACCAGACGCTGGCCGGGAATAAGCCCCTTCACCGGGGTCATACCGCGGCGGCTCTCGCCGGCCTTCACTTTCACCATGGCAAAGGTGCCCTCTTTCACTTCCAGAAACACCACGTCATCAATACCGACCTTCACCAGCGCAGAATCCGGAATGGTCACGTACCCCTCCTCGCCGCCATCGGCGTAGAAATCGACACGGCAGAGCTGGCCGGGGCGCGCATCCGCAGGCAATTCGGCGGGGGTGAAGTAGAACGCGCGGGTCTGCTTCTCCTCGTCCACCTGCTCGGCCATGCGCCAGGTACCCTCCAGCACCTTGTTATCGCGGCCGCTCAGACGGGTGGCCCGCACGATGCTGAAATCGGGCACATTGTTACCATAGAGGGTACCTTCGATTTCCATGGCGGCCAGGTTGCTCATGGTGACCACAGCGGCACCCTGCTCACCCCAGCTGCCCTGGGTAATGCCCACGTTGCGCACGATGCCATCCTTCGTAGCGCGAACCACGAGGGTGGGCAGACCGTTCTCAGGTTTGAGCTCGGCCCCCATCACCAGGATATTGAGTTTCGTCTTGTTTACCTCCAGTTCGCGCTCCAGCTGGCGCTTCTCGGCGTTCTTGAAATTGAGCTGTTCCTCCAGGTCGCTGTTGCCGGTGCCGGCAGCCTTCAGACGCGCCAGACGCTGGCTGACAGAGTCTATTTCTTCGCCACAGCGGGTGATGGCAGCCTCCTGCTTCTTGATATCTGCCACAAGGCCGCTCACCTCGGGGGAAACGAGGGTGTAGAGGATATCTCCCTTCTTCACGGTCTGGGCAGACTTCACATTCAATGAAATGCGACCACCGCAGGGGAGCGAATAGGTCTCCAGCGCATGATTCGGCACGAAGAGATGACCGTACAGGCTATGCGTCAGCGCCTGGGAAGCTGCAGGGACCTCCTCAATCTTCATGGCGGAAATGTGGCGGGCGTGGGCATCGGCCGTCACCAGCACCGGGCCGGAAGAATGGTCGTGAGTGCAACCGGCACCGTGCTCGTGGCCGTGGTCATGCCCGGAGCAGGCATCGCCATGCTCGTGGCCATGGTCGTGCGTGCAGCCTTCGCCGTGCTCGTGCTGGTGTTCACCTTCGGCGGCGTGGTCATGCGTGCAGCCTGCACCATGTTCGTGCTGGTGCTCACCTTCGGCGGCGTGGTCGTGAGAGCAGCCTTCGCCGTGCTCGTGATGGTGCTCACCTTCGGCAGCGTGGTCATGCGTGCAGCCTTCGCCGTGCTCGTGATGGTGCTCACCTTCGGCAGCGTGGTCGTGCGTGCAGCCTTCGCCGTGCTCGTGATGGTGTTCACCTTCGGCGGCGTGGTCGTGGGTACAGCCTTCGCCGTGTTCGTGATGGTGTTCACCTTCGGCGGCATGGTCGTGCGTGCAGCCTTCGCCGTGTTCGTGATGATGTTCACCTTCGGCGCCGAGGTCGTGCGTGCAGCCTTCACCGTGCTCGTGCTGGTGCTCAGCACCTTCGGCGGCGTGGTCATGCGTGCAGCCTTCGCCGTGCTCGTGCTGGTGTTCGCCCTCGGCAGCGTGGTCGTGCGTGCAGCCTTCGCCGTGCTCGTGCTGGTGCTCAGCACTTTCGGCGGCGTGGTCGTGGTTGCAGCCGGCACCATGCACATGGCCGGTGTAATCCTCCACCGAAAACTCGGCGGCATAAGCGACAGAGGCTATAAAGCCCAAAAACAGTTTCAGTTTCATTTACTTGGCAATAAAATCGGGGTTAAGGTACTGAAGTTCCACCTGAGTGGTCAGCAGTTTGGAAAGGCAATTGAAATAATTCATACGGCGCAGGAAGGCCTCCTGCCGGGCATCTGCCACAGAGGGCAGTTTCGTTTCGCCAATGGCATAGAGTTCCTCCTGGCGTTTTTCAGCCTCGGAGAGCCGGGAAACGCGTTCCTGCTCAGCGCGGCAATGCTTCAGCAGCAGCTCCTGCATATCAGCCAGAGCCACGGACTGCTGCACCAGCTCGCGCCAGGTCTGCACAGCATCGTACTCTTTGATATTGCGTTCGGCCCTGGCCTCGGCAATACCCTGCCGGTTGCGGTTCCAGAGCGGTAACCTGACACCGACTCCGATACCGACCTTACTGTTGCCGTCCTCATGCTCAAAGCCGGGGCCGAGCTCCAGTTCCGGATACTGCTTGCGGATTTCGCGCTGCAACTCAGCCTCGCTGGTATCGTGCTTGGCCATGGCAGCCTTCAGAGCGGGGTGCTGCAGCAGCTTCTCCTGCGAGGGCGCTGCAACAGCGGCAGGAATGCTCCCGGGCAGGTGGCCGTCCATCTCCACCTCGCGCATATCGGGATGCAGCCCCAGCAATTTCACCAGTTCGAGGTGCTGGCCCAGGTGCAGCTGTTCCATTTCCTGAAGCTCCTTCTGACCATCGTTCAGGCGGCGGCAGATAACCTGAAAATCAGCAAACTCCATCTCGCCCAGGTCGTGCAGGCGCGCGGCATTCTTCTGCTCGTCCGCCAGCTGCTGCACACGAGCCTGCATCAGGTGCAGTTTGGCGTGTGTGGCCATCGTCTCATAGCGCAGGGTATCCAGCTTCACCAGGTAGGCGCGTTCCTTTGCCTGCATGCTCAGGTAATCCGCCTGTTTGTAGCATTCGGCCACTTTTTCGGCCAGCGCGGGCAGGCCGGTCACCGGCAGGGTGATACCCAGCCCGATACCGCGGTTTGTCACATCGGCCTCGCGGACCTGCTTCACCTCTGCAGAGATGGAGGGGTCCTCCCACAGGCCGGCGAACTCAGCCACAGCAGTGCTGCGGGCATAGCTCAGGCGGGCCTGATTCAGCTCCGGATTCAGCAGGAGCCCGATTTCGTGCAGCTTTTCCAGGCTCATGGGGTCAGCCCCCTCGCAAAGCCTGGCAGAAAGCTGCTGCCACTCAGCCGTATTCTGCTGCAAATCCACCGGACTGGGTGAATACACAGCACAGGCCGCAAACGCCAGTGGAAGCGCACAGCTTCCCCAGAATCGTAATTTCATGATAATTTCGTGTTGTAAAATTGAAGTTCGCGCACGCGCGGCGCGCATATAGCGGTTAGTTTCTTATAGCCCCCGCGGGGACCCATGTAAAGCAAAAAGTGACTGTCCCCGGCAGATGCAGGGGAGAATCACAGCAAAAGCGACTTCAACAACGATGCGGGCGCAAATACCCGCCATACATCCGGGGCAGCCCCTGCACCGGCATGATTCCGCAGGGTTCGCAACGAAGCAACTCCGGAGGAGTTCCCCAGCCGGCCGGTTCTTCCACCACCACAGGGGCACTGATATCTGCCCGGCGGGCGTTCTCGCGCATCAGCTGCATGCGCTCGTGGTAATGATGCCGGTGCCCGTGCTCCACGCACTTGCCATGCTCCGGGCTGGCCTGCCATTCATGCCCACAACAATGATGCAACGCACAGCAGGAGCATGAAACACCCCCTGCCCCCGGCAGCCCATACGTGGCTCCGGCCATCATCACCGGCAGCAGCAGCAATATAGCCACCACCAGCAGCATCCGGGACAAGGTTCTCACAACGCGGCTATTTAGCCACAGGTGAGTGAAATTGTCAAGCGGATTTCATGAACTCAATCAATCACGGGGCAGCATGCGCTCCAGCACGTCTTTCAAAGCCTCAGAGCCGAAAAAGTCCGCCTCCCGCAAACGAGCAGAATGAGATTTAAGCATAGGCAACAGCCCGGCATACATGGTACGCAGCTCTCCAACGGCGTGCTCTGCCCCCTTCGGGTCATCGTCTCGATAAAGGCGAATAAGCGATGTGAGCTCCATGTAGCGATCTCCCAGTGCATTCAACTCCGATGGTGCAGCTGCAGCCGAATCCGCATCCGCGATGGAGTCCAGCACGCGTCCGGCGCGCAGCATCAGGGTCCGCTGTTCATTTGCAGCTTTCATCAGCTGCATATCGGTATCTGCCCGGCGCTGTTCCTCTTCTTTGAAGCCCAGCTTGATGTATGCGTGCAATTCGGGAGAATCCGGCACACCGGCAAGCATTCTGACGCGTTGGAATACCACCAGATGGCGCTTTTGCTGGGCAAGCGTTACAGCGCGGAACTCGCTCAGCAATTCAATGAAGCCATCAACATCCATGAAAGTTCTACCCTGCTCCCCCAACTTTTGCTGAAGCTCGCCGCGCATGCTATTGATATTCGCCCGCTCTGCCTGATTCTGCACGGTAATCTCTGCAACTTCAGCCATACGGGCAGCCGGAGCATCAATTTTTTCCAGTTTCAGCACACGCTCATACAAGGCATCATTGTACGCGGCAGACGCCTGCAGGATTTCCCGCAGCGCAGCATGTTCCTCTGTTTCACAGGGTTCTCCCGGCAAGTCACGCCCCACCTTACGGCGATGCACCACTGCAGCACCAGCCACACCTGCCAGCAGCAGGCCAGCCCCCATCCAAGCTATTTTACGAAACTTCATATCCGGAAAACCGGCCTAGTCTAACGTATGCACCCCTGTACCGTCAAGCTCATTTCACGTAGTCCCCTGTCATGCCCACATGTGTGTAGAGGGCGCAGAAAACAAAAGCCGGTTCCTCACAGGGAACCGGCCTGATATAGCATATTTGCCCGGAACTTACTTCTCGCAGTAGGAGCGCACGGCAGCGGCGATGCGGGCGGAAACCGCCTCGGGCTCGCCTTCCTCCGTCACGTCAATCTGCACCACCTTACCCTGGGCGCGGTAGTGCTCCACCACGGGCACGGTGAGGGTCTCGTAGTCCTTGCGGCGCTTGGCGAAAGCCTCGGGGTTGTCATCGGAGCGCACAATCATGGCGCCGCCGCACTTCGGGCAGATTTCCTCGCCGTTGCGGGTGGTCTCGCCGCAGGCGGGGCAAGCCTTGCGCTTGAGCATGCGGGCCTCGATAAGCTCGGCAGACACGTTGAGGTACACCACGATATCCACACCCAGGCCCATGGCGCTGAGGTTGGCATCCAGGGTCTCGGCCTGAGAAACGGTGCGGGGATAGCCATCCAGCAGGCAGCCGCAGTCCTTGTTCTCACCCAGCCACTTGGCCACGATACCGTTCACCACTTCATCGGGCACGAACATGGCGGCATCCATGTACTTCTTAGCCTCCAGGCCCAGCTCGGAACCGGCAGCAATCTCAGCACGCAGCAGAGCACCGGTGCTCAGGGGCTTGAGATCATAGGTCTCAGACAGGAAAGAGGACTGAGTACCCTTGCCGGAAGCAGGGGCGCCTACAAGTACGAATCGCTTGAGCGTTTTCATAAGTCTTAATTTAGAGAATATTTCGGCGGCGTATGCTGCCAATGCGGGGATTATTATGCCTGTTTCGGCAGGAAAAGCAAGCTTAAATGCGGGGCTGTCATTTTGTTTTTGGAAAAAGAGCAGGCGAAAGCCCCCTTCCCCGATATGGGGAAGGGGGCTTTAACTCGATGGGGATGAAGCACATCAGGGCATGATACCCAGAGCTTCCTCGGCCAGCAGCTTGCAGCCGCGCAGGTCGAGCTTGCCGGTGGGCAGCACGGGGATAGCCTCCACCGGCACCAGGTACTTGGGAGCCCAGAGGGTGGGCATGCCCTTATCTGCCAGCATGGTGCGGATATCCTGGAGGATTTCGTTTGCCTGGGAGCTCTTCTGGTGCTGAGGCAGTGCGGAGAGCAGCACCAGGGCCTCGCCCTTCTGCGGGTCGCTCACGCCGGCGATGGCAATCTGCACACCATCCTCTGCCGTCAGGCCGAAACCTTCAGTCAGGGCAAGCTCCACGCCTTCGTGCGGCACCATTTCGCCACCAATCTTGGAGAATCGGGAAAGGCGGCCCCCGAGGGTAATGAAGCCGTTGAGGTCCATCTGTCCGATATCGCCGGTCTTGAACCAGCCGTCGCGGAAGATTTCCTTGTTCAGCTCAGGGCGGCCGATATAGCCACCGAACACATTGGCGCCCTTGAACCAGATCATGCCGCGCTCGGTAAGCGGCAGTTCCCTGGAGTCATCATCCACATCGGTGATACGGATGGCAATACCAGGCAGCATGGCGCCGATGCTGGGGCGCACCGTGGCGGGCACAAAGAACTTGGAGCCCTTCACACGCTCCGGCTCCGGCATGTTGGCACCGATAACCGGGGAAGTTTCCGTCAGGCCATAGCCCTCCATGGGATACACGCCGCACTTTTCGATAAACTCCTTCTCCAGGTCAGGCTGGAGCTTCTCGGCGCCCATCACGAAGTAGCGCACACTCTTGAAGGTATCCGCATCGGCCCGGCGCAGCATGGCGCGGGCGAAGGTGGGCGTGGCGCACACCAGGGTGAGCTTGTAGCGCTTGATGAGCTCGTTGAGGGTGCGGGCATCGGTCGGGTTCGGATAGGAGCAGACCATGCAACCGGTCATCATGGAAAGCATCATGTTCACCGTCATGCCGAAACTGTGGAAAATGGGCAGACTGGCCAGGAAACGGCAATCCGTCATATCCAGGCGGCAGGCGCACTGGCACACATTGGCCATGAGCATGCGGTGGGTCAGCACCACACCCTTGGGCTCACCGCTGGAGCCGGAGGTGAAGAGAATCACCGCTTCATCATTCCCCTTGCGGGCGTCCGTGTCGTACATCTTGCAAAGGATGGAGGCCGGCAGCATCTTGGCCTTCAGCACATTGGTAATAAGGGTGGACTTCGGCGTCCGGGTCAGCAAATCCTCTACCAGAATCAGCTGCTCCTCCGGCGGCCATGGGAACTGCGGCAGCTTCTGCATGAACTTGCGTGCGGTGATAAAGGTCTTGAGCCCGGCCTGGCGCACCGTGCTGGCAAAGGCCGCAGCAGAGGAGGCATAGTTAATCATGACCGGGGTCACACCGGCGAGCATGCAGCTCAGCGTGGCAATCACACCACCGGCGCCGGGCGGCAGAATCACGCCGATGCGCTTATCCTCGCGCTTGCGCAGCATCTTCGCCACAGCCATACTCACACCCAGGGCCTTGAAGTGCGGCAGCGAGGCGTGGGTCATACCATCCACAATCTCAGTCCTGGGGAATTGCTTCAGGGCATGCACCAGGTTCGTGGTCACAGAGGTATCCAGCAGCGGCTGGGCTGCAAAAATCTCAGCACCCTTTTCCAGCCAGGCGGCCATCAGGCGCTCGCCGGTCTGCGGGCCGGCGGCCAGTTTCGGCAGAATGCAGAACTCCTCGTGCGTGTCAAAATCGGCACAGTCGCGATAAAGGGTCTGCACGGTGTTGCCATAGTGCCCCAGGAACAAAGGCACCGGGGAGATATGCAGGCTGCCCACATGGCGCAGGAAGGGAGAGGGCACATCACTGTAGGTACCGCGCCACTTGGCCACCTGCCCCGGCATGAACACCACGCTCAGCCCCTCGGCCATGCGGGCGCGGATCTGCTCGCGGACAGACAGTGAGGTGGTGTGGCGGAAGTCAAAGTACTCAATCTCCGCATCATGGGATTTGAGGCTGTTCATCACCTCCTCCGACGGCGGGAAAGTCGGGTCCACCAGGTAGCACACCTTGCCATCCAGCAATTGATGCAGAGCCTTGACCGCCGCACCGGTGATGCGGTTGGGCATGTAAAAGGCGGGAGAAACGATGTTCTCTTTTCCGTGTACGATAAGATTTGCCATAAACAATTGAATGAAACGAGTTGATTAATCAGTTTGACGGGGTATAGCCGGCATCCGCCGCAAGCTTCAGCAGGCGGGCAGCCTCTTCTTCGTTCTGCTCCACACCCAGCCCCCGGCGGTAGCACATACCCAGGGTGTATTGAGCCTCCGGCAGCCCCTGCTCCGCTGCTGTGCGACACCAGCGGAGGAATTCCGCGCGGTTCACCGCCATGCCTTCCCCCAGCACATACTGGCGGGCCAGGTTGAACTGAGCCACCGCATCACCGCCCTCGGCCTTGGGCAGAAGCGCCTCTGCTTCGGCATTCAGCGCAGGCAGGGGCGCAGGCTCCGGCTCAGGCGCGGGTTCCGGTGCAGGCTCAGGGGCGGGTTCTTCAGCAGGAGCCGGTGCGGGAGCTTCAGCGGGTTCCGGTTGAGCAGCGGGGGGCGCCGGTTTGGCCATGAGCTCATCATACCAGCCCTGCGCCACCTCGCGGGCCGGGGCGTACCAGTACACCGTGGCGGCGGCAGCCAGAATCACCAGAGTCAGAATGAATAGAGTTTTCTTCATACGAAAGCCTCTCTACTCTAACGCCTGAATCTCGCTTTGTCAATGACATTCACGCGCTTCGTGCTTGAAATGACACCCACAGTATGATAGAATCCCCGCAATCCATGAGCAAAGACATCACACCCGTATACCTGCAGGAAAACCCGAGCCTTATTCAGAAAATGTTCGGAGATTACTATCTGGAATACGCATCGTATGTCATTCTGGAACGCGCCGTACCTCATATCATTGATGGACTGAAACCCGTGCAGCGCCGCATTCTGCACTCCATGGAGCGCATGGACGACGGCCGCTACAACAAGGTGGCCAACATCGTGGGCGACACCATGAAATACCACCCGCACGGCGATGCCTCCATCGGCAGTGCGCTGGTCACCCTGGGGCAGAAAGGGCTGCTCATAGACCCGCAGGGCAACTGGGGCAATATCCTCACCGGCGATGCCGCAGCCGCCCCGCGATACATCGAGGCCCGCCTCTCCCAATTTGCCAAAGAGGTAGTCTACAGCCCGAAAGTGACCGAGTGGAAGCTCAGCTACGACGGCCGCAACAAGGAGCCCGTGGCCCTGCCGGTAAAATTCCCGCTGCTGCTGGCGCAGGGCGCCCTGGGCATTGCCGTGGGCATGAACTGCCTCATCCTGCCGCACAATTTCAACGAACTCATCGAAGCCGCCATTCACTACCTGCGGGGCGAGGAATTCGAGCTTTACCCGGATTTTGCCACCGGTGGCCTGCTGGATGTAAGCGGCTACAATGACGGCACCGGCAACAGCCGCCTGCGCTGCCGCGCCCGGCTGGATACCAGCACCAAGAAGCTCATCCGCATCACCGAAATCCCCTACGGCACCACCACGGAATCCCTCATCCAGAGCATCGAGAATGCCATGGAGAAAGGTAAGCTGAAGGTCGCAAAGATTGAGGACAACACCGCTGCCACGGCTGATATCCTGGTGCACCTGCAAGCCGGGCAGGACGTGGAAAAGACCTGCAACGCCCTCTATGCTTTCACCGAATGCCAGGTAAGCATCTCGCCCAAGGCGGTGGTCATCGTGGATAAGAAGCCCGTGTTCATGGGCGTGAGCGAGATTCTCAAAATCAACGTCGATAACACGAAGGACACCCTGCGCCGCGAGCTGGAAGTGCAGCTGGCGGAGCTCCAGGAAAGCTGGATGCAGGCCAGTCTGGAAAAAATCTTTATCGAGAACCGCATCTACAAGGTGCTGGAGGAGAGCGAGAGCTGGGAGCAGTCCCTCACCGAGATTGAGGAGCGCCTGCAACCCTTTGTGCAGGACTTCATCCGCCCCGTCACGCGGGAAGACGTCATCCGCCTCACCGAAATCCGCATCAAGAAGATTGCCAAGTACGAAATCCACGAGGCGGAAGAACACATCCGCGGGCTGGAGGACGAAATCGAGCAGTGCCGTAAGAACCTGGCCCAGCTCACCCGATACACCATCCGCTGGTTTGAGAAGCTCCAGAAGAAATACGGAGCCAACTGGCCGCGCCGCACCGAGCTCACCACCTTCGACACCGTCACCCGCGCCGTGGCCGCCGTGGAGAACGAGACCCTCTACATCGATGAGGAAGGCTTTGCCGGCTACGGTATCAAGAAGGGAGGCGAAGCCGTGGACAAGTGCTCCACCATGAGCGATATCCTCATCATCGACAACCAGGGGGTGCTCTCCATCCGCCGCGTGCAGGAGAAGTTCTACGTAGGCAAGAAGCTGCTGCACATCAGCGTGCTGCGCCCCACGGACGACTGGGTGTTCAACATGATATACCGCGATGGCAAGGAGGGCATCACCTACGCCAAGCGATTCAAGCTGGGCGGCTTCACCCGCGACAAGGAATACCAGCTCACCCAGGGCACCAAGGGCAGCCGCGTGTTCTTCTTCACCGTTCATAAAACGGAGGAGGAAAGCAGCGCCATGCAGGTGAATGTGTACCTGAAGAACCAGCTGCGCCGCCTGCGCCGCCCCATTCCCTTTGACTTCGGCAAACTGCGCGTGAAAGGCCGCGGGGTGCTCGGCAATATCGTGACCAAGAACCAGGTGGAGCGCATCTCCCGCATCATGCCCAGCGCAGCCGGAGAGGAAGGCACCGAGGCCCCCGCCCCGGAGATACCCGCCACGCCGGTGGGCACCCTCAGTGCCCTGCTCGACGGCACCACCGAAGCCCCGCTCGCAGAGCCGCAGCCCCCCGCACCGGCTGCCGCCCCGCCCGCCCCCACCGATGAGCAACAGGGGCTCGATGACTCCATCCACGAGCAGATGGGCTTCGAGTTCTGAGCTATCGTCCCCTGCAGATACCGGACCGCGATTGGAATTACGAATACTGGGGAGCCCCGGCAGAAATCGTGCAAAGCAGCAAGAGCGCGGAAAACCCCGGCGAAAAGCACATGCAGGGTGTGTATGCCCGCATTTTCATCGTGCGACCATCCGCCCGGAACCTCAGTAATTTCCGGGCGGCGGGCTTCACCAGCTGCGCACACCCTATGGGTGAGCTCCTGCGCGAATACGCATTGCCCGGCCCATATCGCTACGGCCACTGGTATGGGCATGGGAGCATGGATTATGTGGAATGCGGCAACGGACTTGTACTGGTGCGCGACTACAGCCGCAACAAAGGCGGGCTGATGTCATCCCGCATGGGGTGGGAAAACGTCAGGGAGCATTACCCCCTGCACTTCATCATTCGCTACCTGTGGGCCTGGACAGGAATCGCCGTTCTCCTTCTCACCCCCATTGCGCTGATTCCCGCGCTTTTTCTCTGCGCCTTTTAGTCCTCCGTGCACATGCGGGCCTCGCTGCGGGGGCGCACCAGCGTTTCGCCTTCTGTCAGGCGGAGCAGAATACCTTGCGAACGGGAGAAAATGACCTCTTCCACCTGGTCGGGGATGAAGCGTACCGTGCGGCTGACGGTTCCGTTCTCGGAAGGATAAGTGAAACTCACCTGCTGTTCCTTAAAGCGGGCATCGTGCTTGAAGGTGACACTTCCCTCACTGCCGCGAAGCCCCTGCCCCACAGGGATGAACTGAACCGCCCCGACGTAGAGAATCATGGGGTCCTCCTCATCGCCGATGCACATGAACTCCTGCGTACGCAGCACGCCGATATCAGTGCTCTGCACTGAAGAATCAGTGGTAAAGGCCACCTGCGATGAACAGGACGCCAGCAACAGACTTATGGAAATGGCGAAAAGCTTTTTCATTTCGAGGAGGATTCTACATGGCAAACACTACGCAGTCAAGCACAGACACACAAACCCAACGGAACACGTACACCGCCGCCTTCCAGCCCCGGAGGTGCCGCCTGTGGCAAAGTTCGAAGGTACGGCCAAACGCCTCACGCATCACATCCTGGTAATACGCCTCATTCTTCTGCCCCTGCCCAGTCAACGAGACTGCCATCCTCAGTCAATATACAGCGAAAGGCGCCCACCTGCACCTTCAGGTACAATCTGTTACCGGGCTGCATCACCCCGGGCTCTATGGAACCAATCTGCGTCGGGGTACCATGACCCTTCGTACATAAGAATCGGCGTACCGTGCGGGGCTTACCCTTTCGCGGTGTGATAGTGGCACATACATATTCTTTTCCATCGACAATCTCTGTATGCAATCGTATATTCAGCCTGCGCACCCGCACCGTGATTGGCTCATGTGCCCGGGGGGAATACAGGTGCACCAGAGCATTTTTTCCGAGTTGTACATACGGCACCACCTGCCCCATAGAAAACTCCGCACGGATATTTCCATAGCGAATCATCTGTACATCCGTTTCTCGCGAGGGGGAGACAGGCGCGGCCTCCTCTTGCAATTCCTGTTTCTTGCCATCGGCCGTATGCACTGTTGCCCGATAAAATTGACGGCGAGTGGTCCTGATATGCGGCTTTTTCAAAGGCTCTGTATATAAACTAAGTTCCACGGCATTTTCGCCCCACGCAAAACTGATACTGTTTACTTGATTCGGTGGAGCTACCCTCGCCTGAGTTTCCCCGCTCAAGAAACTCAGTATACACAATATAAACAAAAGAAATCTGGACATCATCTATCTCCTTTACATCAGATAATACTTTCCGGCACCGAATTCGCAACAAAAAATTGAGTAGGAGGGGGGATTTTCTAATAAATAAACGTTTGTGGCTAGATCACTTACCCTTTCGAGCCTGATTTATTCTTTGTTGTACCCACTCGTGTTTCGCGAGTTTGACCAAACGTTCGGCATCGGCATCCGGCAAGGCCATGCTGCACATGAAGGCGTAGCCGTCTGAACTGACGCGGCTTAAAGCGGCAACTCCAGGAAATGGTGTTGTTTTGATGCTGCCATCAGCCATAGTAAACTCCAACTCCAGCGCGTATGCGGGAGTAACACAGGCACACAAGTCCGGCTTGACCGGCTGAATTTTGCCGATTAGGCTCAGCAATTCGGCTTTTT
>CALFTQ010000077.1 GCA_937916135.1 uncultured Verrucomicrobiales bacterium
TATGAAAGCGGCACTATGTGCCGCATGGCTCTGGCGTATACGCCAGAGCTGCAAAAATCTTTGGGACACGCGTGGGCAATATCATGATTCCGGCTGTTTTTTCTGTTCATCAGCGCAATAGCATGCTACAATTCACGCAGATATGAGTGCAGGTGACGGCAGAGAGGGCAAAATCCGCGTGGCCCTGGCCAAGGGGCAGTTGGGAGGCAGGCTGGCAGGAATGAGCCTGCCCCGGCAGATTGTGTCCATCGCGCTGTGGCCCCTGCTGGAGCAGGTGATGAGCTTTATCTGCGCCTCGACCTCGCTGGTGCTGGCCACCCACATGGGTGACCACGGGGCCAGAACCGCGCAGATTGCCTCCGGCATCGGCGTGACCTCATTCGTGATGTGGCTGGGCTTTGTGATGCAGGGCGCGGTGGGCATGGGAGCCACGGCTATTGTGAGCCGCATGACCGGCGCGCGTAAGTTTGCAGATGCCAACTATGCAGCCAACCAGGCCGCCGTGCTGGGGCTGATTGCAGGCATTCTTTCCGCACTGCTGATGTATGTGACAGCAGATTTCCTGGTATCGGAAGTACTGAGTCTGAGCGAGTTTGCACGCGAGGTAGCACTGCGTTACATGTACACCGGCTGCTGGGTAGCCATATTTTCCGGTGTGGTATTTGCGGTGAATGCGGCCCTGCGCGGCGCCGGCGATACCCGCACACCATTCATCATCATGCTGGTGGTGGATGGGCTCAACATCGTGTTCAGCCTGTTTCTGGTGCAGGTGTGCGGCATGTTTGTGGAGGGTCTGGCACTGGGCATGATAGGCGGCATGGCGGCGGCGGCGGCAGCGCTGCTGGGTATTCTGTTCAAGCGCACCCTCTCCCTGCGCCGCGAAATGAAAGGCAGCACGCTGGATGATTTCTGCTCCGCCCAGGGGTCGGCCTATGCCCCGCCGCTGTATCTGGATTGCCCGAGCCTGAGGCCGGACTGGAGCATGATGTACCGCATTCTCAGCATCGGGGTGCCCCAGGCCATTGAGGTAGGCGGCATCTGGGTGATTCAGATTTTCGTGCTCCGCATCATCTCCTCACTGGGGGATGCAGCCGTAGGCGCGCACAATATCGCCATCCGCATCGAGTCGCTGAGCTTCCTGCCCGGGTTTGCCATCGGCATGGCGGGGGCCACGCTGGTGGGGCAGTATCTGGGAGCGCGCAGTGTGCGGCTGGCGCTGGAAACCGCCCGCAAGTGCGTGCGCTACAGCGTGCTCTTCATGGGCTGTATGGGTGTGGTCTTTGCGCTGTGGCCGGATATTTTTGTAGATATTTTCGCCGCCGGCTCCCCGGAGCTCAGTGCCGCCACGCGCCCGGTGGTGCAGGCATTCCTCATCATCGAGCCCTTCTATGCCGCCATGCTCATCTGCAAGATGTGCCTGCGCGGGGCGGGAGACACAAGGCGAGTGATGTGGGTATCCTACGGTGGCATGGGCTTTTTCCGCGTGCTCTGCCTGCTGGTGTGGTACTGGCTGTGGCCGGAGACACTCTCGCTGGCAGGTATCTGGATGCTGATAGCCTGTGATATGATGGTGGAGTACCTGATTCTGCGCAAGATGCTGTTCGGGCTGCGCTGGGCCCGCAAGAAAGTGTAAGCACCATGAAAGAAACCTGGCTCATCCGGAACGCCGGAAACCGGCGGCTCATTCTCTTCATGCTGGGCTGGGGAGCCACGCCCAACGCCGTGCAGAAGCTCCCCTTCCCGGCAGGGTATGATGTGGTCTGCTATTACGACCACCGCAGCCTCCGCCCGCTGGCCGCTGAGGCATATGCGGGCTATGAGCAGATCTGCCTCTTTGCCTGGTCGTTCGGCGTGTGGGTGGCAGAGCAGAGCTGCCAGGCCCTGCCGCTGCACCGGGCAATCGCCATCAATGGCACCCCATACCCCGCCAGCCCACAGTACGGGCTGCGCCTCAAGGTGCTGCAGCGCACCATCCGCTCGGTGGCCGCGCTGGGCGGCAATGTGTTCAAGGATGAATCCGCCCCCGGGAAATACGCCCCTGCCGGCGATTTCGAGGAACCCACCCCCCGGCAGCAGGTAGAGGAACTGGATTTCCTGGCAGAGGCCTGCCAGACCCTGCCCGAGCAGCCCCACCTTCCCTGGAACCGCGCCTACATCGCCACCCGGGATGAAATCTTCCCGCCTGCCCGCATGCGCGCCTACTGGGGCGAGCTGGGCCGGGATTTCGAGAGCTACCACTTCCCGTTCTACACGCCGGAAATCGTGCTGGGGGAACTGCGGTGACCCGCAGCATTCTCAGCCCTGAGCCATGTTGCGGCGATACGAGGCACAGCCGTAAAAGAACATAAGCAGCGCGCCTGACAGATTCACCAGGGCAGCCACGCAGAAGGCAGCCCCGAACCCGAAAGATTCTGCCAGCACACCGCCCAGCAGGGTGCCGATACCCGCGCCGATATCCCAGGAGACAAACAGGGTGGAATTAGCGGTGCCGCGTTCATCCTTGCTGCACATGTTGATGAACATGTTCTGCACAGCGGGGAAGAAGTGGCCATTCCCCAGGCCGCAGATAAGCGCAGAAAGGTACATGGCCCACTCCGCCTGCACCCCTGCAAACAGAGTATAACCCACTATGCTGAAGCTGACGCCCACGACCGCATTCTGCACAATCTTGCCCTGCCTCAGCGTGCGGCTGCCAATCAGGCGGGAGAGGATAAGCCCGGTAGAGAACAGCAGGAAGAATAGTCCGGTTCCACGGGAAACGCCCAGCACCTCGATGCTATACAACGCCACATAGGTGGAGATGACGCCGTAGGCAAAGGCAAAGCAGACGGTGGCAAGTCCCTGGCTCCACCCTCGCCAGAGAATAAGTTTCCTGAAACTGAAGGGCTTGCGCGGCAACGGACGCGGCCGCCGCGGCAGACGCGTCGAATTCGTGACCAGCACCCCCACCACGGCCAGCACCACGCCCACCCACATAAGCAGCCGGAAATCCGCCCAGACACCATAGATAGCCAGACCCGCACTGGGAGCCAGAGCCGTGGCCACGTTGTTGCTCAAACCGTAATAACCGATACCCTCTGCCCGGCGGCTGAAAGGCAGCGAATCCACCGCCACCGTGCTGTTTGCCACCGTGGTGGCGCCAAAGGGGATACCATGCAACGTGCGCACCCACGCAAAGGCCAGCAGGCTGCCCGCCAGCAGATACGCGCCGGTGCACAGCGTGAATACCACATAGCTGGTAACCAGAACCACCATGCGCGGAAAACTATCCACCAGCCACCCACTCACAAAACGCGCCAGCACTGCCGTAATGCTGTACCCCGCCAGCACCCAGCCGATGGTATCCTTATCTGCCCCGAATTCCTCGCTCAGATACACCGGGAAAAGCGGCGTCATAATCATGAATGAAAAAAACAACAGGAAATTCGCCACCCAGGCGCGCGTGTAATTCACCGTCCATAGCCTCGAAAGCGGCTGTTCTGGCATATGCTTACTCATAGCGGCAGTCAGTTTACTCCTGCCGGAAATGTTAGTCAAATCCAAATAGGCAGCCGCGCCCAAATGTGCCCCAACGATGTTGTAGCAATAAAATATCAGCCACATTTTGAATGAATCCCCCCTTCCGCTCGAAAAATTGGAATTTGGCGAGCCGCAGGCGAGTCAAATTCCCATCCCTCATGTGCTAG
>CALFTQ010000078.1 GCA_937916135.1 uncultured Verrucomicrobiales bacterium
GTCCGTCACCACCAATGCGGATAACACATCAATCTTTAATTGCCTCATCAATAATCGGAACTGAAGTCCCGTGCTCCGGTGGCGACAAACATCATTCGTCAATTGAAATACAAAGAGGGGCGACGGACTTTCGTCGGCCACCCCTCAGCTGTATCACCTTGAAAAAAACTTTTGAAACTATTCCTCACACGCGGATGGGCATGAGCACATAAAGGAACTCATTGGCCACGCGCATGACGCCGGGGCTGGAGGTGTCGATAAGGTCGATGCATACGTCCTGGTCGCCCACGGATTTGAGCGGAGCCAGCACATAATCGGCATTGAAGGAGATGGAAATCTCGCGGCCATCGTAGTCGATGGGTACTTCTTCGTTTGCCTCACCCATGTTGGCACTGGATTGCACGGCCATGATGCCGGGGGTGAAGCGGAAGCTCACGGTGTTGGTCTTCTCAGAGGAGAGCAGGGACACGCGGCGAACGGCGCTCTGCAGTTCGGAGGCGGGAATGACCACGCGCTCGTTGTAACGGCTGGGAATTACCTGACGGTAGTTCGGGTAATTGCCATCGATGAGCTTGGTGATGAGCAGGGTATCACCGAAGTCGAAAGATGCCTGGTTGCTGGTCACGCGCACCATCACATCGCCATTGTCGCTCAACAGACGGTGAGCCTCGGCCACGGCCCGGCTGGGGATATCGATGCACACGCTCTGGGATTCAGGGAATTCCAACTCGCTTTCGAAAAGCGCCAGACGGCGGCCATCAGTCGCGACCAGGGTCAGCTTGCTGTCCTGGAAGCAGGTGTAGATGCCGTTGAGCACATAGCGCGTGCCATCGTTTGAAATAGCAAACTCCGTGAAAGCAAAACCCTTGTTCAGCACGCTCTGCTGCACTTTGAATTCGCGGGCTTCCTTGAACACCGGCAGACCGGGAAATTCGTTGGCTGGCAGGCCGTTCAGCTTGAACTGGGCGCGGTTGCAGCGGATGGTGGCCACGGTGCCGCTTACTTCGATGCTTACCTCACCATCGGGAAGTTCGCGGATAATGCTCTGCAACTTCTTGGCAGGCAAGGTGATGGCCCCGGATTTTTCCACGATGCACGGCACCTTGGTCAGAATGGTCAGTTCCATGCTGGTGGTGGTAAGTTTCAGTTCGCCATCCGAGGCGTCCAGCAGCACGTTGGACAAAATGGGCATGCTGGGACGGGTGGATACCACGCCGGCTACCTTGTTGATGCCATCAAGCAGAACTTGTTTTGCGAGTGAGAATTTCATCGGGAACCTCCTTTGTTGAGCGTATTTTAGCGGCTTGTTTTGCGTCTGGCAAGCAAAAATTTATGAATTCGCAAGATTTTCTATAACTTTTTTTTCAGTGGTACTATATATTGTATATTTTACTTTATGTGGCAAGATTTTGTACGGGGCGGAGGATAGCTTCCTGCTTGACAAGCCGGGGCGTGGGCGGGTATGATGCGAGCATGAAACCCGTACTTGTGCTGATGGCTCCCGGTTTTGAGGAGATTGAACTGACCGCTCCCATTGATATTCTGCGCCGTCTGGAGATTCCGGTGGTCACAGCCGGGGTGAAGGGGCGCTGTGTGGAAGGTGCGCACGGGCTGGCCATGATGGCAGAGATGCTCATGGTGGATGTGAATGCGGAGGAGTACAGCGGCATCATTCTGCCGGGGGGGCCGGCCTCCTGGCTGCTGCGCGATACCCCCGGGGTGCTTTCTCTGGTGCGCGCCATGCACAAGGCAGAAAAACTGGTGGCCGCCATCTGCGCGGCTCCCATTGCGCTGGAGGCTGCCGGGGTTCTGGCCGGGCGGCGCGTGACCTGCTATCCCGGTGTGGAGGGTGAGTTGAAGTCTGCCGCTGAGGTGGTGGCCGAACCGGCGGTGACGGATGGACGGCTGGTGACCGGCCGTGGTCCCGGTGCTGCGCTGGAGTTCGGCTTTGCGCTCGGCACTGCCCTGGGCAAGGGCGAGCAGGTGCCGGCGCTGCGTAAGTCTATGTGTGTTTAAGTCCGAGCCGCAGGCGCGGATATCGTCTTGCCGCAGGCAAGATATCGTCCGGCGCAGCCGGATATCGTCCAGCCTCCGCAGGAGGCTGGATATCGTTTCCTATGTGGTTTTGTACTTGAAAAAGCGGCAATCGGGAAATAGATTCACTTCCCCTTAGCGGTTTTAATAGACGCAATCAACATGCGCCGGATGCTTCCGCATTGATGCAGCAAAGGCGCCACGCTTTCGGCAGACGCAATACCTGCCCGCTGCATGACATGCAGCCAGTATTCCGTTTCGTGGCATTCTTTGAGAGAAATTTGATACTTCAACACAAAATCACCTCCACTACAGGCATAGACTCCTTCGTGAATATTGGCGCCAATGCTTGTTGCAGAACGGAGCAGTTGATTCTTTAACACCGCGTGGCGTTCGATGGTATCGCAAAAACGAACGACTGATACAGAAAAATCAAGACTTTGTTCGGCTAGAGGGTGGGGTTTCATAGTTATGGGATTTTATTGAACTATACTACACAAGGCAAGTTCATTTCCCTATGAAAGCTTGTTTTTATATCAAGCATACATAGGAAACGATATCCAGCCTCCTGCGGAGGCTGGACGATATCCGGCTGGCGCCGGACGATATCTTGCCTGCGGCAAGACGATATCCTCGCTTCGCTCGGGCTTAAATCGTCTTGCCCTCTTTATCATCGAAGCATCCCAGAATGATGCGGATGATATCAATCACCTGCCAGATGATGAATCCGCCGCCGGTCACGAACTGCAGGATGCCGGTGATGACCTTGCCGGCGTAGATGCGGTGCACGCCGCCGATGCAGAATAATATCAGCAGGCTGAGCATGAAGCAGGTGAAACGGGAGCGGGGGGATTTGTTTTCGCAGTTGTGGCAGCAGCTCATCGTGGTATTTGTCTTGGTTTGTGGGGTTAGGAAAGTTCGCGGGCGCGGGTGCTGAGGGCCCCGGGCGTGTTGGGGAGCAGTTCGTCCTGCACCTCGGAGAGCAGGGTCTTGAGGATGTTGCCCATGGCGGGGCCGGGTTTCACGCCCAGGGCGATGAGGTCGCGGCCGGTGATGGCCAGGTCGCTCACCGTGAAGGCAGGCGCTTCGTCCAGCACGTCTTCCAGCAGGAGGCGGGCCTCGCGCAGGGTGGCCTGCTTCTGCTCGCGCTCGTGGGTGGACTGGGCGGACATATCGGCCTGCTTGATGCTCAGGAGCTGCTGCAGGGTGCCGATACCCAGTTTGCCGATGAGCCGGCGCATGCCGGGGGCGGTGGTGGGCAGCACGCGGTCGTGCTCGCGCACCAGGGTGACCACATTCTGCATGGTGGCCGTGTCGCTCTTCAGGTGCAGCAGGATATCGCGCGCCATGTCGGCGCCCACCTGGCCGTGGTCGTAGAAGTGCCCCTTGCCGTCCTCGCCCCGGGTGAAGGTGGCGGGTTTGGCGATATCGTGCAGCAGCAGCGCAAGGCGCAGCACTTCATCCGCCGGGGCGGCCTGCACCGCGTGGGCAATGTGGGTCCACACGTCGTAGCAGTGGTGCGGGTTGTGCTGGTCGAACCCGATGGTCGGCGCCAGCTCGGGGATGATGACGGCGAATACATCCGGGAAGGCCTGCATCATACCCAGCACTCCTTCGCCTACCAGAATGCCTTTCAGCTCCACGAAGATGCGCTCCACACTCACATTTTCCAGCAGGTGGCGGTTGCGGTGGATGGAGAAGGCCGTTTCCGTCTCGATGCCGAAGTTGTAGCGCGCGGCAAAGCGCAGCGCGCGCAGGATGCGCAGGCCGTCCTCGTTGAAGCGGGCATCCGGTTCGCCCACGCAGCGGATGATGCCGGCGCGCAGGTCCTCCTGGCCGCCGAAGGCATCCACCAGCCCGCGGGTGGGGTTGTAGGCCATGGCGTTGATGGTGAAATCTCGCCGTGCCAGGTCTTCCTCCACCCGGCTCACGAAGTTCACGCTGTCCGGGTGGCGGTTGTCGGTGTAGGCGCCGTCGATGCGGAAGGTAGTTACCTCCACCGGCTGGTGGCTTACCATCACCGTCACGGTGCCGTGCTGCAGGCCGGTCTTAATCACATGGAAGCGCCTGAACACGCGCAGCACTTCCTCCGGCAGGGCATTGGTGCACACGTCCCAGTCCTTCGGGCTGCGCCCCAGCAGCGAATCCCGCACGCAACCGCCCACCACATAGGCCTCGTAGCCATAGCGTTCCAATCGCTCCACCACGGTGAGCGCGTGTTCGGGTATCTGAATCATGGGGCGCGCTCATTGTACGTTGACCCCGCTGCTTTGTCAATAGTATTCGCGCACGGTGCCCGGTGTGGGGAGCCGCCCGTGCCCCCCCCGATGGCTGAGCACTGCGCGCGAGAAATGAGAATTTGTGGGGGAACTCTGTCGGAGCACGGGACTTCAGTCCCGATTGGAAGCACCGTTATTTCGGGACTGAAGTCCCGTGCCCCGACAACGACAAACATCAATTTATCGAGCAGAAGAATTCCTGGGGCGCATGTGCGAAAAGGCGTGCGTTTGTGGAGATTTGCTTGAATCTGCCGGGTAAGCTGATATAATGCGGAGCAGTAAGTTAACCGGATAAGCACTTCATGATGAATCTCCACCCGCTTTTGTTTCTTTTTGCTGTGACATGCGGCTTATGCACTGCCGCAAAATCTACCGTGGTTTCGGATGCTCCTGCAGCTGCGGAGTCTGCTGTGCCCCGGCAGGCGCACCCCTTCTTCCGGGATGCACTATACCCGGCCTGGTCGCAGATGACGATGGAACAGGCTATGGTGGATACCCGGGCCGCCATTGCCGAGGCCCGCGCCCGCCTGGAGGCCATTGCCGCCGTGACTCCGGAGACCGCCACGTTCGACAACACCTTCCTGGCCTGGTACAAGGCGGATGAGAACCTGAAACTGCTTACGAATTACCTGTACCACCTGCATACTGCCACGGGGGATTCTGCCATCCAGCATGCCATGTATGATATTCAGAATGAAATCATGGGCTACAAGGCAGAGGGGCTGCATGCGGCTCGCATTGCGCAGGTTCTGCGCGAGGCGTCCCAGGCACCGTGGGTTGCGCAGCTCAGCCCGGCCCGCCGGCGATTTGTGCAGCAGCAGATGGACCGCTTGCGCGACAGCGGGCTCTACCTGAGCCCGGAGCAGCAGGCACGCAAGGCGGCTATTGAGACGGAATTATCGCACCTGGGTTACCGCTTCACGGTGTTTGTGAAGAGCGCGCCGCGCATGTGGCAGCTGCTCATCACCGACCCGGCAGAGCTGGAGGGTATGCCCGCCGGCTGGATGCAGCTGGCAGAGAAGGAAGGCACCGCCCTGAGCCCGGATGGCAAGCCCGCCTGGCTCATCAACCTCACCACGGTGCCGGCGGCCCCGGTGCTGCGCTATTGCAAGGTGGCTGAAACCCGCCGCAAGTGCTGGCTGGGCACCACGTCTGCCGGCACTCCGCTCTCGCTGGACACGGAGCCCATCATCGCCCGCATCCTGGAGCTGCGGCATGAGCTGGCCACCCTCATGGGCTACGCCAACTATGCGGATATGCAGGCATCCCGCCGCATGATGGGCAGCGGGGAGAAGGCACTGGCCTTTGTGGATGAGATGTTGCAGAAGAGCAAGCCCGCATGGGATGCCTACGTGGCGGCGGAGATGAAGCGGTTTTCGCAGGCCTGCGGTCAGGAGCTCACCGCCGTGAATCCCTGGGATGTGGAGTACCTGAACCGCCACCTGCCGCCGAAGCGCAGCTCGTTCAATGTGAATGCCATCACCCCCTACCTGCAGGCAGAGAAGGTCATCAGCGGCCTGCTGAATATCTGGTCCGGCCTGCTGGGGGTGCAGTTCGAGGAGCTGCCCACGGCCTTCATCAAACCGGGTGAGACCGCCCCTGCCGGTGTGGTGGAAACCTGGGCGCCCGGGGTGCGTTGCATCGCGGTGAAGGATACCGCCAGCGGGAAGCACCTGGGCTCGTTCTACATGGATCTCTACGCCCGCCCCGGCAAGCGTCCGCAGGCCTGGTGTCTGCCCCTGCGCGATGGCGAGCCCGCCGCCGATGGCAGCCTGGGCGAGCCGCACCTGGCGGCGCTCATGGCGAACCTGACCCCGCCGCGCGAGGGGCGCCCCCACTTGTTCAACCACGGGGAGCTCTACATGCTCTTCCATGAGTTCGGGCACATGATGCACATGATGCTGGGGCACGGCGAGCTGCGCGCCCACTGCACCGCCGAGGTGGAGCGCGATTTCATCGAGACCCCCAGCCAGATTCAGGAATGCTGGATCTGGGAACCCGAGGCGCTGGCCACCTTCACCAGCCACTACATGACCGGCGAGCCCCTGCCGGCCGGGCTGGCGCAGCAGCTGGCGGCCACCCGCGGCTCCAACCCCATCGAGATGCACATGCGCATGCTCTGCACCAGCAAGCTGGACCTGGAGCTCCACATGCACTACCACGATAAATACAAAGGCCGCCCGCTGGATGAAGTCTGCCGGGAAATCCTGGCCCCCTGGCTCTTCCCCTATACCGAGCAGCCCCCCAGCGAAGTACGCACCCTCACCTACACCATGGCCGAGGGCTATGCCGCCGCGCTCTATACCTACAAATGGTCTGAAATGCTGGCGGCCGATGCCATGAGCCGCTTCAGGAAAGAGGGGGTGCTGAACCCTGCCACCGGCGCGGATTACCGCCGCTGCATCCTGGACCGCGGCAGCAGCGTGCCCGCCATGCAGCAAATCCGCGATTTCCTGGGTCGTGAGCCGCAGCCGGAGGCCCTTATCGAACGCTACAGCAAGCCCTGAGGTATGTACAGGCGTTTGTTTCATCTGCTGGTGGCGGCCCTGTGCGTGGTAAGCCTGGGCTCCTGCACCTGCCTTTCGCTGGCTTTCAAGAACCTGGGCGAAAAGAATGTCATCTACAAGCCGGTGGAGCCCTATGCCTTCTACCGCGTGGGAGACAAGGTGTATATGGCTGCCACGGTGCACGAGGATAAATGGTACGGCCCGGCCTGGATGAAGCCGGACTTGAACACCGGGCCTTACCGCATCGTCTCCACAGAGCCGCGCCCCTGTTTCGTGGAGGTGCAGAACATGGGCAGGGTGAATCCGGGTTCCGCTGAGGTCTGGGATATGGTGGACAGCAGGCAGACCCACATCTTTACCCTGCCGGAAGGTGCCACCCCCATCAGACTCAATCCGGATTCCTGCACGGCCTCGCCCTCCGAAAGCACCGTGTTCGCGGCGCTGACGCCGCATGCCCTCTATGCCTATCCCCTGGCGGCGGTCAGTTTCGTGGCCATCGATGTGCCGCTGGCTGTCGTTTACTGGTCCGGCTGCATAGTGGTGGGCGTGCCTGCCATCTATATCGGCAAGGCCTTTGAACAGGCGGAATCCGCCCCCGCACCCCCGCCGCAGGAGGTGCAGCATTGACAGCCCGATAGCAGAATTCACGCGTATCTCTGCAAATTGGAATTTGGCGGGGAACTCTGTCGGAGCACGGGACTTCAGTCCCGATTGGAAGCACCGTTATTTCGGGACTGAAGTCCCGTGCCCCGACAACGACAAACATCAATTTGTTGATTAGTTTTGAGTTATTTTTAATTAATGATTAATCACTAATAATTAATCATTTCGCTAAACTCTGGTTTATCTCAGGTTCCTGCTCAGAACACAAACTGCACGAGCAGCATGTAGCACACGGTGCCGCTGATGACGCTGAGCAGCGTGTTCCTCTTCCACTCATGGAGGGCACCCGTGAGCAGGCTGGCCATGAGGGCGGGCAGGTAGCCGGCGGTGGCGGAGAAGTGCACATCCTTCAGGCAATAGACCACCAGCATGGCAATCACCGCGCTGGGCAGCAGGCGCCCCAGCTTTTCCACGATGGGCGGGGTGGAAGCCTTGCCCTTGAAGATGAGGAAGGGAAGGAAGCGCAGCAGGGCAGTGATGAGCGCCATCACTGCAATGGCGTAGAAGGTGTGGGCGTTAACCATGGCGCACCTCCTCTTTGTGGATGCAGAGCAGTAGCAGAATGGCGACCATGGCGGGAATCATGAAGTTTTCCCTGCCGCACAGCACCAGGCTCGCCGCAGTGACCGCCGCGCCCATGATGGCCGGGTAGTGTTTTTCTGCGCTGCGCCACTGCTCGATGAAGATGGTGATGAACAGCGCCGTGAGCACGAAATCGATGCCCTGGCTGTTGAAGCTCACCAGGGAGCCGGTCACCGCCCCCAGCGTGCAGCCGGTAATCCAGTAGCAGTGGTTGAAGAAGCAGATGCAGAAGTAGTAGTGCTTCCGCTCCGTGAGCGGAATGTGCGGGGTCTCCTGGCAGAGCAGGGAATAGGTCTCATCCGTGAGCGCAAAAATCAGGTAGGGAGTGCGCTTGCCGGTGCCCTTGAACTTATCGAGCATCGAAATGCCGTAGAACAGGTGGCGCGCATTCACCAGGAAAGTGGTGAGCCCCACCGTGAGCAGGGAAGCCCCGCTGCTCAGCAGCCCCACGGCCACATACTGCATGGCCCCGGCGTACATGGTGATGCTCATCACCGGCGCCAGCCACACCGGAAACCCGCTCGCCTTCAGCATGATGCCGAAGCCGAAACCCAGCGCCAGATACCCCGTCATCACGGGAATGGTGGCTACAAAGGCTTGTCTGGTGGTGGTGGTCATGGTGCGGCTTGCGGCCGCCCAGTGTACGCCATTTGCCGCGTTTTGCAAGCCTTTTCGCCCCGCAAGTGGGGGAATTGGGCAATAAACTTTGAGGCAGGTGAGTGCCCGGGCTTTACCCCTGCGGGTCAAAATAGTATCCGCAGCCGCGCTCGGTGGCGATGCAGGTGGCGTGGGCGCCCAGTTTGTGGCGCAGGCGCTTGATGTGCGTATCCAGGGCGCGGGTCTGGGTGGTATCGGCATGGCCCAGGATGATATGCTGGAGCTCGTAGCGGTCCTGCACCTTGCCGGGGCGTTCCATGAGGTAGGCCAGGAGCTTGAATTCGGCGGTGGTGAGCTCGAGCGGCTCGCCCTCCAGCGTGGCATGCATGGAGACTTTGTCCAGCACGAGCGGGCCTTGCTGAATCAGCACGCGGGTGGCACCGCTGTTGGTGCGTTTCAGGATATTGCGGACGCGCAGCACCAGTTCCTTGCTGCTGAAAGGTTTGGTGATATAGTCATCTGCCCCCAGGCGGAGGCCTTCCAGGCGGTCATCGAGCTCGGCACGGGCGGTGAGAAACAGGGTGGGGATTTCCTGCGTGGCTTTGTTTTCCTTCATGTTGCGGAAAATCTCCAGCCCATCCATGCCGGGCAGCATCATGTCCAGAATCACGCAGTCCGGCAGCTCGCGGCGTATGCTTTCCCAGCCTTCGGTACCGTGGTGCACGAGTTTGCATTGCCAGCCCTGCCGTTCGAGGTTGAACGCCACCAGGGCGGCGATGTCTTCATCATCTTCAACGATAGTGATATGTGTAGGCATCTGTGCCTGTTATTTAAGCATTATTCCGAGAAACCTGCAAGCTGGGAATTGTGACAGAAATGCCACAATTCGTGTGGCTTTTGACTCACCATGAACAGCTTGAAAAAAATGCAAAAACTGGTTTTACTGAAGGCGTCGACCGAAAGAGGCGACACAAGAACGAAACAAAAGACGATATGAAAAAGAACACAATGATGGCACTGGCCCTTGTAATGGGTGCCGCCCCTCTCTCCCAGGCAGCAGATTTCAATCTGGCCGCCCACGCCAAGGATGCGTTCAAGCTCTTTGATGCGAAGCGCGACAACGCAGAGAACCCCTACCTGCAGGAGCTCAGCCTGAAGCTGCGCGGCCAGTACCAGTGGGGCTATGTGGATCCCGCCGGTGGTGATTCCCGGGTGAAGGGCGACCGCAAGGACAACAACGAGTGGCGCCGCTTCCGCCTGGGTGCCCAGGCCAAGGTGCTCAACCGTTTCACCGTGAAGGGTGTCTGGAACATCGGCGGGCTGGATACCCGCAACAAGTACTCCGATGGCAGCTGGGGACGCTCCCGCTCCGAGGGTACCCTGGATGAGCTGACCATTTCCACGAAGCTGGAGCCCGTGACGCTGACCCTGGGTAAGCACAAGCCGGCCTACATGGCGGAGTACCGCACCTCCAGCGGCAAGCTGCTTACCCTGGAGCGCGCTGCCCTGGTGAACCAGCTGAAGGCCGAGAAGCTCTACGGTGTATCCGTGGCGAATGCGGATAAGAAAGCCGACTGGGGCTGGAACGCCGGCCTGTGGGTGAACGGTCAGCGTGATAACAGCTGGCTGGAACCCTCCTTCAACAGCGCTGATAATGTGACCCTGGGTATGAGCCTCTCCCGCGCCACGGGAAGCAATGGCCGGGTCACCCTGGACTATATGCACAGCTTCCGCAATGAAGACCGCGCGCAGAGCGGCACGGAATATGCCGGCCCCGGCGCGGTGGATGTGGTGGCCCTGAGCTGGGAGGGCAAGCAGGGCAACCTGAGCCTGCTCACCGAGGCACTGGCCGGGTTCAATGTGTACGGTGGTGCGCAGGGGGCTCAGAACGTGTTCGGCCTGACCATCATGCCCAGCTACCGCTTCACCCCGCACTGGGAGGGTGTGCTGCGCTACCAGCTGGCCAGCGGCAGCAACGCCGTGAAGGCCGACAGCCGCTACTACAGCACGAACTCGACCTACTCCGGCACGAGTGACCTGCTGCAAGGTGTGTACCTGGGTGCCAACTACTACGTGTGCCCGGAGAACCCGCACATGCTCAAGCTCATGCTCGGCGCTGAGTACCTCAATTCCGAGGGTCGCGATGCCAGGGGCAACAAGGGCTTCACCGGCTGGCAGTTATCTTCTGCCGTGCGCTTCGACTTCTGATTATCAACAACTAACCCCTATAGAGAAAGATACGATTATGTTTAAGAATCTGTTTATCGCTGCTGTGGGCCTGTGCACGCTGGTGCAGGCGGAAACCACCCTCACCGGTGCCGGTGCTTCTTTCCCCGCCCCGGTTTACCAGAAATGGACCTATTCCTACTCTCAGGAGAACCCCGGCACCCAGGTGACCTACCAGAGCATGGGCTCCGGCGCCGGAATCAACCAGATCAAGGCCGGCACGGTGGATTTTGCCGGTTCGGACAGCCCGCTCACCCTGGAGCAGCAGAAGGAAGCCGGCCTGGTGCAGGTGCCCATGCTCACGGGCGGTGTGGTAGTCATCGTGAACCTGCCCGGCGTGAAGGATGGCCAGCTGAAGCTCAGCAAGGACGTGCTTTCCCGCATCTACCTGGGCGAAATCACCACCTGGAATGACCCCGCCATCAAGGCCATCAACCCCGGGCTGCGTCTGCCGAAGATGAAGATTACCGTGGTGCGCCGTGCGGATTCCAGCGGCACCTCCTTCATCTTCACCAACTACCTCTCCAAAATCTCTGCCGACTGGAAAAAGAAGGTGGGGCAGGGCTCCTCGGTGAAGTGGCCGGTAGGCATCGGCGGGCAGAAGAACCCCGGCGTCTGCAACAATGTGGCCCGTATCCGCGGCGCCATCGGTTACACGGAGTATACCTACGCTGTGGAGGCCCGCCTGGCCTGCGCCCAGCTGGAAAATGCGGATGGCAGGTTCCTTGCCCCCACCCAGGCCAGCTTCTCGGCCTCTGCCGCCTCGGCAGACTGGAAGAATGCACCCGGCTTCTACATGGAGCTCACCAATGTGCCCGGCGCGAAGAGCTGGCCCATCACCGGCGTGACCTACGTCATCACCCGCCAGGATGCCCCGGCGGAGAAGAAAGCCGCCCTGCGCGACTACTTCATCTGGTGCTACACCAAGGGTGCCGCCACCGCCACGAAGCTCAACTATGTGGCCCTTCCGCAGGATGTGGTGAAGCTGGTTGAGCCCTCCCTTTAAACTACCCGACGTTCATACATAAAGAGTCCATCCCCCGCTGTGCCTTGTGCGCGGCGGGGGCATGCCGTGCGGTTATGGTGATGGATAATGATTATGTATGTGCTTGTGCAGCAAGTGTTTCTTGTAAAAAATGGGGAAGTGTGGTAGAAGCTCTGCCGGAACAAACCATGCAAGAAATGATGAGTAGTTTACTGGAGCATCCGTTGTTTGTCTTATTTGGTATTCTGGCTGTGGGGCTGCTTCTGGGGCAGATTTCGGTGCGGGGAATTTCGCTGGGCAGTTCGGGTGTGCTGTTTGCGGCCTTGGCGGCGGGGCATTTCGGGCTGCAGGTGCCGGAGGGGATTACCGGCATTGGCACGGCGCTGTTCGTGTACTGCGTGGGGCTCGGGGTGGGCAACCGCTTTTTCGGGTCGTTGAAGAGCCAGGGGAGCCGTCTGCTGTTGCTTTCGGTGCTGGTGGTGGGGAGCGCCGGGGGGCTCGCGTTGCTGCTGGGCCGGGTGCTGGGGCTTTCCGCTGGGGTGACCGCCGGGCTGTTTGCCGGCGCCTGCACCAGCACTCCGGGCCTGGCTGCTGCTCTTGAAGCCATGGCGGCGCTGGGGCTGCCGCCCGGTGCCATCAATATCGGTTATGGCGTGGCGTATCCCTTCGGGGTGGTGGGCGTGGTGCTGTTTGTGCAGCTGCTGCCGCGGCTGCTCAAGCAAAGTCTGGATTCTGCGGATTCGCCCAACCAGGATCCGGAGCGCATTGTGACCCGGGTGGTGCGCATTGAAAATGCGGGGCTGGAGGGGCGGCGCATTCTCAGCTGCATGGAGGAAGGCCTGTTGCAATGCCGCGTGACCCGCATTCTGAAAAATGATATTCTGGTCCCCTTGTCGGCGGATGATGTCTTTACTGACGGTATGCGGGTTTTTGTGGTGGGTACACTGCGCAAGGTGCAGCGCGATGTGGCCCTGCTGGGCTGCATTGAGACCGATGTGCCGGCGAATCACCGCCTGATGGGTGAAATGGCCGAGGTTATCATGCTGGAACCCGCCTTCAGCAATAAAACCCTGCGTGAACTCGATACACTGGGGAACTACGGCATCGTCATTTCCCGCATTACCCGCCTGGGCAATACCTTTGTGCCGCATGGCGATTCTGAAATCTTCCGCAATGATGTGCTCACCATCGTGGGCCAGCCGGAGGATATCGCTGCGTTCCGCAAGCGCTGTCGCCACCGCAGTTCGGTCATCAACAGTACTGATATTTTCTCCCTGGCGGCAGGGGTGGCATTGGGTATCGCTATCGGCTGCATTAATCTGGGCGGCGGTTTCTGCCTGGGCACGGCCGGTGGTCCGTTGCTGGTGGCCCTGGTGCTGGGGCATTTCGGGCATATAGGACCGGTGGTGGGTTATATGCCCCGAAACACCCGGATTACGCTCATGGAACTGGCGCTCATGTTGTTTCTGGCCGGAGCCGGGGTGAGCGGCGGCGCTACCTTGCTGGCCACCTTGCAGGCGCAGGGCCTCGGCATGTTCCTGGCAGGCGTGCTCATCACCCTGCTGCCCATGCTGCTGGGCTATGTGGCCGCTCGGCGTTTCCTGGGAATGAATCTGGCGGAAAGCCTGGGCGGTATCTGCGGCGCCATGACTTCCACCCCCGCCCTGGGTGCCATTTCCGCCCGCACGGAGAAACAGGCACCCGTCATCGCCTATGCCACGGCTTACCCGGTGGCGCTCATCCTGATGACCCTGCTGGCCAAGCTGCTGATAATACTCTGTGTTTAATATTCTTGCGTCACTCGCAGATTGATTTGTTTTTTAGTTTATTCTTGACAATGCGGGGGTGATGGGTAGAATGGGGGTGTAAGGTGTGAGCCTTGCCCGGGAGGGGTCCCGGTTTAAACATAGAATTTCTGGCTGTCGGGTGCGCAAGTGCCCGGCAGCCTGAAGTTTTTATGGGGGTGGATGAATATTCTTGCAGGTTAAGGGGGCGTGTGTTATGCTGCGTACGCCGCCACTGGCGGCATGGTGCAGCCGGTGCGCGGTTTTTACTATGTTTAGAAAATACCCCGAACCGAAAGTAGTTGTGACAGTCCTGGCGATTGTCTGGTATGTGCTGGATATTGTGCTGAAGACGGTACAGCTGCTGAGGTAAAGCACCAGAGACAAGGCCCTGCCCGGGAGACCGGGCGGGGCTGAGTTTTTTCGTGATGTCGATTTCAATCTATCCATAGCTTCAGGTTATGGTAAAGGGTGTCGATATTGTATTTGATTATCGCTGTGGGAAGTAGTAGAATACCCGCCGAAAGGAGCACAAATCGTATGAACGGGTGCATGAATACGCTGACACTGCAGAAGATGCGTTATCTGGTAACCATAGCAGAGCAGGGGTCGTTCACACGGGCTGCGGGGGTATTGTTTGTTTCACAGCCCAGCCTTACCAAATCAATCCGCGAAATTGAGGAGGAACTGGGATTTCCGGTCTTTGAACGCACCCGCAAAGGGGTGCGCGTAACGCGCCAGGGTGAGGAGTTTCTGGCCTATGTGCGGCAGATACTGGACCAGGCCGACCTGCTGCAGGAGAAATACATGAACCAGGGCCCCCGCAAGAAGCAGTATTGCATTTCGGCTCACCACTATTCCTTTGCGGTGCGGGCCTTTATTGAGCTGGTGCGGAGCCACCAGGACGATGAGTTTGATTTTTCCTTCCGCGAAACGCAGACCAGTGAGATTGTGGATGACGTGGCCGGTATGCGCAGTGCGCTGGGGGTCATGTGCCTGAATAATTTCAATGAGCCGGTGCTTCGCCGCATTTTCAAGGAACGGGATCTGCTGTTTGAAGAGATAGCGCAAGTGCAGCCTCACGTGCTGGTGAGTGTGCATCATCCCCTGGCCGGGCGCCTTTCGCTTAATCTGGAGGAGCTGGCGGAATATCCGCATGTCTCCTTTGAACAGGGGGAGCACAATTCCTTTTACTATGCGGAGGAGCTGTTCAATCCATCCGGCCACCCCCGCAGCATCCGAGTGCGCGACCGCGCCACGCTTTTCGACCTCCTGCTGGGGGTGGATGCCTATACCATCAGCAATGGTGCCCTGCATCCGGCGCTTACCGGTACCCGGATCACCTCCATTCCTCTGGCCGGGCAGGATGGCGTGCAGATTGTCATCATTCACCACCGCAACCGCCTGCTCGGCAAGCTCAGCCGCTTCTATATCGAACAACTGAAAAAGAGCCTGCAGGTATAACATGAGGCCATGATATGTAATGGCTTTTGTGTATTTGTCATCGGGTGGTCACAGGGTTATAATCAAGTCGTTGCGGGAGAAGATGCTTCCCGCGGCATATAACCACCAAAACGATGAAAATACATTTCTTTCCGACTGTCGGTCTGTTGTTTCTTTCTGCTGCCATTCTCTGCCCGCTGGCTATCTGTATTCCACACGAAGCCTGGTGGCCGATTGGCCTGATACTGGGGGTATTTGCGCTTCTGAGCCTGGCGCCGGCCTGCCGCAGAAGCTGGGAGCGACGGGATGAACTGCACCGCTGCCTGCTGCACCCTGCTCAGCAGCCTCTCGGCACCGGTCCCGGCGAGTTGTGCCGGTATTGGAAGACGCTGCCGGGCGATTGCATGCTGGGTGGCGAATTCCGGTGGTGCGATGCTCAGCGGCATGAGTTCTGCGCCCGGCTGGGGGTTGATTCCTGGCTGGGGTTGTTTTCTCTTCCCGGGCACCAGGCGCGTCTGGAGGAGCTGGAGCTCTGGGTCTTGTCTCTGCGGGAGAAATGCCCGCTGCCTTCGGAGTGGCAGGGCCGCTCTGCCAGCGGTATCGTCTTTTGGAGCGAGGGCTCGCTGCACATCTACCCCGCTTGCCTGGCTTCTGAGTTTAATCGGCATTTTTCGCATCTGCTCACCCCGGATTCCTCTGATTGTCAATAGGGGACTTCTAAAAACTCGAAACGAATCAACAAATTGGAATCTTTGGCGAGCCGCAGGAGAGCGGAAAATCAGCCCCGGCTAGTGTTCTTTCACCCACTTCGTGGGCTCAAAATTCCTCGGGCTTTCAGCCCGACAAATTCCCATTTAGTGAGTTTTTAGAAGTCCCCAATTGTCAATCCACGTGTCCCAAATCTTTGGGACACGTGTGGAATTTAGCGGGATGCACAAAGGACAAAATCAGATGCCTCTTGTACTGGCAATAATTGCTTCAACCGCCCGTGCTGACAAAATGACAAGTAGAAAAGGCAGGAAAATTGTGTAGAATAGGTTAATCTATGGCACTTCTGTTCATTTATTTATTCTGTGCGCTTGCGTTGTCATTCCTGTGCTCTGTTCTGGAAGCTGTTTTGTTGTCTACACCGAGCTCCTTCATCAGCATGAAGGAGGCCGAGGGTAACAAATCCGCGCTTCTGATGCAGGAATACAAAAGCAACATTGACCGCCCTGTTGCGGCCATCCTTTCACTCAACACCATTGCTCACACTATTGGTGCCGCCGGGGTGGGCGCTGAGTCAACCCGGATATTCGGTGAAGAGTATTTTGGTATCATTTCAGCCGTATTGACACTGCTTATCCTGGTTTTTTCTGAAATTATACCCAAGACAATCGGCGCGTCCTACTGGCGTGTCCTGGCCATGCCCTGCACTTCCATCATACGCGTTCTCATCGTCATCACCTGGCCTCTTGTGTGGCTTTCTGAATGGATTACCCGGGTATTCACGCCTTCCGACAAGCAGAATACGGTCAGCCGTGAAGAGGTTCACGCCATGGTCAAAATCGGGGCGGCAGAGGGAGTGTTCCGCGAAAAGGAGAGCCTTGTGCTGCAGAGCTGCATGAAGCTTTCGCAGGTGAAGGCCCGCGATATTATGACCCCCAGTGTGATTGTGGAGGCTCTGCCTGAATCGGCTACATTGAAGGAAGCATATGATTCTCTTGAGCTTCTGTTCACCCGGATACCGGTGTATGCAGAAAGCAAGGAATACATAACCGGCTATTTACTGCGCACGACCATGCTGGAGAAACTGGCCGAGGATGATTTTGAAAGCAAGGTGGCAGATATTACCCGTCCTATCCTTTCCTTTGGTGAAAATACTTCTGTTTACACGATTTGGGAGCAGCTTATCGAAAAGAAAGAGCATATCGTCACCGTGGTGGATGAATATGGTGGCCTGCGGGGTATCATCACTATGGAAGACGTTATCGAAACCATGCTCGGGGTGGAAATAGTCGGTGAGAATGATCCCGCGCCTGATATGCAGCAGCTTGCCCGCGAGAAATGGGAACATATCCGCCGCAAGCAGCAGCGCGCATTGGGATGATTTATTGCTCCGGCAATTATAGAAAGTTGCTTTGGCGAAACGCAAAATCGGAATTTGTGGGGGAACTCTGTCGGAGCACGGGACTTCAGTCCCGATTGGAAGCACCGTTATTTCGGGACTGAAGTCCCGTGCCCCGACAACGACAAACATCAATCTTTAATTGCCTCATCAATAAAATGATGGAAACGCTTGAAGTTTCGGTAATGGGGGAGTTCGCCGGCGAGGGCTGTTCTGCCGGGGCAAGCGTCTGCTTCACCACATTACCCATGGCATCGTATTCATAGTGGGTGGGGGCTGTGACTTCGGTACCGAGTCCGGTATCTCTGAAGGATTTTACGAGCAGCCCGCGGGTGTTGTATTCGCTGCGGGTGCAGATAAACCGCCGAGGGTATTCGGCTGAGCCTGCACCACGTTCTGGCCGAAGCCGTTGGTGGTGGTCTGGGTAATGATGGTGCCATCCGTCTGTTTTATGGTGGTGACCAGGTTGTTGCCGTTGCGGGTGTAGCTGTACTGCTCTTCGCGCCGGGTACCCTTGTTTCGCACGGGCTCTACGCTACTAAATCGCGCCAAAAATGGATTGACATCAGGGAATACCGCATGATATAAGAAACCTACACGGCTGATGCACACACAAAAGAGGTGGATTAAATTCGCTACCTAAGTGTCGAAAGAAGGGTGCCATTTTAGTCAAAAGTTACAAAATGGAGCTCACATAAGTCCCCAACAGTTCTCGTCAAAGCGACCACGACTGTCCTTGCACTATGTTTTCTTGCAAAATTCATATATTCCACTTACTGCTAATGCTGAACATGCTAGTCTGCGCTGGTGTCGCGCAAGCTTCGTGTATTAATGGAAAAGCTTCATTGATGATACATTGCAAAGAACTCGAGAAAATCAGGACAAAATTACTCAATTCCTTTCATCAGAAAGGTTGCAAAGAAAAGATAAACTCTCGCGAGTTCAATGAAATCGAACATGCAATACGTCATTATATTCGTTCGACTCCTTTCCACTCGTTAGCTGATTCAATTTATGCCATCAGCAAGCAGTATCAAGTGTCGAAGATAGATGATGTCCTTTTGTCTATAATTTTAGCGAATATAACAAGTAAGGATGAAATGCTGATTTTGTTAAGTAATATGGAACATATTCCAACTAAAATCATATATACTCCTACTTCCGTTTATTTGCATCATCTCGGAATCACTCAGTCTGAACTAGAGGGCATACTGGACAAACCGAATTTACCACCATCAACAGTTTCCTCGATTGCCATCCTTATTTACGAATTCAAGCATGGGGTATTTCTAATTAGTCAACCAGTGAGTGGAAAACTTTCTATCCATGAGGCCAGTCTTTTAATTTTCTCAAAATAATACGTTATATAGAAGGATTTCTTATTGTAACGGATTAACTCTACGAGACACTAGTTCTAACTAAGAAATCAACTTTGCATATGATCTTAACAAAATTTTTCAGGATTCTCAATGTAATTAGAATCGGGGTAATTCGTATTAGCCTGCTGTTTGGTGTTTTTCTTTTGTTGCTGCAATGTGACTACCTGGAGGAGAAACGCTTACAAGAATACGCAGAATGCAGAGCAGCATTGGAGAGCGAAGCATCTGTTCTAAACTTATCCAACGATGAAAAACTGTGGTTTTACGCAGCCATTTTAGACTCTGTTGGCGTTGCGGAAATGTTGCCATTGTCGAGTAATCCGGGCATGGAGTTTTATATCTACCCTGAGACTCATTCTCCCCTGACCATATCGTTGGAAATGTATAGACCGAATGATGTGGCGAAGATGCTGGTAGAACACGGAGTTCCTTTAACCAGCGGAACTTGTAGGCCGGAAATTTCTGCTCTTCATCGAGCCTCTCGTCTGGGTAAAACAGAGGTGGTGGAAGTGCTGTTGCGTAAGGGTGTTCAGGTAAACTCTTTCAGCTACAGCGAGAGTATTCGGGCTATGGATGATGATGCCTATACTCCCTTAATGCTGGCTTGCGATTCATACGCTACCATACGTCAGCACAAAGAAATATTGGAATCTCCTTGGGCATTGGAAACGATGTTACTGCAGCATGGTGCAGATATAAACGCCAGCACTCCTGAGCACCAGCGTACTGCATTGCATCATGCTATTTTCAACTCCAATGCAGATCCTCTTTTTATCAAATTTTTATGCGAATCTGGCGCAGATGTTAATGCCCAGGATAAATGGGGCATGACCCCATACATGTATTGCTGTTTACATGATAAAATCATTCTTGCTGCTGTTCTTCGGGAGTATGAGGTTAATCACAACCTCAGGAATGTGTATGGCTATACAGCCGATGAAATCAGCTGTATGCATAGAGGCTCTGATTTCCCAGAGGGGGCATCTGCCGCATTTCAATCCTTTGTTAAGCTGAGGAGACTTTGTTCCCTTGCTGAGGGATTTGATACTTCTGCCGCCAATCAAATTCTCCCTCACTTGCCGGATATTAACACCCCGGATGCGACGGGGCGAACGCTCTTAAGCATAGCTGTAGGCCAACGCAATGTAGAAGCTGTCCGTTGGTTATTAAGCAAGGGCGCGAATCCGAATGCTTCCTCGGGTGGGTTTTACACTAAGGCAAAATCGATTATGGAACTAGCTTGCAATTGTGACGATGCTGCTAAACGCTTTTCCATGGTTCAACTCTTAGTGGATGCCGGGGCAGATGTAAAAAACGCGTTTAAAGCCGGTAACAACTGGTTGAGTACACCTGAAGAGTTTCTTTATCTTGTGGCGGCGGCAAGGAATATGAGTACCGATGATTGGTACCTTTGTTTGCGCCATGCGATGATAAAATTACAGGTGGATGATTTTGAAAAAGTATTGGATTATGTCGTCACAAATAACGATATTGACATCAATTCACCTGATTCCGAAGGATATACTCTTTTGCTGCGATATTGTGAGGGGGTATGGTATTCTTCTGCCTGCTCGGAGAAATACATTAAGCTACTGCTTCAGCATGGAGCAAAAGCTGAAGCTATACTGCCTGATGGACGAAACGCCATCATGCTGCTGTGTTCCCGACGGTCGGTTCCCGTAAAAGCTATCACCCTAGTTGCATCAGCCGGTTGTCCTGTTGATGCTGTTGATTCCGCTGGTAATAGCGCAACTGCATATCTGTTTAATAATACCAAGGTACCATATGAAGTTCTCGATGTTTGCAAAGCTTTGAAAAATATGGGAGCCTTCAGAGAACAGGTCAATAACAATGGAGAATTGACGTCAGCCATGCTGAGAAAATGGGGTGTTCTCGGGCTAATAGAAGAAGCCCGTAGAGGCATTCCTTCAGATATGCCGGAAAGAATAAAAGACTTTATGCAGCTATATAAAGAAATTGCTAATCTTTTAAAGTAACTATTTCTTGAATGCGTAGAGCGCGAGGAGCAAAATTTGTCGGAATGGTAGAAAGAACCTACACGATTGACCATTGATAATCAAAGACTACTAGCACATTCGACTCCCTTTGATACAAATATAAGCCAAAGTGGGTCACGAAGTGCGGAGTGCTCAGGAGTGCCTGATGTTGTAGAAAAGGGGTAGGGCGGGGCTGAAAGCTGCCGGAATTCGGTGGCAAGGCTTGCAGAGGAGTACGCTTTAAGTGGCGTAAATGGAGCGGTTTAGAAATAAAAATCGCGGGCGTTATCTCTTACCGAAATAACGCCCGCGAAGGGTGGACGATGGGAGTTGAAAGAAATTATATATGTAAGATATTTACAGACAAGGATTTAACATAAAAGGCGATTTATCTCATCTAAAATACTTTGATTATGATATGCCTTTCTTGGGGGCGAAAGTAGTTTTGGAAGCCCCTAATCGTCAATTCAATCAGACTTGTGGCGGGTGATGCAGCCGGTGCGGAGGTAGATGAGCTGGCGGCAGATATCGGTGGCGAGGTCGGCGATGCGCTCCAGGTCGCGGGCGAGGCCGATGCAGGAGACGTAGTATTCCACGGCGGCGGGGCAGTGGAGGATGGCGGTGCGGGCGTGGGTGCGATGCTCGCTGCGCATGGCATCCACGGCGTCATCGCGGTCGATGACCTTGTGAGCCAGGAGGAGGTCGGAGTGCCGGATAGCCAGCAGGGTATCGCGCAGCATGCCCAGGGTGAGCAGCTCCATGGGCTCAAAGTCAAACATTTCCTGCCCGGGCAGAGTGGGCAGCCCGGCCACCAGAATGGCGCGCTCGGCAATGTGGCAGCCGAAGTCGGCCATGCGCTCCATGGCGGTGTTGATTTTGATGCAGGAGATGACGGTGCGCAGATCACCCGCTACGGGCTGGTAGAGGGCCAGGAGTTTCAGGCATTCCTCCTCGATGCGGATTTCCTCGCGGTCGATGATTTCATCGTGTGCCATGACGCGGCGAGCCTGCTCGGTATCGCCGGAGCTGAAGGCGTGGATGGCGTTGTGGATGGCGCGTTCGGCCAGTTCGCCCTGGGCGGAAATCTGGGAGCGCAGGGAATCGAGTTCGTTGATGAAGTGCTGTTTCATGATGGGGGGAGTGTAAGGGTTAACCGAAGCGGCCGGTGATGTAGTCCTCGGTCTGTTTGTGGGTGGGGTTGGTGAAGATGCGGGAGGTTGCGCCCTCCTCGACGATGCGGCCTTTGTAGAAGAAAGCGGTGCGGTCGGAGATGCGGGCGGCCTGCTGCATGTTGTGGGTGACGATGACGATGGTGTATTGCTTTTTGAGCTCCAGCACCAGCTCCTCGATGCGCAGGGTAGCCACGGGGTCAATGGCGCTGGTGGGTTCATCCATGAGCAGCACCTCCGGCTCCGCCGCCAGGGCGCGGGCTATGCAGAGCCGCTGCTGCTGGCCGCCGGAAAGCGCCATGCCGCTGGAGTGCAGCTTGTCTTTCACCTCGTCCCAGAGTGAGGCACCGCGCAAAGCCTGCTCCACGCGGTCGGCCATTTCACTGCGACTGAGCTTGTAGTGCAGGCGCAGCGGGTAGGCCACGTTGTCCGCAATGCTCATGGGGAAGGGGGTGGGTTTCTGGAAAATCATGCCTACGCGGTGCCGCAGTTGCAGCAGGTCAACCCCGGGGGCCAGGATGTTCTGGCCGTCCAGCAGGAGTTCGCCGGTGGCTTTCTGGTTGCGGTAAAGCTCGAAGATGCGGTTGTAGATGCGCAGGTGGGTGGATTTGCCGCAGCCGCTGGGGCCGATGACGGCGGTGATGCGGTTGGCGTGGATATCCAGGTTGTTCTCAAAGAGGGCCTGGTGGTTCCCGTAATAGAAGTTCAGATTGCGGGCAGATATCTTAATGTTTGTTTTCATGGAAAATACAGCGGGTTGCTATGTTGATGATGAGGATGAAGGCGGCCATGACCAGGGCGGCACCCCAGCCCATGGCGTGCATGCTTTCAAAGGGGGAATTGGTGGTGTATTCGGTGATGAGCACCGGCGCACTGGCGGTGGGGCCGGTGAAGAAATCCTCCGGCCAGGTATCGGCAAAGAGGGCGGTGAAGAGCAGCGGGGCAGTCTCGCCGCTCACGCGCGCCAGCGAGAGCAGTATGCCCGTGGCCAGGCCGTTGCGTGCGCTGCGTGCCACGATGCAGAGCGTGGCACGCATGCGGCTCATGCCCAGCGCCAGGGCCGATTCGCGCAGCGTATCGGGCACCATGAGCAGCATGTCTTCCGTGGTGCGCAGGACGACCGGGAACATGATGATGGCCAGGGCTACCGTGCCGGCCAGCCCGGAGAAATTGCCGGTGGGCACCACCAGCAGGGCATACACGAACAGACCCACCAGGATGGAGGGCAGCCCCATCATCACATTGGCGCAGAAGCGCAGCGCATCGGCCACTTTGCTGCCTTTGCCGAATTCGGCCAGGTAGATGCCGCCGGCCAGCGCGGGCGGCACAGCCAGCACCGTGGCCCCCAGGGTCATGAGCAGCGTGCCCAGCAGGGCATTGGCCACGCCGCCGCCGGGTTCACCGTATGGCTTGGAGACGGCGGTGAGAAACTCCGGGCTCAGGGCGCTCCAGCCGTGGCTGAACACGGTGGCAAGAATCCAGCCCATGCCGCCCAGTGCCAGGGCGATGGAGAGGACGGCACCCAGATTCAGCAGCTGGTTGCCTGCTTTGCGGAATATTGCAGAACGTTTTTTCATGATGGTACGGTGGTATCAGTGGCTTTCACCCCGGCGGGCAGCGGTGCGCCCCAGGTAGTAGCGCGTGAGCAGCTGGATGCTGAAACTCATGAGCAGCAGCACCAGACCCAGCGCAAACAGGGCGCTCTGCTGCAGCCCGGTGGCCTCTGCAAAGTTGTTGGCCAGGGTGGCGGCTATGGTGGTGCCGCAGGAGTAGAGCCCCGAGGGGGATTCCATGAGGTTGCCGATGACGAAGAGCACCGCCATGGTCTCGCCCAGCGCTCGCCCCAGGCCGATAAAGATGCCCCCGATGATGCCGCGGATGCCGTAGCGGGCCACCACATCGCGGGTCACTTCCAGCCGGGTGCAGCCCAGCCCGTAGGCTGATTCGCGGAGCATGGGCGGGGTCATGCGCAGCACATCGCGCATGACGGCGCTGATATAGGGCAGCACCATGAGCGCCAGAATCACCCCGGCGGTGAGGAACCCGAAGCCGCTGCCGTAGCCCTCTTCGCCCAGCAGCCAGGCGCCGCCCGGCAGATGAATCAGCCCCAGCGTTTCTGCCAGGAAGGGCTGCACCTGCTCCTGCATGAGCGGCACCAGCACAAAGAGACCCCACATGCCATAGATGACGGAGGGAATGGCGGCCAGCAGGTCGATGCAGTGGCTTAGCGGGCGGCTCAGCCAGTCCGGCACTTCGGTGATGAAGAGCGCCACGGCCAGTGCCAGCGGTATGGCCAGCACCAGGGATATGGTCGTGGTGAGCAGTGTACCCAGGATATGCGGCAAGGCGCCGTAGGAATCCGTGGCAGGATCCCAGTCGCTCCCCCACAGGAAGGAAAGACCGAAATGCTGCCAGGCCGGAGCGGAGTGCAGCCCCAGCTGCGCCAGAATCCCTGCCAGCAGAAGCAGGGCCAGCGCAGCCCCGCCCAGGCAGGTGTATCGGAACATGGTGTCGGTTCGTTGCATGGTGGTTGTTCTGTTTGCCTTCCGGTATACCACCACCCGCCCGCGCTTTCAAGCTGCGCTGCGTGATTCAAAAGCCACACTCCCTGTGGCAAAAAAGACACACTTCTCCAATCCTCATTAAAGTATACTTTAATGAGGATTTAAAGAATAGACAAACAAAGGATTATGATAACATGAAAGTATAGTTTAAGAAAATGCACCATAAAATGAAAGTATACTTTAATGACGGCTTGACACGCTGATAATAAGCGGGTATAATGCTGTGCAGGAGGAAGAGTATGGGAATTTTTGAAACAGATGAGATTGAGCGCCTGCTGCAGGAATATAACCCGTGGTGGCAGGCGAGTGTGGAGCCGGAGGAACTGCCGGGAGTGCGGCGGCAGGCGTATTTCGAGACGCTGGAGCAGCTGCAGAGCCGCGATCTGCGGCGCTTTGTGGTGCTGAGCGGAGCCCGCCGCGTGGGCAAGACCACAGTGATGCGGCAGTTGATAGCGGAGCTTCTGGCCACCGGGGTGAAGGGGGAGAATATCCTCTACCTTTCCTTTGATAACCCCATCATCAAGCTGGCCGGTGTGAAGGCGGCTATCGATGCGTTCGACAAGGCGAGGCCGCGCAGTGGTCCCTGCTATTTCTTCTTCGATGAGATTCAGTATGCGGAAGACTGGTCGCTGTGGCTGAAAGTGCTGTACGACACCCGTCCCTCTCTGCAACTGGTGGCCACTGGTTCGGCCAGTCCGCATATTGAGAAAGGCGCACGCGACAGCGGAGTAGGGCGCTGGCGCGTGCTGCGCATGCCCACCCTGAGCTTCCGCGAGTACTGCGATATCATGCAGCTGCCGCCGGTGGTGGAGCCGCGGGTGAATCTGGAGGCGGTGCTGCGCATGGAACCGGAGGAATTCACCCGCCTGATGCGGCGTTTCAGCGGGATGGAGCCGCACTGGAACCGCTACCTGGGGCTGGGTGGCTTCCCGGAGCTGCTGGGCACCGAGGTGGTGGCCCGGGCGCAGCGTGTGCTGCGCGAGGATGTGGTGGACAAGGTGCTCAAACGCGATATCCCCGCGCTGTTTGATGTGCGCAACACCCTGCAGCTGGAGAAGCTTTACCTCTATTTCTGTGTGAACTCCGGCAATATCATCAACACCGCCGCCATGTGCCGCGCGCTGGAGGGGGTATCGCTTCCCACCTTGGTGCGCTATATGGAGTTCCTGCGCGATGCTAACCTCATCTACATCAGCCAGGCTTCCAATTACACCGGCAAGAAGGGAATCAGCAGCCAGCCCAAGGTTTACGTGGCGGATGCCGCGCTGAGCAATGCTTCCCTGATGCGCAATCCGTCCACCGTGACCGATGAAGTGCGCGGCATGATGGCTGAGACAACCGTGTACAAGCATTTTCACTCGGCCTATGCTGCCTTCTGCCGCGTGGGCTACATCCGCCTGCCGCGCACTCAGAAAGAGGTGGATGTGGTGGTAGATTTCCCGAACGAGCGCCGTTACCTCTGCGAGGTGAAATACCGCCACGACAGCTCAGTGAGCCAGCGGGATGCCATCAACACCCTGTGCCGGGAGCAGTTGGCCCAGGCAGCCATCATTGCCACACGCCATGTGGAGGATTTCGGCCTTAGCAGCGACCCCGGCGCCCAGCCTGTCTACCGCATTCCCTGTCCCGTGCTCTGCTATCTACTTGGCTATGTAGTACCTGTGGAATCAATGTTTTAAATCGTCATTAAAGTATACTTTAATGATGGCTTAACTCTTTTGCGCTGAAGGTGAAATCAGCCCCAGGTGCAGAGGTTTTCCAGTTCCTTGCAGCCGTAGAATGGTTCGGGTAGCTTGCGCAGTTCCTCTGCCCGCTTTTCAATTTCAGGGGAGATTTCATTGAGCTTCTGCAGCTCCGGGATTTCCGGTCCTTCCTCGAGAAGGGGGGCGAGGCGGGTGAATAAACAGCTGCGGCTCTTGCCGATTTTCAACAGTTTCTCTGCAGCAGCCTGGGCTGAGGGCGCATCGTTCACTGTGCGCAGGGTGTCCAGCGTTGAGGTGTCGAGTTGCACGAGCTCTGCGAGCAATTTCTGCAAACGCGGGGTATCATTCTTCAGCACCTCACGGTAGAGCGCACAGAGCACGGGCAGAACCTGCATCATGGGCTCCACGGTATTGTTCTCCACCGGGGCATCCAGAGCGCGTATGATAAGCGGGCGGGCAGCAGGCAGCATGGCCATGGTGCGCCCGGCCATTTGTTTTTCCTGCTCCTCATTCTGGGGGAGGGCCGGAATCCAGCGCAGCGCCAGTGTGGCACAGGCGGCGTACTGAGTCTGCAAATCGGCCGCCTCGGCGGCCTGGCGCAGAAAGGTTTCCGTGTCCCGCATCAGTGTTTCCCGGGTATCCGGTTCCACGGCCGGTGCAGTGTCCCGCCATCCGTTTTCCGGTTTGGTGAAGTGGGAGTATGATTCATCCGTGCGGGCCATAGCCCGGAACAGCCGGACCATATCAGGAAGCAGCGGGGCGATTTCGCCAATGCCGGGGTCAGGACCCATCAGTCTGGTGCCGAGGGGTACAAAAGACTGCCGCACCACTTGCATGTGGTGGTAGGCCGTATCCGATTTTTCGGGCAGGGCGGCAAGTTGCTCCTCATTCCGGGTCATTTGCACCAGGAGTTCACGGGCCATTCTGACCTGCGGCGTCACGGGCAGCAGCGGCAGGGAGCACCACAGCGCAACCACCAGCAGCACCAGCGATAACACCGCGATTCCGGAAATTTTGAGTAACTTTTTCGTTTTCACGCCTGTAGTGTACGTCTTTTGCTCCAGTTTGTCAATAAATAGAAAGCTTTTGAGTTGCGTAGCGCGGGGCATCAGTCCCGCAAACATGCTTTCGGGAAAGAGACAATAAAGAACGGCGTGCGGTGGTGAACCGCACGCCGTTGAAGTTAACGGGGCTGCCGGTGGGGCTTAAGCCTCGGGGGCAGCTTCGGCCTCGGCGCTGTAGTCGATGGCAGCGAGGGCCTGGTAGAGACGCCAGCGGCGCTGGATATCCTGCTCTTCCAGGGCGAGGAGCTTCTCGAAGTTGGCCTTGTTAGTCTTGGCGAGCATCTTGAAGCGGTTTTCGCCGCCCTTGCCGTCCACACCGATGAGGGCGTCGCGCACGGACATCTTGGGAGCCTTGCTCTTGATGGTGAGCGGGTTCTTGCCCTGCTTGATGTTGTCCGGGTTGAAGTTGTAGAGCAGCCAGCGGCCGCAGTCCACAGCGTCCTTCTGGCGGTCGAGACCCTGGGCCATGTTGATGCCGTGGTTGATGCAGTGGCTGTAGGCAATCACGAGGGCGGGGCCGTCGTAGGCCTCGGCTTCGGCCAGGGTCTTGAGGGTGTGCTCATCGTTGGAGCCCATGGCGATGGAGGCCACGTAGATGTTGCCGTAGGTCATGGCCATGTAGCCGATGTCCTTCTTCACCTGGTCCTTACCGCGGGTGGCGAACTTGGCCACAGCGGCGCGCGGGGTGGCCTTGGAGCACTGGCCACCGGTGTTGGAGTACACCTCGGTGTCCATGACGAGCACCTTCACATTGCGGCCGGAGGCGAGGATGTGGTCCAGACCGCCGTAGCCGATGTCGTAGGCCCAGCCGTCGCCGCCGAGAATCCACACGGACTTGCTCACCAGGTAATTGGCCTGTGCCTTGAGGGCGGCCAGCTCGGGGTCGTCGCCGCAGGCTGCCTTGATGGCGGCCACGGTTTCGCGGGCGTTCACCACCTCGGACTCGGTCTTCTGCGGGTTGCTCTTGATGGCTTCCACCAGCTCAGTGCCAATCTTGTCGGCAGCAGCTTCCAGGAGCTCCAGGGCGTATTCCTGCTTCTTGTCCAGGGAGACGCGGAAGCCAAGGCCGAACTGGGCGTTGTCCTCGAAGAGGCTGTTGGCCCAGGCGGGGCCGCGGCCATCGGCATCGTGGGTCCAGGGGGTGGTGGGCAGGTTGCCGCCATAGATGGAGGAGCAGCCCGTGGCGTTGGCCACCACCAGGCGGTTGCCCAGCAGCTGGGTCAGAGCCTTGATGTAGGGGGTCTCACCGCAGCCGGCGCAGGCACCGCTGAATTCGAAGAGCGGGCGCATGAACTGCTGGTCCTTCACCTGGCCGGGATTCAGCTTGGTGCGGTCAGCATCAGACAGCTTCTCGAAGAAGTTCCAGTTGTTGGTTTCGGGCTCCAGCGCTTCGGCTGCCGGGGTCATGGTCAGGGAGTTCGTGGGGCATACGCGGGTGCAGAGCGTGCAGCCCGTGCAGTCTGCGGCAGATACCTGGATGATGAACTTCTTGCCCTGCCAGTTCTTGTGCATCTTGCTGGCATCGGCGCTCTTGAAGGTTTCCGGGGCGCCTTCCAGCTCGGCCGGGTCTACCATCTTGGCGCGCAGGGCAGCATGCGGGCACACGGTGGTGCACTTGCCGCACTGGATACAGGCCTTGCTGGTTTCGGTCTTCTCGGGGGTCCACACGGGGATTTCGAGGGCGAGGTTGCGCTTCTCGTACTGGGTGGTGCCGCTGGGGAAGGTGCCGTCCACCGGCATTTCGGAGACCTTCACGCTGTCGCCTTCGCCGATGACAATCTTGCCGAGCACGTTGCGCACGAAGTCGGGGGCGCCGGGGACCAGGGCGGGGGGCAGCTCGTGGCCGGTGATGGCGGAGCCCAGGGGCACTTCGTACAGGTTGGCCAGGGAGGCATCCACAGCCTGGATGTTCTTGGCCACCACTTCGTCACCCTTCTTGCCGTAGGTCTTCTTGATGGCTTCCTTGATGTAGCCGATGGCTTCATCGGAGGGAATCACGCCGGACAGGTGGAAGAAGCAGGTCTGCATGATCATGTTGATGCGGCCGCCCATGCCCGTGGCCTTGGCCACCTTGAAGGCATCGATGCAGTAGACCTTGATGTTCTTGTCGATAATCTGCTGCTGCATGCGGGCGGGCAGGCTGTCCCACACCTTATCAGCGGCCACCGGGGTGTTGATGAGGAAGGTGGCGCCGGGGGCGGCGTTCTTCAGGAAGTCGAAGGTGTTGAGCAGGCTGGGCTGGTGCAGGGCGATGAAGTTCGCGCTGGTGATGAGGTAGGTGCTGTGAATCGGCGTGGTGCCGAAGCGCAGGTGGGACACCGTGGAGGAGCCGGACTTCTTGGAGTCATACACGAAGTAGCCCTGCACATACAGGTCCGTGTGCTTGCCGATAATCTTGATGGCGTCCTTGTTGGCACCCACGGTGCCGTCGGAACCCAGGCCGTAGAACATGCAGCGGGTCACGGTGTCGGCCTCGGTGGTGAAGCCGGGGTCGTAGGAGATGGACTTGCCGGTCACGTCGTCCTCGATACCCACGGCAAAGCCGGTCATGGGGGAATCCTTCTTCAGCTCGTCGAACACACCCTTCACCATGGCGGGGGTGAATTCCTTGGAGCCCAGGCCATAGCGGCCACCCACGATGAGGGGCATGGCGAAGGGCAGGGTGCCCTTCACAGAGGCATCGCTCAGGCTCTGCACCACATCCTGCAGCAGGGGCTCGCCCAGGCTGCCGGGTTCCTTGGTGCGGTCGAGCACGGCAATCTTCTTCACGGTCTTCGGCAGGGCGGCAATCACGTCCTCTGCCGGGAACGGGCGGTACAGGCGCACCTTCAGCACGCCGATGTCCTCGCTGCTCAGGGCCTGCACGGTTTCAAGGCAGGCCTCGGCGCCGGAGCCCATGATGACGATGACGCGGGTGGCGGCGGGGTTGCCGATGTATTCCACCAGGTCGTAGCAGCGGCCGGTGAGCTCACCGAACTTCTTCATGGCCTTCTTCACAATGCCGGGCACGGCGTTGTAGAACTGGTTGACGGTTTCGCGGCCCTGGAAGTAGACGTCCGGGTTCTGGGCGGTGCCGCGGATGACGGGTGCATCCGGCGTGAGGGCGCGGGCGTGGAAGGCATCCACCAGGTCCTGGTCAATCATGGCGCGCAGCTGCTCATCGGTGATGTCGGCAATCTTGCCCACTTCGTGGGAGGTGCGGAAACCATCGAAGAAGTTGATGAAGGGCACGCGGCTCTCCAGCGTGGCGGCGTGGGCGATGGCGGCCATATCCGGGGCTTCCTGGGTGGAGGCGCCGCAGAGCATGGCGAAGCCTGTGGAGCGGGCGCTCATCACATCACTGTGGTCACCGAAGATGGAAAGACCCTGGGCGGCCAGGGCGCGGGCGGCAATGTGGAAGACGCAGGGAGTCAGCTCACCTGCAATCTTGAACATGTTGGGAATCATGAGCAGCAGACCCTGGGAGGCCGTGAAGGTGGTGGCCATGGAGCCGGTCTGCAGCGCGCCGTGCACAGCACCGGCAGCACCTGCCTCAGATTCCATCTCTACGATGCTGGGGACCGTGCCCCAGAGATTCTTGCGATCTACAGCGGTCCAGGCCTCTGCCGATTCACCCATCGGGGAGGACGGGGTGATGGGGTAGATGGCGGCCACTTCAGAGCAACGGTACGCTACGGAGGCCACGGCCTCGTTGGCGTCAATAGTGCTATATGTCGTGTTCATGATGTTACAATGTTTGGGAAAATGATACCGGGTGCAGACAGTTCACCTACGGTGTGGAAATCCTGCTTCCACGAGCCCTATACTACACCTGCAAGCCCCCAAAAGCAATCAAATTCGACCTTATGGCTCATTTTCGCGTCAGAATGCAGCGGAATACCTTCGCTTCATTCCTGTTTCAGAGAGCGGAGATTCCTTTATGATGATTCGGCACCCTCCATGTAACGCACGCGGCGGCTGACGCCGGCGCCATAGGGAGAGGAGAGCCGGATGTCTGATTCACTGTTTTCAAGTTTCGAAGCAGTGCGGAGCCAGTTGAAAAGGGACCATAATCCCAGCAGCGCCGCGATGGTTCCCAGCGGATAGGCCACCATGGGGAGGAAGACCGGGCTGTCATAGAGCTCCTGGATGCGGTCTTTGATGCTTCGTTTCTTCGGTTTGGTAGTTTGCTTGAACTCGATGGGGATGAGCGGAGTCTTGCCGCCGGTGGTGGCTGCTACCGGGGTGAATGAGTCAGAAATCGGAGTGATGAGGGAACTGATGCAGCGCAGTGCGTTCATGAGCCCTTCTGCGCCACCGTCACCGGCGGCGGTGCGGACTTTCTGCAGCCACTCGTGGCGCAGGGAATCTCCCGGTTTGATTTCCTGGTAACCCAGTTCGATGGCGGAAGGATTGCCCAGGGGGTAACGCATGAGAACGGCGTATTCGCATGGTTGCGCCGTAGCGGTTACCAGAATATCAACGGCCAGATTGCTGGAAATATCCTGCCCCCCCTTGAAAACTGCTACATAAATGTGGAATCTGGCGTTGGCATTCAGCATGCGGAGCACATGCTCTGCATCTTCTTTTTCTACGGTGGTGAGCAGTGCCTGGGGGTCAATCAGGCTGAGCCCCTGTGGCGGGCGGGTGTAAATTTCGCTGTAGCGCCCCAGCACACGCGTGTCGCTCTCCTCTGGCTTCTCCAGGGTGCGCGGGCTCTGATTCGGGAGCTTTCTCTGCCGCTGGAGCTCACGTTGCTGGCGGCGTAGTTCTTTTTTTCTTGCGGCTTCAGCTTTAATTTCTTCCGGAGTGGGTTTTGGGGGGAAGAGTGCGGTATAACCGGTGATTAATTCCCCCGCCATGAGATGGCGATAATCCTCGGCCCGCCAGTGCGGCATGCCGTCATTTTCAGGAGCGGCGGATTGGGTAGCTGCCGGCGGCGGTGGAGGCGGCTCTTCTGCCGCGATGGCGCTGCCGCTCAACAGCACTCCGAAGCTGCCGACCAGGATGCCTGCTTTTCCGGCTGCCCGGAGGATGGGGTTTTTGGAACGGGCGGCCACTGCTATGCGGCGGGTTGCTTTCCCCATCACTTTTTTGATTGCAGTGACTGTGGCACGTTCGCGGAACAGCAATTGGGCGCTTTTGATGCAGGTGTTGATCCGATCCGGTTCGATGAAGGGATCCAATTTATACCCCCAGGAGAAACAAGCCATTTCCAACTGCACGTCCAGCACGAGGATGAGCATCCACTCGTGGCTGACCGGTGGGGGCAGGGGGTGCAGCGCATCCAGCACAAATTCCCGCACTGCCTGCCAGGCGCGGGAGAGCCAGCTTTGTTCCGGTTCCTGGGGGGGACGCGCCTCGCCCGGGCGCCGCTCACGCAGCTCGGCTTCCTCAATGGCGCGGAGGTGTTCGCGCTTGCCGAAAGATGGGTGGTGAATGCGGGCGTGATTCAGAATCCAGTGGGCATGTGCGCACAGTTCTTTTTCGTGGCCTACATCCGTGATATAGACGCAGAGCACGGCCGGGCGGATCCTGCGTTCCATTTGCTCCAGGGCGTACATTAGTTCCAGTCGCTCCTGGTGTGTCAGGACGCCGGCTGCATCCAGTACCCGGGTGAATTGGACTTGCCCATCGCCGAACATCTGGTTGGCCTGCTCAATGCTGTAGCCGCACGTAGGGCACATTTCTATGGCGCCATCGTGAAAGGATGAAGAGCATTTAGGGCAAATCGGCATCGGGCTCTGTTATAGCGTGTTTTCAGGTAAATGGGAAGTGAATTTGTTGTCATTTACAGCCGGAATGAATGAGAAAGTTATCCCCGGGGGGTGGCTGTTTCCTGGGAAGGGGGCTGTCAAAAGTATTGTGCATGTTTCTATTCCTTAAAAATCTTTGGGACACGCAGCGTGCGTGAGGTTTTGCCGCTTTTCCGGGAACTTTATGCTGGAAAGGGGGCGGGGACGGTGCTAGAATGTGGGGGCATGAAGAATCTGTGCATTATTCTGGCTTTGGTGGCGGCTCTGCCGCTGGTGGGGAAGGAGGCAAAGAAACTGCAGCACTGGGGTGCCGCGGGGCAGATGCCCTCTGCCCGCCCGGTCCGGGAAGATGCCCACCAGCGCGTGCTTCGGAAGTATGATGCGAACAAGGATGGCAAGCTTGATGCCGCCGAACGCGAGGCTATGCGCCGGGCAAAGAAAGCAGGGCAATCCTGGTGCATGTAGTATATGTACACATGTGTCCCAAAGTTTGAGTACGGAGCTCGATAAATTGATGTTTGTCGTTGTCGGGGCACGGGACTTCAGTCCCGAAATAACGGTGCTTCCAATCGGGACTGAAGTCCCGTGCTCCGACAGAGTTCCCCCACAAATTCCAATTTGTTACGCAGAGGGGGGCTTCTTCCAATATGTTGCTGATATTTCTATTCCCTACAAAATCTTTGGGATACGTGTAGTATATGTAACTCTTTAGGAAAAAAGTCTTGTAACGATTTTGCCGATTTGGTAGTATCTGGGGTATGAAGAACTGTTCATGGGTGTTGTTGCTGGTTATGGCTATGTCGTGCGTGGCCATGGATTTGCCTGAGCCTCCGGCTTGCGTAGAGGGGGCGGTGGCTTCGTATGCCAGGCAGTACGAAAAGGTTTTTGCCAGGAGGAAGGGAGATTTTCTGGCCGCATTGCACCAGAAGGTGAACGCCTTGCAGGAGAAAGAGGATTTTGCCGCAGCCAAGGCGCTGGCTGATTATGCTGCCGCTGTGGAGGCCGGGCAGGAACTCCGGGATGGTGCGGCGTATGGCGTCGAGCCGCCGGATTTTTTCAAGAGTAATCAGTGGGTGGATGGCAAAGGCGGGAAATATACCTTTGTTGCCGGGCAGCTGGAGAGTGCTACCGGAAAGACGCAGCGCCTGACCTACGCCGGGCGGGATTTTGTCATTGTTGAGGATAAGGAGTGCTGGTTTGTGGAAAATGCGAAACAGGTGGGCCGCTTTCCTCTGGCAGATGGCGGGAAATGCGAGCACTTGCAGGCCGGGGCTCCAATCGGCAAAATGGGAGTTGATGTCGTGGCCGAGATGGAAGGAAAGTTTTGGAATGGCATGAAGAAGGCTACGGCAAAGTCCCGTGCGAAGTTGAAAGCTGCTCTCCAGAGCCGAATGAAGAAACTGGGTAGCAGTGGTAAGCTCGAGGATGCTGCTGCCATTCAGGAATACCTGGAGAGTTTTGGAGATGAGGATACCGGCTTGCGGGCCTGGTGCAAAGCCCCTACCGGAACTTTCGTGGCCCCGGCCAGCGGATGGGTGGTGGAGTTCGGCCGCAATACCTCGGTGCATTATGGACCCAACCGCACAGGCTTGCATAATCAGGCTTTTGTGCGCGTCTCTCCGAACCGCGAGGTTTATTTTTACACGGGAAGCACCATGCTTTACATCAAGGGTAAATTGCACAAGATTGCCAATGATACCCACCGTGTACTCGTGCGGCAGAAAAAATAAAGGAGCCATGTGCTGGCGGAATGCGTGAGTGGAACTTCTGGTGCAGACTTGTCTTGCTGATGCTGTTTCGATGAATTGGGTTTGATAATCTGGAAACGATATCCGTTTCGCGGCCGTGGACACACGTGTCCCAAAGTTTGAGTACGGAGCTTGATAAATGGGAATTTGTGGGGGAACTCTGTCGGAGCACGGGACTTCAGTCCCGAT
>CALFTQ010000079.1 GCA_937916135.1 uncultured Verrucomicrobiales bacterium
CGCGTGTACGAGGCTTTTGAGGCACTGGGCACGGCCTACTATGTGATGCCCTACATCCCCGGCAAAGAGCTGCACAAGGCCATTCCCGCTGTGGTTGATGAAGCGTGGTTGTTGCCCATTCTGCGTGCCGTTTTGGAGGCGCTGGAGTACCTGCATTCCCAAAACTTGCTGCACCGCGACCTCAAACCCGGCAACATCCTGCTGCAAGACGATGGTACACCCATGCTCATCGACTTCGGTACCGCACGCGCCCTGCAATCGGAACGCTCCGCCACCATGGTCGGCACGCCGGGCTATACCCCCATCGAGCAGATTACACCTCACGGCAAACGCGGCCCGTGGACGGACCTCTACGCCCTCGGCGCTACCTGCTACCGCGTCATTACCGGGGAACTGCCACCGCAATCCGTTGAGCGTATTGATGAGGACGACCCCTACCGCCCCCTCACCAACCGTGCAGAGCTGCGCAAGCACTTCTCCCCCACCTTTTTGCAAGCCATCGATACCGCGCTGGCTGTTCGCGCCAAAAAACGCTGGCAATCCGCCCGTGAGTGGCTGGAGCACCTCTCATCCCCCGCGGCCACGCCCTCTCCGCTGCCACCCGTTACGCAATCTCTGCCAGTTTTCTCCATCCCGACCGCTACCCCCGCAACGGATGAAAAAAAGGATGTTCCTTCTCGCAAACGCCTTCCTATCATCCTCGCAATCCTTTTATTGGCAATGTCCGGCGGTGCGTACGGCGTATATTCCTGCGCCCAATCCGCAACGGAAAAACGTATGCGCGAAGAATTCGCACAAGCTGAAATGATGAATCAACTTGCCCGCGAAAAAGCAGAGCGCGAGGCCAAGGAAGAAGCAGAACGCCTTGCCCGCGAAAAGGCAGAACGCGAGGCCAAGGAAGAAGCGGAACGCCTTGCCCGCGAAAAGGCAGAACGCGAAGCCAAGGAAGAAGCAGAACGCCTTGCCCGCGAAAAAGCAGAGCGCGAGGCCAAGGAAGAAGCAGAACGCCTTGCCCGCGAAAAAGCAGAGCGCGAAGCCAAGGAAAAAGCAAAAAAAGATGCCCAAGATAAGCTCAAATCCATGGGGATTACGGATTATGATGAGGCTATTCTCAAATACTATGATAACCCGGAAAAATTGAAGTTGCTGATTACCGTAGGGGCTGATGTCAACAAGGCGGATAAGGATGGCGAGACTCCCCTCAACCGGGCGGCGGACAAAGGCCACACGGAATGCGTCAAGCTGCTGTTGGCTGCCCCGGGCATTGATGTCAACAAGGCGAATAAGGATGGCTCAACTCCCCTCTACCGGGCTGCGATTAAGGGCCACACGGAATGCGTCAAACTGCTGCTGGCGGCTCCCGGTATTGAGGTCAACAAGGCGGATAAGGATGGCAAAACTCCCCTCTACTGGGCTGCACGGAATGGCCACACGGAATGCGCCAAACTGCTGCTGGCGGCTCCCGGTATTGAGGTCAACAAGGCGGATAAGTATGGCGAAACTCCCCTCCAGATGGCTGCATGGAGAGGTCACACGGAATGCGTCAAACTGCTGCTGGCGGCTCCCGGTATTGAGGTCAACAAGGCGAGTAAGAATGGCTTCACTCCCCTCTACTTGGCTGCAAGGTATGGCGGCACGGAATGCGTCAAGCTGCTCCGCGCAGCGGGGGCGAAGGAGTAAATCGGATTGAGGAGGTACGAGTT
>CALFTQ010000080.1 GCA_937916135.1 uncultured Verrucomicrobiales bacterium
AGCAGATAGGGGCTTCTTCCAAAATGTTGCTGATGTTTCTATAGCTTACCAAATCCTTGGGACACGTGTGCTGCGGCGGCTCATCCGGATTACGTTTTTTTTCAATTTGTTGAATAACATGCTTTGAGATTGCACAAGATATACGGAATATGATAGACTCTGCCGTCTTCCTCTCTTTCAGAATCGAATTTTCCTCCCATGAGCGCAAAAGAGAAAATATACACAAGCATTCTTCTGTTTGTCGCACTTGCTGTGATATGGCTGCGATTCACATTTACCCCATTCCTCTGGGATGACATATGGTATCACTTTGCCATCTCTCCGGATTTTCTCGAAAGCGGAAATCATTTTTCCGTAAACAGGATTACTTCGTTCAGCGACTGGCTGGACTCGCTGCAACGTTTTGGCCACGTGCTGATATGGAGAATCGGTAATATTCTGATGCTGATCTTCACTAATATCGGCAGCAAACACTTGCTGAACCTGCTGCATACACTTGTTTTCGGGGTGTTCATCACCGCTGCATGCAAGCTGTGCCTTGGCAGCGTAACAATCCGGAACCTCGGAGTGATGCTCCTGGGAACCATATTACTCATCCCGCATCTTGACCGGGTCTTATTCTGGTCTGCCGGGTCGTTCAACTATTTCTGGGGTGCCATGTGCCTGAGCTTGCTTCTGAGCATCATGCAGCATCATAACCACCAGAACGGAGCGCTTAAGATTGCAGCTGCATGTGTTCTCTCGTTTCTCTGTGGCGGCATGCATGAAGCCCTGGGAGTGCCGCTCCTTGCGTATCTCACAAGTCTGGCTATCATCCAGGTAGTAAAAGACAAAAAACTTTCGCAGATGACGCTGGCCTGCATCATCTGCACGGCGGCCGGGCTCATGCTTCCATTATCCTCTCCCGGCCTGTACACACGGGCAAGCAGTCCCAATTTTGCCTCATTCTGCTCAGACCTTGTATACAGCATCTGCATTTTCACGCTGAGCTGTGCTGTTCCCCTGCTGGTTTCGTTTCTGGTCATCATCCGGCAACGCCACTGGGATTCCAACAAGCTGGGCTCATTGCTCATGGTGGTTTTCTTTTCCCTGCCCGGGCTTGTATTTGCAAGCAAAGGCTTCTGGGGTGGAGCCTATTTCTATCCATCACTGGCCATGATGCTTTTTGCCATACCTGCCATGGCCCCATGGCTCCACAAACAAGGTAAAACATTCACTTTCATCACCTGGTGCATCGTACTCGCAGCATTGGGCATTTCCTGCACACAGGCATATAGCGATTACCAACAATACGCTGACACCATACGGCGCGCCAGACAGGAGCGCATCATCATCCGGAATGAATACACACCCAGGAATTTTCCAAGCTGGCATCTGCGGGAATCGCTCCCCACGGAACCGGACAAAGAACACAATACCTCGAGTATAGCCAGGCTTCTCGAACTACCCCCCTTTACAGTCGGGTACAACATACATGGTAAGGAAATCTGCGCTGCCGATGCGTTCAAGGATGACAAGCGAGATACCCTACGGGCCATACGCCGCAATCAATTCATTATCGTCTGCCTGCCCCGGCACATGATTCTGTGCAACAGCACCGAAAAAAGGAGTGCCCTTGTTCTTGATGAGTGGAATTCCAAGCCTCTGAGATACCCTTGGAACTACAAACACCGACACGCCTTTCTGAACCTCATACGTGGCAGCAGTCATGCCGAATGCGGCATGGATTACGCGGATGACCACGTGTACCTGACCATCAAGGACAAGGAAAAGGCGGGCAAAGCAATTTACCTGATTCTGGAGCATATACAGACCAGGCAGATCTACGAAACAACAGTGCAGATTCAGGAATCACCGTAAATCACACCACAAGGCCCGGTGGTCTGAAGCCCTGGCGGCAGCCGGGATATCGATAATGCCGCCCTGCCCGCGCATGCGTTCTCGGAGAACCGGGTTCACAAATATCTGGTCGTAAAGGCAGTATTCCTTCCCGCGTTTGTAGTAAAGAGTCCATTCCTCACCGCGCGAGTCCACGGGAGAGAGGCGGCGCAACGCGGCATCCTGCGAAAGCCCCTGCTGCACAATCTGCGGGGCGGCATCGGCCGGCCCGTCATTCCAATCGCCGAACACCAGCAGGGGCATTCCCTTCTGCGTGCGGGAAATATGCTGAATATGCTGCGCCAGGGTATAAGCCTCCTGCTTGCGCAGGGAATCTGCGGCGCCGGCGTTCTCTGACACGCGGGATTTCAGATGCGCGCCTACAATGCGGTAAAGGCGGCCATCTGCCAGGCGGATGGTTACATCCAGAATACCGCGCAGCATCTTGCGCCGTTTCTGCCGGTGCAGCTTCACCGTTTCCTGCGAATGGTCCTGCACAATGGGATGCACCGAAAGCAGCGCCAGCGCACGGTCTTCCCCCTGCCGGGGCAGCACCCGGTAATAGGGGTACTCCAGGCCACGAGCCGACAGGCGCTGCCGCAGGTCCTGCAAGGCAACAGGCCCACCCATCTCAATAAGGCCCACAATCTGAGGCTTTGCGGCGGCAATCACCTCTGCCACGGCCTCGCGGGATTCCACTGATTTCGGCTTCAGCACATAACGGGAGCGGTAGGCCTCACCCGCCACGAAATAATTCTGCACATTGTGCATGAGGAAGCGCACCGGCTGACCGGGCCCGGGAATCGCCGCAACATCCACCTGATTCAGCAAAGGCGCTGTATGGGCCACCTCTGCCGAGCGAGCAGGAGCGCCGGAAACAGGCACATACTGCCCGGCAGGTTTACCCAGCCAGCGCAGCAGCGTATCATCCCCGCCGAACCGCTCCATCAGCAATCCGGCTACCAGCAGCACCAGAAACACCAGAAGCGCATCCTTGCGCAGCAATCTTCTACCCCAGGCCATACGGTACCAGCTCAGAGGGTGGGGGCAACGTTACAGGCAGCCGCCATCCAGCCACTCTGCCACCTGCGGGGCTGCATAGGTCAGAATCATATCTGCCCCGGCGCGGCGAATGGAAAGAAGCGCCTCCAGCATGCACTGCTTCTCATCCAGCCAGCCGGAAGCCGCTGCGGCTTTCACCATGAGGTACTCGCCGCTCACATGATAAGCCGCGATGGGCAGCGTGGTTGCGCGGCGCATCTCTGCTATCACATCCAGATAAAGAGTGGCGGGCTTCACCATCAGGAAATCCGCTCCCTCGGCGGCATCCAGCGCGGCCTCGCGCAGAGCCTCGCGCACGTTGCCGGGGTCCATCTGGTAAGTCTTCTTATCGCCGAACTTGGGCGCACTACCCAGCGCGCCACGGAACGGGCCATAGAAAGCAGAGGCATATTTGGCAGTGTAACTCATGAGTGAGACCTTCGTGAAGCCCTCGGCATCCAGCGCAGCACGCAGAGCAGCGATGCGGCCATCCATCATATCACTGGGGGAGATGATATCTGCCCCGGCGCGGGCATGGCAAAGCGCCTGGCGGCAGAGGGCCTCCACCGTCTCATCGTTCAGAATTTCATAGGACCCGTCCTCATACTCACGCACCAGGCCGTCCTGGCCGTAGGTATTGAAAGGGTCCAGGGCCACATCCGTCATCACGCAGAGCTCCGGCACCGCCGCCTTGATGGCGCGGATGGCGCGGGGCACCACGCCCTCCGGGTTCCAGGCCTCGGAGCCGGCGGCATCCTTCTTCTCCTCCGGCACCACGGCAAACAGGTCAACGCACGGAATACCCAGCGCATGCAAGCGCTTACATTCACCCACAATACCTGCCACGCTCCAGCGGGTGCAGCCCGGCAGAGATTCTATAGGCGTGTCCTCCTCGCCCTCCTGCACAAACATGGGGTAAATCAGATTGGCGGCAGAGAGCGTTGTCTCGCGCATGAGACCGCGCACAGCAGCAGATTTACGATTACGACGGGGGCGAATGGGCAGATTCATCATATCGGCAACGACACTAGCACTTTTTTCCACGCTTGTAAAGTGCGCACTCTGCCTTTCTCAGCGGCACATGTCTTATCATCCGTGCAACGGTGAAAAATGTTGCCAAAACAGTTTTTTCGTTGTAAGCTAGCGCCCATGCAACCCGACACGGCAGACAGGATAGATGCACTTTGCCGCAGGCGCTGTGCCTTTGCACTGTATTGCCTGCCGGGCGAAGCGAATCCCGTATTCTGCATGGCGGATGACGGCAGGACGGAGAAAAGCCCTTTGTTCTGCAATGGTTTCCTTCTGGCCACCTTCGATGGACACAGCCTCTTCATTCCGGATGAGCGGGAGGCCCCCCCATCCCCGGATGCGTGGGAAGAGATGATGGTATCCCCGGACGAAGCATCTACATCTCGTGGAAAATATGCCGCTCTCTTCGAATTATATACCGGATTCATTCGCGGGGGTAAAGTGCGCAAAATTGTGCTGGCACGCACGGCAGACACCGACACCGGCCCCGGGTTCTCGCCCTGCCGGGCTTTCCTCACCGCCTGCGGGCAGAACCCGAATGCGTTTAAGGCCCTTGTGCACACACCGCAGCACGGCACCTGGCTTTTCTGCACGCCGGAGCAACTGGTCACCTACACCGGGGACACCTGGCACACCATGGCTCTGGCCGGCACCCGCATTCCCAATCTGCTGCCCTGGGATGCAAAAAACAAGCGCGAGCAGGCGCTCGTGACCGATTTTGTTCGTGAAGTGCTCACCCCACTGGCCGATGAATTGGAGGAAGGCCCGCTGGAAAACCTGAGAGCAGGGCACATTGAGCACCTCTGCACTCGATTTTCATGGAAAATGCCGGGGGGACGCCTGTTGCGACTTCTGGAACAACTGCCGCCCACCCCGGCTGTATGCGGTTCTCCGGTGGCCGAGGCACGCGCCCTGCTGCAGCAATACCCGGATATCAACCGCTCATGCTATGCAGGCTACCTGGGTCCCTGGGGGCACGGAACTGTGCAGCTCTACGTCTCGCTGCGCTGCATGCAGATCTTCCCTTCATTCTGCAGGCTTTACGCCGGCGGCGGCCTCATGCCCGATTCCGATGAGGAGCAGGAATGGCAGGAAACTGAAAATAAAATGGCCTGCATGCGGCAGGCCATTGAGGGCGCATATCAGACACAGAGCAAGTAATGTCTGGCAGCGCGGATAGTGCATGAAGCCGGACGGGCCGGATGCCCGCGGAATTCCATGCATTCATACCACCTGCAATCTCCTCTGTGGGAGGAGGTGCTATACTGCCCCGGCCATTAAAGGAGAATATTTCGGCACTACTTCAATTATCCAGCCGGCGGCGGGATAATTACAGCAGCCTGCCCGGGCTGATTTGATTTACGCTTGCGCCAGTACACAGTGTGTGCGATACTGGGTTTCATGCAGCACGAGGTACACGTATGTTCCAATGGATTCACCACGGTGGTGGCTCCGCAGAAGGCTTTTCCGCTGGTTTCGCTCCAGGTATGGATTGAGACAGGCTCCATCCACGAAGGGGAGCACCTGGGCGCGGGGCTTTCGCACCTGCTGGAGCACATGGTGTTCAAAGGCACAGATGAATTCAGCTCCCGCCGGCTGAACGAACGCGTCCCCGAGCTGGGCGGCATGTGGAATGCCTATACCAGCACCGACCGCACGGTGTTCTACATCGATGGCCCGGCGGCGCACTGGCGGGAGTTCCTGCACCTGCTGGCCCAGCTGTGCCTGCACCCCGCCTTCCCCCGCGAGGAATGGGAGCGCGAGCGCGATGTCATCCGCCGCGAGATGAGCATGTACAACGACGACCCGCAGGACACCGCCTACCACGCACTCATCCGCACGCTCTTCAAGGTGGCCCCGCGCCGCCTGCCGGTCATCGGCACCCGCAGCGCCTTCGATTCCCTGAGCTATGAGGACATGGTGGCCTACCACCGTAGCCGCTATGTGCCGGGCAATATGTTCCTGTGCGTGGCGGGCGATGTGGAGCCCGCCGAGCTTTTCGCCGCGGCCGAGGCCGAGTTCGGCAGCGCCGCTGCCACCCCGGCCAGGGCGGTCGTTCCCATGGCCGAACCTCGCCAGTGGGGGCCGCGCACGCACCGCTGCGAGTTTGCCCAGCCCACCAGCACCCTCATGCTGGCCTGGCGCACCCCCACCTCCAACCACCCGGATGCCGCCGCCCTCTCGATTCTCGGTTCCATTCTGGGCGATGGCCGCTCTGCCTGGCTCTACAAGCGCTTCCACGATGAACTGGGGCTGGCGCACGATGTGTCCATCATGCCGGTGCCGGACCGCACGGGCGAGGGCGCGCTGGTGCTGGAGTTCGATGTGGACCGCGAGAAGCGCGATGAGCTCCGCGATGCCGTTCTGGAGTTCATGCGCACCTTGCCGGAAGCGGCATTCGACGAAGCGCGCCGCCGCTCGCACCGCCAGATGCTCACCGGGCGCCTGCGCGGGCTTTCCACCGTGCAGGGCGTGGCGAATGTGCTGGGCATGTCCTGGCACCTGAGCCGCAACCCGCACAGCATGGAGGAGTGGGATGCCGCGCTCTCCCACGTGACGAACGAAGACCTGGCCCGCGTGGCCGCCACCTATTTCACCCCCGACCGCCTGGTGGAAGTGAGCGTGGACCCCACCGGCACGAATGAGGACACCACCGCCGCCACCGGCAAGGCCGATGACCACGCCCCGGTGGTGCATACCCTGCCCAACGGCCTGCGCGTGGTCACCCGCGTGGACAAGCGCGTGCCCCTGGCCTATGCCGAAATCGTGTTCGGCGCCGGCAGCCAGACGGAAACCGCGCAGAATGCCGGCATCAATTCCCTGCTGGCCGAATGCCTCCTGAAAGGCACCACCACCCGCAGCGCCGAGCAACTGGCCAACGAGGTGGAAAACCTGGGCGGTTCCATCGCCAGCGCCGCCGGGAACAATACCTTCAACCTCTCTATCCGCGGACTGGCGGCAGATACCCCCGCCCTGCTGGAGCTGCTGGCCGATGCCGCCCTGCACCCCACCCTGCCCGCCGAGGTCATCGAGAACGAGAAAAGCGCCATGGTGGCCGATATCCTGGATGCCGAGGAAGACCCCGCCGCCCTCGCCTTCCGCAAGCTCCGCGGGCTCTGCTTCGGCAGCATCTCCTACGGCAACCACCGGGATGGCACCGTGGAAAGCGTGCAAAGCCTCACCCGCAGCGAGCTGCTCAGCCAGCATGCCCGCCTGGTCTGCGCGCAGAATGCCGTGCTGGCTGTGGCTGGCGATATCGACCCCGCGCAAGTGCTGGCGCTGGCAGAGCAATACTTCGGCGCCATGCCCGCCGGGCGGCCAGCCGAGCGCACCGCCACCCCGGCCCAGATGCCTGCGGATGCCGTGCAGATTCTGGATAAGGAACAGGCCGTGCTGGCGCTGGCTGTGCCAGCTTCCCATGCACTTTCCGACTCCACGCCCACGCAGCTGCTCTTTGAGGAATGGTGCCGCGACATGGCCGGCCCGCTCTTCGATGAAATCCGCGAAAAACGCGGGCTCGCCTACTACGCCGCCGCTTCCTCCCTGCTTGGGGTGGATGCCGGCTGCCTGTACTTCTACCTGGGCACGGCCCCGGAGCAGCTGGCCGAAGCCCGCGCCGTGCTGGAAGAGCTCCTCAACCGCCTGGCTCTGGAAGGCATGCCCGCCGATGCCCTGGAACGCGCCCGCTCCACCGCCCTCACCGCCCGCGTGCTCGCCCTGCAAAGCTGCGGCAAACGCTGCAGCGGCATGGCCGTGAACACCCTGCTCGGCCTCGGCGCGGACTACGATGACCGCGTCCCCGACCTCCTCCGCTCCGTCACCCCTGAGCAGATGAACCGCTTCATCGCCTCCACCCTTTCCCCCGCCGCTACCCGCACCTGGATTTCCGTGCGCCCCTGATGCCTGAGCAGAGCTAGTCAAAAGCAACCGTTAGGCGGAGGACGCATAACATTGCTTGAAAACGGGTGGGAGTGAGGGCATACTGTGGGCATGCCCTCACTGCACATGATAACCTTCCGCTGCCAAGCGGCGCTCTTTGAGCGACTGGAAAGATTTGCCCGGCAACGCGGGCTGGACCGCACCTCGGTGCTTAAGCTTGCGTTGCACTACTACCTGAACTGCCTGAGCGGCCGGAGCTCCAATCCACCGAGCTGAGGCCACGGAATAACCCACCCGCCGCCCCCAGCCAGGCACCCTTGCTACGCAGGCGTGCCTGGCTTGACTGCGACTGCAGGTCGTGCGCATCGTAGGCGCCCTGGGAGCGGATGGTGTTGCCCTCCTGCAGGGCGGCATTGGTGCGGTTATTGATATCGTCCTCCAGGCGGGTGGCCAGGTCGCGCTCACGCACTGTAGCCGTGCCGGAGCTGAGGAGGCCGGAGGCCGCAGCATCAGCCCGGGCGGTGGCGAGCTGCATCTGCGCGTTGCGCTGCTCGCGGCGGTTATTCTCCAGGGCGGTGCGGGTGATGGCGCCGGCCTGGTTTTCGGCCAGGCGGCGGCGTTCGTCGGCAGCAGCATTGAAGGCGCGGGCCTGTTTGCGTTCGGCGGTGGCCTCCAGGGCCTTGCCCGCCACAGTAGCGGCGGTGGTCAGTATAGTTGCGGCAGTTGTAAATCCCATGTGCGGAGTTTTACACCTGAAACAGACAAAAGCGCCAGTACATTCTGCAAGGGGGTACCGCTTTGCATGCGGAAATCACTTCTCCACCCCGCGGCGGTCAATGACCTTCACCGGCACCGGCAGGGGCATGGACAGGCCATCCACCACGCGCTCGCTCACACCATCGTCCATACCGCTGATGAAGAAGGTACACCCCAGCTCCGCATGCACCAGGGGAGCGCAGGCAATCTCACCATTCAGCAGAATGGCCAGACGCTCCTTTCCAAGGCGCATGCTGCGGGTGAGGCGGGTAAGCGTCTCGCCACCGCGGGCGGTGAGTTCCACATTGATATGCCCCCGGAGCACATCCGGCGAGGCGCGGTTCACCTCCAGCTCGGTCACCAGCATTTCCTCCTCTGCGGCGGCCTCCGGGCGCTGCACCACCATGTATTCATAGTAGCCGGAGCCATCCTCCGGTGAGACCACGCGGTGCTCCGCCAGCATGTAGCCGGGCAGCCGCAGACGAGCCGGCAAAGCCGGCATCTGCGGCGCAGCCGTGTTCAGCTCCGGGTGTTCCTCGTGTGCCACCACGGCCGTTTCATACGCCACCAGGAGCTCCTGCACCTCGCCATCGCGCACCAGCAGCTCGCTGTCCGGGTGCACACGGAGCAACTGCATGGAGGTGCGCTCATTCAGGACAGACTCAAGCTCATCCAGCGTTTCGGTGTATTCCTCCATAGTGGGTATGAGCCCGCTCTGCACCTGCACCAGAAAATGGCGACCGTCCCGCCGAACCTGCACCCCGCGCAACCCCACCAGCTCGCAGCGGTACTGAATGGCGGCCAGCATACGCTCCTCTTCGCGACCTGTTATCTCGCCCTCGCACTGCGGCTCCAGCACCAGCTCACGCGCGGGCATGGCAGTCTCCTGCGCCGCCGGTTCCGGGAGCTTCACTCCCGCAATCGGCGCCAGTGCAGTCAGAATACCCAGCAGCAGCGTAAGAAGAGACATGGAGCTATTCTAACATGCCCAGCCATGAATGCAAGGGAATTAATGCGCGCAAACACGCGCACGCGCATAAAATGACGTCCTGCGGACTTGACGCAGAGCAAAAAACTGGCAGAATGGTGCGGTTCACCTATTAGCATCATGTTCCAGTTCTTACAGAGCATCATTCACACACCGGCCTTCTACTTCATCGTGGGCATTCTGCTCATCGTGCTGTTTTTCTGGTATCTGGCAGCCGAGGAAGATAAGGTAAAGCGCAACGCGGGCACTTTCTTCATCATTGGTCTGTGCTCGTTCTCGTTGCTTTCGCTGTTCCTCAACGGCATGCATTACGGCATCGACATCCGCGGCGGTGTGGAGCTCACCCTGGAGGTGCAGCCCAAGCTGAATGACCACGGCGAAATGCAGCCCCCCACGCAGGAAGACATGCAGCAGGCCTGCGATATCCTGAATGAACGCCTGAACGCCACCGGCACCAGCGAAGTGCAGATTCTGCACTCCGGCAACAAGATTCTCATCCAGATTCCCCAGCAGGACAGCGACCCCGCCAAGAACAAGGAAAAGCTGGACGCCATGGTGAAGATGCTCACCAAGATGGCCAAGCTGGAACTTCTGGCCGTCTACCCCGAATCCGAACGCGTCATCGGCGATGCTGATACCTACGAACTGATTCAGGCCTATGAGCAGAAGATGGATGCCTACAACGCCGAACTGGCCGCCGGTAACACCAAGGCCCGCAAGCCCGCCATGCCCCGCATCCCCTCCAAGTTCGGCCTGAATGACTACATGATTCTGCCCTACCCCCACATCAACGAGGAAACGGGCGAACCCGAGGTGGACAAGCACGGCCGCCCGGTGGTGGAATACATGGTGCTGCAGAAGCCCTATGCCGCCATGCAGAAGGACGTGTACATCACCGGCAAGGAAGTTTCCCGCGCCCAGCCGGACTACGTGCGCAAGGGCTATGTGGACGTGGTGCTCAACCGCACCGGCGCTGACCGCATGGGCCGCCTGACCGGCGCCATGCAGATTGGCCGCGACCGCCTGGCCGTGGTGCTCAACAACCAGATCAAGTGCGCCCCGGTGGTGCAGGCCGTGCTTCACAAAGACTTCAACATCAGCGGTCTGAACGGCAAGGGCGAGCCGGAGGATATCTCCAAGGCCCTGGCCAACCCGCTCTCCAGCGACCTGAAGGTGGAAGGCCGCAAGGACGTATCTGCCCAGCTGGGCCAGAGCGCACTGGAGCAGAGCGGCATCGCCGGTGCGGTAGGTCTGCTCGGCATCTTTGCCTTCTGCTACTGGTACTACCGCACCGCCGGCATGGTGGCCATGGTGGGCCTGACCTTCAACGCCATTGCCCTGCTTGGCCTGATGAGTCTCTTCGGCTTCGTGCTCACCCTGCCGGGTATCGCCGGTATCGTGCTGACCATGGGTGTAGCCGTGGACGCCAACGTGCTCATCTACGAACGCATGCGCGAAGAGCGCGCGGCGGGCCGTCCCTTCCTGGTCTGCCTGCGCCAGGCATACGAAAAAGCCTTCTCCGCCATCTGGGACTCCAACATCACCTCCCTTATCACCGCCGTCATCCTTTTCTGGATTGCAAGTGGTTCAATCAAAGGCTTTGCCGTGACCACGAGCGTGGGTATCATTACATCGCTGATTGGTGCGGTGGTGGTCACCCGCGTGCTCTTCTTCTGGGCAGAGCACCTCGGTCTGCTCAAGGAATTCGCCTTCGCCCGCGCTCCCTTCCAGGGCAAAGTGTTTGATTTCATGAAATACCGCAAGCACGCCATGATTGGCTCCTCGGTCATCCTGCTAGCCGGTCTGGCTTACTCCGTGTTCGTGCGCGGTGAAAGTGCTCTGGGCGTGGACTTCATGGGCGGTTCCACCTCCACCTATGTGGTGCCCGCCGACTCCAAGCTCGACTACCAGCAGCTGGAAAACTATGTGGAGGGCATGAAGCTCTCCAAGAAGGCCACCACGCAGCAGTTCACCTCTGCTACGGATACCAGCATCAAGATCCGCTGCGCCAGCAAGGAAGAAGCCCAGCGCATTGACGCTGAGCTGCGTGCCAACGTGCCCGGCGTGAAGGAGCTCCAGGCTCCCTCTATTGAGGAAGTGAGTGCCGCCCTGGGTTCTGCCTTCTTCAAGACAGCCATCATCGCCCTGGCCGCCGGCATGCTCGGCATCACCATCTACCTGGCCATCCGCTTCGAATGGTCCTTCGCCATGGGTGCCTTCTTCTCCACCCTGCACGACGTGCTGGCCATCATCATCCTGGTGGTGGTCATGGGCACAGAGCTGAGCATCATCCACATCGGCGCCTTCCTCACCGTGGCCGGTTACTCCATCAACGATACCATCGTGATTTACGACCGTATCCGCGAGCACCTGCGCCTGGCTGAACCCGGCGAAAAGCTGGTGGACATCATGAACGAGGCCATCAACTCCACGCTGTCCCGTACGCTGCTCACCTCGGGTTCCACCATCGCAGCGCTGATTTCCCTGCTGGCGCTGGGTGGCCCCTCCATGTGGGACTTCTCCATCACCATGCTGCTGGGTATCTTCATCGGCACCTACTCCTCCATCTACATCGCTTCCCCCGTGGTTCTGTACTTCGACAAGCGCGGAGACCTCCGCAAGGAGCTGCAGGAAGCAGAGGATGCAGCCGGTGCCTAAACACACATTATCCCCGGCGTGAACCGCAAGCTCTTCCACTCTTTGCTTCTGCTCTGTGCCGCTGTGTTTGCGGCTGCCGTGTGGGGCTCCGTGGATTGCGGTGCGCGTCTGGACTCCTCCTCCCTCACCCCTGAGATGGAACACCATCTCAGGGGTCTTATTTACTTCCATTTTGCGCTGGCCCAGCTGGCCGTGGCCGCCGCCATCATCCTGGTGTACTGTCATCACTGGAAATGGAAGCGTTACTATCTGATTGTCAGCTACAATGAGCGCGGGCTAGGGCTCAACCCGCCCGGCATCCGCATGCCGCAGCGGCGCGTCTGCCGCTGCCACCTGGGCAACCTGTCCACAGCACCGCTTCCGCCGCCCGGCGCACCGATTCTGGTGTACCCCATGTTCATGCTCAGTGGCACCAGCAGCGGCCGCAAGCTGGTGGAAGAGCTGCAGCAGGCCTACCGGCACTCAACCGTGCCGCCGCAGCTCTATTTCCAGCCCGTTCTGGGGGCCTCCCCCTGGCTGGCCGAGGCCGCCGCACGCTTCATCCGCCCGCAGCTGAATACCGATACGGCCGTGCTGGTGGTGGCGCACGACTCCACCCTGCCCGAGCCGCCGCCGGAGCCGGCCCTCTTCTGCCGCCGCCTGCGCGAGCTGCTGCCCGGCACCGAAATTACCCTGGGTTACTTCAACCAGGTTCCCGCTGCGAGCGGTGTACTGCCACAGATGAAAGCCGCCCATGTGCTGGTGCTGCCCTTCCTGCTCACAGAGGGTATACACACCAGCCGCGACCTTCCGACAGAGGCCGATGCCGCGGCCTGCGGCAAAACAATCACCAGGCTTCCTGCCCTGGCCCTGCTCCTCCACGACCCCGCATGAAACTCGCCCTCAAAGTAACCCCCGGTGCCAGGAAAAACGAAATCCTCGGCTGGGAGGATGATTATCCCCAGGTAGGCCGCGTGCTCAAAGTAAAGATTGCGGCGCCGCCTGTGGAAGGCAAAGCCAATAAGGAAATCGTCCTCTTCCTGGCCAAGGCTCTCGGGGTGACTAAATCATCCATTGAAGTCGTGCACGGCACCAGCGGGCGCATCAAGCTGGTGGAAATCCCGGACAGCTGCGACCTGAGCCGGCTGGCAGATTAAGCCCGGCAATGCGTTATACCCATTGGTGGAATTTGCCTCCCAAAGCTTGAAACAGAGAGCGATAAATTGAAGTTTGTCGTTGTCGGGGCACGGGACTTCAGTCCCGAAATAACGGTGCTTCCAATCGGGACTGAAGTCCCGTGCTCCGACAGAGTTCCCCCACAAATTCCCATTTATCGGGCAATGGAGGGGGATCTATCAAAAATGTTGGTGATATGGCAGCGGCTCATAAATCATGGGGCTGCGCGTGGGAAAATTTGCCGTTTGGAGCAGAATTATCTTGCAAAAATCACAAAGCAGGTTATGATGAGTATTGCAGAACAGTAGCGGCATTTGCTACGGGCTGCACAGAAAACCAACCAAACCAATAGAAAGAGGTAATAACCATGCCGAGTGATACTAATATTACTGTTACGGGCCGTCATATTGAAGTGACTGATGCCATCCGCGAGTTCGCTACGAAGAAGATTGAGGCCATCCATATCGATTACCCGAAGATTGTGGAAGCCCGCGTAGTGGTGGATGTACAGAAGGAGCGACAGATGGCCGAAATCGTGCTGTTCTGTGCCGATCACATAACCATCCAGGCATCTACCTCTTCCGAAGATCTGTACGCCGCCATCGACGAGACAATCACGAAGATCATGCGCCGCATGCGCAAGCACAAGACCCGCCTCATGAAGCATTTCCGGCCGCACCGCTCCAAGAGCATCCGCAAGCTGGATGAAAAGGTATACGAGGAGGAAGTGCTGGACTACGATGTGGACACTGATGCCCCGGAAGATCCGAAGCCGGTGCGCATCTCCCGCGAGGGTTACGACCTGCGCACCATGTACAAAGAAGATGCCATCATGGAGCTGGAAATCTCCGGCAAGCCCTTTGTGCTGTATCGCAATGCCCGCCGCAACGTGCTGCAGATTGTCTACCGCCTGTGCCCGGGCGAATACTCCATCATCGAGCTGGGCAACGAGCTGAAAGCATAAGGTCAAACTCTCGTAAACTCTGGCAATTTTCCGGGCCGCACTCTGAGGAGTGCGGCCCGTTTTGCAGGACATCTGACAGGAGGGGGAGAGGAATGAAAAGCACCCGCATTCACAAGCGCTGCCGAAAAGGCGGAAGGGGCGTCTTACTTCTTTTCCATCACCATCTTGCCGGAGCATTCGTACCAGTGGTCGTTGCACTGGGCGCGGAAGCGAACCTCCACCCTGCCCTTCAGGGTGCGGGGCACCTTGAACTCCACGGACTTGGTGTTCACATTCTCGGGCGTCGTGGCATCCGCCACGTGCTTACCGTTGGCATAAAGCTTGTAGGCGCGGGTCACCATACTGCCATTCAGAATGGGCTGCAGGGAGAACACATAGGTGCCCGGCCCCTTCATGGAGGAACTCACATTCACGCGCCACTCCTTCTCAAAACCAAAAGTCTGGTGTTCGCGGTCGTAGTAAGGCTCCTCGAACTCGTAGTAAACGGAATCATCCCAGTAGCGCACCCAGCGGGCAGCACCCTTGCCATACTCACTGGCGGGGTCAATCTCGACCACGCGGCGGTAACACTCCAGCATCTTCTGCCGGGCCTGGGCGTCCTTGGTGGCAACATGCTGCTCGCGGTAAACATAGGCCAGGCCGGAGTTCCACTGCTGCAGCAAGTCCGTATTCATGGGATGGGCTGCCAGCACCTTCTGCACAAAGGCCAGAGCCTCCGCGAACTTCCGCTGAGCTCCCTTGAACCTGGCATCGGCCCCCTTGCCGCCATTCAGCACGGCGTTAATCTCATCATACATGCCCATGTGGTCCATGCCGTAGAGGTAGCGGTACATGGTCTTGTGCTCCGGGTCCTTCTCGTTCAGAATCTTCCTGAGGGCATGATTGCGCATGGCATCCGCATAGGGCATCATGGCCAGTGCCTCGCCGGCAGCCCGGGCACCCTCCACACCGGCGGTGCTGCGAGCCTTTGCCACCAAGGCCATATACTCGGGCATGCGGTTCAGGGTGCGCTGCACAGCGGCTTCCATGGCCGCCGCTGTGAGCACAGCCTTCCCCTGGTAAACAGCCAGCAAGGTATCATCCGGTGCCAGCAGCACGGCCACGGGCAGGTTCATGAAGGCTCCGGTGGGCAGCAGCTTCTCACGCTCCGATAACTGAGGCACGGCCCCGCTGTGTTCATTAATCTGACCGATGATGACCGGCAGATTACGGTCAGCAAGCTTGTTCCATTCAGCGGCCAGTTCATCCGTATTTTTCTGCCAGTCGGAGCCATACCACAGAATGAGCGCAGGGCGGTTCTCGGCCCTGGCCTGGGCGCGGGCATCCATATTAGCCGGGAAAGCCATAGGGCTGATAACCGGCGCCACCGTGGCCGGGGCAACCAGATCCGCAGCAGATACCTGTCGGGCAGCTTCCGGTGCAGTCAGCGCTGCTGCGGCTTTCTTCATTTCCACGGAAAGCTTATCCCACTCCACCTTGCCGGGGGTACCAGGAGGCACCACATCGGGCATGAAGTAGCACACGGAGACACCAGTCACTGCCAGCAGCAGTAATAATCCCAGAAATTTCTTCATAGCAGCAAGAGAAGGTTAGCGGGTGTAAACAACAAAGTGGGTGAGGTGCGCAAAATCCGGGGTGGCATTCTGGAACTCCAGCTTCACCCAGCGGGCGCCGGTCCCCTCCGGGAAGGAGGCCACCCATTCCTTGGGCATGTTCTCCGTCTCGGCGCGTTTGAACCAGGTGGCACCATCCTCGCTGGTGTAGACAACCGCCTTCTTCATGCGGCCTTCGTTGCCATCCGTCTTGCGGATGATGCAGCCGGTAGCAAAGCCGTGCTTCTCCAGCTCCACAATGAAGGTGGGGGTCTGCTCCTTGGCGGTGTGGCACTTACCGCCGGAGGGGGTCATGACGCCCGCATGCAGCGCAGGGCTGTCGTAACCGGGGGAGGAAGAGATGCGGAACAAGGCCGCCGTGGCAGGCTTGCCTTGCAGCGCGCCGGCCTTCTGCAGCGGAGCCGCCTTGAAATCCGGCTTACCCAAAGCCAGAGCCCCCTGCGTGAGCGCCTGGAAAGCGGGCGCGGAGCGCGCCTGCTCAGCTGCTATGATGGCTTTGTTATAGGCCGCCAGCATCTTCTTATTGCGGTCGGCAGCGGCATCATCATCAGTGCCGGAAGCATCAGCCGCGGAAGCCACCTCGGCCGCAGCCGCCGCAAAAGCACGATTGAACAACCGGCTACCTGCCTCAGTGGGTGTATAATTCTTCACCGCCCACTCCAGCAGCTGGCCGAACATCGTGCCGTCGCCCCGCTTCATGTGCTCGGTGAACACCACCTTGAGCAGCTTCTCGCGCCCGGCATCATCTGCCATGGCGGCAGACTGCTCCTCCACCAGCTTATCCGGCTTGAGCGCCCAGCTGGCGGGCGTGAGGGAAAGCGCCTCATGCACCTTGCGGAACACATCCAGCCGGTTGCGGTCATCCATGCCGGCTATCACCCCGGCCAGATCAGCCATGGCGTTGGAGGCCGCCATGCCGTGCCCCACATACTGCGGCAGCATATCCGTCATGAGGTAGGCATAACACTCGCCGGCAGAAATACCGCGCTTCAGCAGCTGCGCATGCAGCCCGGCCCGGAAAAACGGATGCAGCGGTGCTTCCTCCAGCGCCACGCGCCACATCTTCTCCGCATCGGCATCGCGCACGGCGGCTTCCAGCGCCCGCGCGCAGAAAGACCTGCGGTAGGCAGTCTGAATCTTCGCATCATCCGCAAAGACCGCCTCCATCAGATTATAGGAAGTAGGGGCCTGATTGCCGAAGATATGGTTGTGCATGCCACCATCCGGGCCACCAAAACCGCCTATCCATTTGCCGCGCTGCGGTCGCACGGCATACGCACAATGCCCGGGCTGGCCGCAGGTATAGGCCGGAATGCCATGCGCCATGGCCGCCACAGCCCCCAGGTGCGACATAGCACCACACACGCCGCCATTGAGCAGGGTGCGCTCCGCCTCGCTCTCATCACCGAAAGGCAGGTTATACGCCCCACCCTGCACCGTATCACCGAACTTGGAAGTGCCGGTATAGGTGGCCGCCCAGCAGGAGATATCGTACTTATCCCAGGGCATATTGATGTTTCTGGCGGCGAACTCATATGAGGCATCGTCCCAGTCCTGCGCGGGGTTCGCCACCACAAAGCGCAGCTCCCAGGCCTTCAATTTCGGGAAATTCGGGTGCAGATTTCCCTCTGCTGCCTGTTTCTGAAAAAACGTGTAGCGCCGCACCGGGTTGAACTTAGTCGGCAGCATCTTCGCAATGGCGGGTTCCGGCCAGGTCTCGCCGCCACCCCAGCAGGAAGCCAGCGCCACAGCCAGCGGCTTGTTCTTCACCTTTCCCTTCTCCTCGCACCAGATGCGGTAGAGGATATCCATACCCAGTGCCTTCTGGTACGGCACCAGACCGCAGCTCAGGTAAATCTCCTGCCAGGCCTGGTCATTCGCAAACTCTGCCAGGAAGCGGCATTTCTCCTTATCATCACCGGCCATTTCCGTGAGCACCCCGGCTCCGGTCACGCGAATCCACTCGTGCATCATCGCCAGGCGCAGTGTCCGCGCATTCACCGGGCTGATATCACCGCACTGCTGCAACTCCGCCACCAGAGCCTGCTGAGCAGCGGCATAGTCTCCCATTTCCACAGCTTTCAGCACGGCCACCGGCAGCTTGCCGGACTTTTTAGCCAACCTGGTTGTTATCTTCTTCTGAACAGGCTGAGCTTCTTCCTCTGCCGCGGCGGTCACCAGGACGAGAGAAAACAAACCAAGCATGATTGTACCAGCATGAATTCGCATGATGATATGCATACACCACAAGCCCCCCCGATGTCAAGACGAATCAGGCGTCAACGCGTACAAATAAAACAATGCCCACGCATGAACTATTGCCAAGCTCAACCATATCTGCTAGAATGAATGCGTGAGAGGGCATTCCCGCATTCTTCTGGTTCTTCTGGCAGCCGGTATCCTGCTGCCGGGCACTTGCTGCAGCTGGCGCAAAAAGCTGCATTCCGCAGCGCCGCAGGAGGACACCCGCCCGGAACCGAAGCTGAAGATGAAGCCCTACACGGTGAATGGCCGCCGCTACCGCCCCATGGGCATACAGGAAGCCCTGCAATACCGCGAAGTGGGTGAGGCCTCGCTCTACGAGGGTGGCAACAGCATCGGCGCCCTGGGCGAACGCCTGCGCCGCGGGGCGAAATACGCGGCACACCGCACCCTGCCCCTGCCCTGCACCGTGCGTATCACCAGCATCTCCACCGGCAAGAGCTGCCTGGTGCGCGTGAACGACCGCGGTCCCTTCCACCGCCGCCGCATCATTGATATCAGCCCCGCCGTAGCCCGCGCCATCGGCTTCCACCAGTGGGGGGTGCACCAGGTGGAGGTAGAGGTCGTCTCCGTGGGCGATGGCCCCAACCAGCGCACTAAAGAGTAAGCCTGATTATCAAAATTGATACGGCTTGCACATTTTTCACGGGAGATTTGTGCTCGGCGTGCACATTTTCCACGGCAAAACGGGCACCCGATCAGGTGCCCGTTTATATAAAACACTGTTAATGAGCAACTTCTTATCTGATAGAGAAGAAATCGCGGATGCGGGGGTTATCACTGGCAGCGATGACGGCGGGCGGGGCATCCACCACGAGCTTGCCATCGGCCAGGAAAACGATGCGGTCGGCCAGTTCCATGGCGAAATCAGTATCATGGGAAACCACCAGCATGGTCATGCCGTCCCTGGCGAGCTCGCGCATGAGGTTCTCCACCTCACCCACCATTTCGGGGTCCAGGGCGGAGGTGGGCTCATCAAAGAGGAGCACCTCGGGGTTCATGGCCAGGGCGCGCACAATGGCCACGCGCTGCTTCTGCCCGCCGGAAAGCTGGGAGGGGTAGGCCTTGGCCTTATCACGCAGGCCGATGCGGTGCAGCAGCTGCAGCGCCTGGGACTCAGCCTCGGTGCGGCTCATGAGTCCGCACTTCACCGGGGCCAGGGTGATATTGTCCAGGATGGTGAGGTTGGCAAAGAGGTTGAAGTGCTGGAACACCATGCCTACCTTGGCGCGGTAGTGGTTCAGGCCATTCTCACTGCGGTCCACCGGCTGGCCATGGAAAAGCACCTCGCCGCCCGTGGGGGTCTCCAGGAAATTCATGCAGCGCATCACCGTGCTCTTGCCGGCGCCGCTGGGGCCCAGCAGGAACACCACCTCGCCCTTCTTCACGCCCACGGACACACCGTCAATCACGCGGTGGTCACCGAATTCCTTCACCAGCTCGCGCACTTCCAATATATTATCAGCGTTCATTCTTCTTCAGGGAGTTTTCAAGTTTCTTCAGCAACTGGCTCAGGCACACCACCACCACCAGGTAGGTGAGTGCCACCGCAATAAGCGGCAGGAAAGCATCGTAGGTCTGGCTGCGGATGATATCGCCACCCTTGGTGAGGTCCTGCAGGGCAATGTAACCACACACGGAAGTCTCCTTCAGCAGCACGATGAACTCATTGCCCAGCGCCGGCAGCACATTCTTGAACGCCTGCGGCAGGATGACCGAGCGCATGGTGGTGCCATAGCTCAGGCCCAGGCTGCGGCCGGCCTCCATCTGGCCGGAATCCACCGCCATGATACCGGAGCGGATGATTTCCGCCACATAGGCGCCGCTGTTCACACCGAAAGCCACGATAGCCACCAGCACCTTGCTCACATCCACCGAGCCGAAAATCACAAAGTAGATGATGAGCAGCTGCACCACCACCGGCGTACCGCGCACCACCGTCAGGTAGACATGGCACAGGAAGTTGAGCACCTTGTAGCGGCCGGTCTGGTCATGCGCACTGCGCACCACCGCCACCAGGAAGCCGATGCACAGCCCCATGAGCACCGCACAGGCAGAAATCTCAATCGTGACCAGGAAACCATCCACCAGGTAGTGCCAGCGGTCGTCCTTCACGAAATTCACCTCAAAGGAATCAGCCAGGCGGGCCCACATTCCCTTGTCCTCCTCAGCCTCCACGGCAGGCACCGCCAGCGGCTTGCCATCCTTATCCAGATAGCGGGCCCAGATGGCATCCATGGTGCCGTCCGCCTTCATCTCTGCCATGGTCCGGTTAATCATAGCCAGCAACTCCGGCCGGGACTTGCTGACAGCCATGGCGTATTCCTCCGAAACCAGGGCCATGGGCAGGATGCGGATTCCCTTGTTGCGGGCCACGTGTTCCTCTGCCGGTGCGCTGTCAAGCACCACCGCGTGAATCTTGCCCGTCACCAGCGAGGCCACGGCCAGCGCACCATCCTGGAAGCGCTCCGGCTCCTGCAGGTTCTCTGTCACGTACATATCGCCCGTGGTGCCGTGCTGCACACCGATGCGCTTGCCCCGCATTGACTCCGGCCCGACGATATCAGAATCCTTACGCACGATGATGACCTGGTCGGCCTTCACATAGCTGGTGGTGAAATCAATCTGCTTCTTGCGATCCTCTGTCACCGTGATACCGGAAGCCGCCACATCCGCCTTGCCGGTCTGCACGGCCGCAATCACGGAATCGAAAGCCATATCCTCAATCACCAGCTCCAGATTATTGCGCTTGGCAATCTCTCGCACCATGTCGGCATCAATGCCCACAATGCGGCTCCCCTGGTAGAACTCATACGGGGGGAACGTGGCGTTTGTCACCATTATCAGCTTGCCGCGCTCCGACTCTTTCTCCCCGCACGAAGTCAGGAAAAGAGCCATGAACGCCAGCATCACTGCCAGCCATTTCTTATATATTATACCGGGCATGCGCGTGGAGAATACCACAACACCATGCCATTTGCAAAGTTAAAAACAAAAAATGCTCATTTTAAGCATGCGCGGGCATCCTCATTTTCACGTTTCACACCGGATTGACAGGCCTGGCTCCTCATGCTAGAATCAGCCATGGACGCCTACACCCGGAAAGCCTTGACCATCATCATCGCCATCTGCGGACTGTTCGCCTTCCTTTTCCACGAGCATGATACCCTGGCCCGCTTTGCCCGGATGAGCGGCTACGTGGGCGGCATTGTAGCATTAACCCTGGCGGTAGAACTCTACCTGAGCCTGAAGGTACGAAAACGGAAGCCGGGAAGGCAGAAAGCTCCCGACGCGGAAAATCACGTCCAGCGAGCCCTCAACATCATGTATGGGCTTGATGACGGTAGCCGGCACTACCGTGACCTGCCCCCCAAAATCCGCGAAAAGAGCCTCTTCGGCGGTAAAATGCTGAATAAGCGCCCGTCCGACGATGAAGAACAATAAAGCGTTTGAGAACATCTAAAAACTCACTAAATTGATGTTTGTCGTTGTCGGGGCACGGGACTTCAGTCCCGAAATAACGGTGCTTCCAATCGGGACTGAAGTCCCGTGCTCCGACAGAGTTCCCCCACAAATTCCAATTTAGTGAGTTTTTAGATGTTCCCGTTTGATACTAATCGAGAGCCGATGAAGTCCCCGCATTAGCTCTTACTCCCTAATCCTTAATCCTTCTTAATACTGGCGCTCATGAGCTCGGCCACCTTGCGGCCGCTCATGAGCATGCCGCCGAAGATGGGGCCCATGCGGAAGCTGCCGCTCACGCCATTGGCAGCCATGCCGGAGACGAAGAGACCGGGGTAAATCTCCTTGGTGTTATCGATGGTGGAGCGCTCGCCCTCGGCGGCATCCATGCTCATCTCACCCACCACACCGCCGGTGGGGGTATCGAGCTTCACGCCGTTCTTGCGGGCCACGGTGCGGGCAATCTCGCAATCGTGGCCGGTGGCATCGAGCACGGTTTTCGAAAGCAGCGTGAGGGGGTCCACATGCAGGCCCTCGCGCAGCACGGGGGTCCAGTTCACGACCACACCGCCCACGCGACCCTGCTTGTACACCACATCCTCCACTGAGTAGCAGTTGAAGATGGTGGCACCCGCCTTGGTGGCCTGGTAGAGCAGACCTGCCGTGGCATGCACCGAGTCCACGATGTAGGTCCCCTCCTGGTACGGACGGTAGGAAAGCTCCAGTTCCTCCACGATGGGCATGGCCTCTTCCTGCACCACGATGTCATTGAACATCATCGCGCCGCCCCACATGCCACCGCCGGGGGAAAGCTTGCGGTCCAGCAGCGCCACCTTGTGCCCGGCCTTGGCCAGATAATAAGCAGCCACGATACCGGAAGGCCCACCGCCCACGATGGCGGCATCCAGCTGCAGGCAGGAGGAAAGTTTACCGAAATAGGACTCAATAATACCACGGGAGATAAGCGTTTCCATGTCTGCAAATGTACACTGGCCGCCCTCATCTGTCAACGCCGTTTTTTGACTTGCAATGAAGCCGCATTTCAGGGAAAATCAAGCGCATGAAAAAGCAGGTTCCGGCAGATGCCCGTTTGTACGGGATTGTTGATATGGGCTACGTGAGCCCGGAGGATGTGGAGCAAGTCACCACCGCCCTGCTGCAAGGCGGCATCCGCATCCTGCAGCTGCGTGCCAAAGGCGTGGCGCTCGATGTGGTGGAAGCGCTGGCGCGGCGCATGCAGCCGCTCTGCCGCGCGGCGGGCGCCATCTTTGTGCTGAATGATTACCCCGAAATGGCCGCCCGCATCGGGGCCGATGCCGTGCATGTGGGCCAGGACGGCGGCACTCTGGAGGCCGTCCGCGCCATCGTGGGGCCGGATATGCTCATCGGCCGCTCCACCCATAGCCCGGAGCAGGCGCTGGCCGCCGTGGCCGAAGGGGCAGACTACATCGGCTTCGGCCCGCTCTTCCCCACCGGCACCAAGCCCGGACGCCCCGCCATCGGCCTGCAGGATATCGCCACCGTGCAGGCGCAGCTGGGCGATTTCCCCATGTTCTGCATCGGCGGCATCAACGGCAGCACCCTGCCCGCCGTGCTCGCCGCCGGCGCCCGCCGCGTAGTCATCGTCTCCTGGCTGCTGCAGCAGGCGGACGTGGCCGCGGCTGCGCGAAACGTGATTGCACTGCTGTAACACTCGGAGCGCGGGACTTCAGTCCCGCCCTACAAAAAAGCCGGAGAGCGAAACTCTCCGGCTTTTTTTAGCGTTAAGAGTGTTCTTTAGCGGAACTTAAGCTCCTTCACCTTGGCGGCGAGGGCATCGAGCACGGACTTGTGCGCGGCGTCCACCTCGGGGGCGGTGAGGGTCTTCTTCGCGTCGCGATAGAGGAAGGTGTAGGTCATGGCCTTGCGGTCAGCGGCGAGCTTCTCGCCGGTCGGGTCGCAGAACACATCCTTGAGCGCGCAGGAAACCAGCAGCTTCTGCTTGGCGCCTTCCACCACCTTCATGATATCCGCATGGCGGGTGGCGGCGGGCACATCCAGCGAAGCATCGCGGCTGGAGCCGGGGAACTGGGGCAGGTCGGCCGCCTTGAAGGGGGCGGTGGCCACCTGCTGCAGCTTGCGGAGGTCGAGCTCGGCGTAGTAGCTTTCCATGGGCAGCCCCAGGGCGCGGCACTTGGCCAGGGAAAGGCGGGCCACATAGCCGCAGGCCTGGTTGTTGATAGTGATATCACCACCCACGGCGGCATTCTCGCGCTGCTGCCTGGCGGGCACGATGCTGATGGCAGCCTTGGGCACCAGGATATCCAGCACAGCACGGAGGTGCTCGAAGTGAGCCTCGCCCGGCTTGGTGCAGGCCCAGCTGGCGGGGGCGAGCTTGCCGGCCATGAAGATGCCCAGCACCTCGTTCTCGATGTCCTTGCCCTTGCCGCCGCCGGTGTTGCGGAACACGCGGCCGCACTCGAAGAAGCGCAGCACCTCCATGCCCTGGTTGATATTACGGGCAGCCACGGAGACAAGACCAGGAGCCAGCGAGGGACGCAGAGTGGAGTGATCCTCGGAAATCGGCAGGGAAACGCGGATGACATCGCCCTCCATCAGCGGCTTGATGGGCAGCGCATTCTCCACGCTGGCGATGGTCGGGTCGATGCTCTCGGCAGCGATGAGCTTGAAAGTCTGCACCTCCCAGAAACCGGCACCGGCCAGCTTGCGGGAAAGGGCCATGCGGTAATCGTGGGCGCGGTCCTGGGCGCTCTCCGGCACGTAGATGGATGTGCTGGTGGCGGGAATATTATCAATACCGTACACACGCACCACTTCCTCCAGCAGGTCGCAGCTGCGCTTCAGGTCCAGACGCCAGGGCGGGCAGTCCCAGGTACCCTTCACGTCCACATCCTTGAGGCCCAGGTTGCGCAGGATGCGGGCACCCTCCATGTGGGGCAGCGTGCCGTTGGTCATCACATCCAGCTCCTTCCAGTCCAGCTTCACCTGGTCGAGGGCGTAGTAAATCTTAGCCTCGGTACCCTGCTCCAGCACCGTGGCGGTGGTGGCAAGCTCTTCGGACACCAGGCAGGGAGCCTGGCCACCCACCAGCACCGGCTCGGCGGTGCCGCCGCAGCACTCCAGAATCAGCTGCGTGGCGCGGGCAGCGGCGCGCAGCACATTCCAGGGGGAGGTGCCGCGCTCGAAGCGGTAGGAGGAATCCGAACCCAGGGCCAGGCGGCGGCTGGTGAAGCGGATGCTGCTGCGCAGGAACCAGGCAGATTCGAGAATGATATCGGTGGTGGCATCCGTCACGCCGGAATCCAGGCCACCCATCACACCACCCAGGGCCAGGGCGGCACCGCTGGCATCGGAGATGACCACGTCATCACTCTTCAGGGTATACTGCTCATTCATGAGGCTGGTGAACTGCTCGCCCTCCGCTGCGCGGCGGATATTCAGCCCGCCGGTAATCTTAGCGGCGTCGAAGGCGTGCAGCGGGTGCCCCAGCTCGAAGAGGCAGTAGTTGGTGATATCCACCACGTTGTTGATGGGGCGCAGGCCGATAGCCACCAGGCGGTTGGCCAGCCACTCGGGGGAGGGGCCGATCTTCACGCCGGAAATGCGGGTAGCCGTGTAGAGCGGGCAGAGCTCCGGGGCGGAAAGGGTGATGAAATCGCCGGCGGGCTTCGTCTCCGCCGCAGCGGCGGGAGCCTCGGCGGGGTCGGTCTTCAGGCTGCGGCCGGTGATACCGGCGAGCTCGCGGGCCATGCCCCAGTGGCTCAGCAGGTCCGGGCGGTTCGGGG
>CALFTQ010000081.1 GCA_937916135.1 uncultured Verrucomicrobiales bacterium
GGTCGCGGGTTCGAGCCCCGTCCGCTTCGTTTTACACGAAAAAAGGCACACCTTCCCGGTGTGCCTTTTTTCGTGTAACTGTGCATCGGGTGCTCAAGCTTCAAAAAAAGCTCCCTGTTGCGTTTGGGCAACAGGGAGCAGCAAAGTTCAGCAGAGGGTTTTGGCGGGAGGGGGCTTTACTCTTCTTCCTCCTCGGACTCTTCTTCGTCCTCGGTCACTTCCTCTTCGTCCTCGGAAGCTTCTTCGTCGGAGGATTCCTCCTCATCAGAGGTATCTTCTTCTTCGTCTCCGGTCGCTTCCTCTTCATCTTCGGAAGCTTCTTCGTCGGTGGATTCTTCGCTGGCAGCCGCCTCAGTGTCACCGGCAGCGGCGCGGGCCTTCATTTCCTCTTCGCGGGCTTTCTTGGCGGCCTCGGCGGCGGCGCGTTCGGCCTCGAGCTCCTGCAGCGTCTTGGGTTTGGAAATAAGGTACTTCTCATCAACCAGGCCAGAGGCCTTGCGGGCGTTGATGCGGTATTCATCGTAACCGGCCTCGGCGAGATAGGTCATGATGGCATCGGACAGGGCGCGGCGCTGGCTGGTGTCGCAGACATACATCTTGTATGCGCCGATGTAGGGGAGATCCCAGGCGGCCACGCCGTCGCGGGGAATAAGCACGCCCACAAGATTGGCTTTGCCATCTGTGCAGATACCCCAGACGCGCTGGCGACCATTCGGAGCAGTGAGGGCCACGTAGTACTGGGGGTAGGCGTAGGTGAAGTTCTTGACCGTGGAGGAGCGGAGCCACATATCCAGAGCGCGGGCTACGTTGTCAGGCATGGGGCCGGCCTCGGTGCAGAGACGATGCTTGGGAGAGGAAGCATCATTGTAGCTGAAAATGGTTACGTTCGTACCCTCCCGCAGCTGGGCGGCGCGCTCAGCAGAAGGAGACGTGGTGGAGCAGGAGCTGACCAGAGCAGCAGCAGCGGCGATGCCGCAGGTCAAGGCAATACGTTTGAAGAGATGGAAATGTTTCATGTCGTTTCGTTGCTCCTCATTCTAGCCAATCTTCAAGGGGAAAGACAAGCAAAAATTTACAAATTCTGCAAAAAAATCATTTTTTTTGCAGAGGCGGTGCAAAATGGGGTATTTTTAAGGCAGCGGGAGTAGAATGAGCTTGACGCTGCGTCCTTCAAAGTGCAGAATAGCGAGAGTATGATATCGCCTGACCGTTTTCGCACTTCCAGCAGCCGTTACGCCGCCATCCTGGGCATAGCATCAGCGTTTTGCCTGAGCTCTTGCGGAGATAAAGAAGCAGAGGCCGCCGAGCCGGTGGAGCCGCCTGCAGCGCCCGCAGCAGAAGCTCCTGCGGCTCCGGCGGCTCCGGAGCCCCCGCCTGCCCCGGTGGTTGAAAACAAGCTGGAGGAGACACGCCAGGCGCTTTTCGAGTACGCCGTGTACACGCTGGCCTCCAAAGTGGGCAGCCCGGAGCGTTTTCCGGAGCTCAACACCATGGTGCGCGATATGCTGGAACTGCAGCACAAATATTATGCTGAGCTGCAGAAGGGCGAACCTTGTATAGAGCGGGCCCGCCTGGCTTTGCAGATAGCCAGCACCACGCGCGAACTGGGTGCATACACCAAAGCCATGGCTGAGTACGAAAATGCGCAGAAGGAAATAGAGGCATTGCCGGAGGAGCTGAAGAATTCTGCTGAGGCTCAGCGTATGCTCAGCAGTTGCCTGAATGGCAGCGGCCAGTGTCTGCTGACCCAGAATAAAGCAAATGAGGCGCTGGCCCGGTATGAAGCGGCCTTGGTCACAGATGAGGCACAGTACCAGAAGGTTGCCCCTGCGGAGGGCGAAGAGTTGCCGGAGGGTGAAGTAGCCCCGGCTCTTTCCCGTGCAGCCACGGACCTGCTGGATTCCTACCGCTGCCTGGGTGACTGCCAGCGCGCAGTGGATGACCCCGAGGAAGCGCTGGCCACATACACGAAAGGCCATGAGCTTGCTCAGCGGCTCAAGCGCCTTTCCGCAGAAATGTCTATCGCGTATGTCAAGCTGCTCACCTCTCTGGGGAATCTGGATAATTCTCTGGGCAAGCCCAAGGAGGCCATGGGCGCCTGGGTCATGGCCGCCAAAATCTGCCAGAGCCTGAATGCCAGCAGCCCGAAACTGGAGGTGAAGGCCGAGACCAAGCGCTGTTTTGATGCGCTGCTTCCCGCCATTCAGTCCGTGGGGCAGAAACTGCAGTCTGAGCAGGAAGAAGCGCAAAAGAGAGCAGCTGAGGAAAAAGCAGCTGCTGAAAAGGCAGCCCAGGAAGCAGCCGAGGCAGAAAAGGCTGCTGCTGAGCGCCTGGCTGCTGAGCAGAAAGCTGCCGAGGAGAAAGCCGCTGCCGAAAAAGCCGCCCAGGAGGCCGCCAATAAGCGCGTGCGCAACCGCCGCCGCCGCTGAGTTGTTTACCTCTGCCCACCCTCCACGCAGTGGCACAGTTTCAGATTTCACTACCCGCGCTGGAGCGCAATGCCCGCCTTCTGCAAGAAGTGGCCTGCGCCTCCGGCGCGCACATGCTGGTGGCACTCAAAGCGTTTTCCACCGTTGCCGGGCTTGAGGTGCTGAGGCCGCATTCTGCGGGCTGCTGTGCCTCCGGGCTATATGAAGCGCGGCTGGGTGCGAGCCACCTGGGCGGGCATGTAGCGGTGTATTCCCCCGCCTACCGAGAGGCCGAACTGGCCGAGCTGCTGGAGTTTGCCCACCATATTGATTTCAACAGCGTGCCGCAGTGGCAGCGCTGGCGGGCTACATGTCTGGCCCACCCGCGGGTGCAGAGCGGTGAATTGCAGCTGGGGCTGCGCGTCAATCCGTGTTTCTCCACAGGCCACACGGCCATATACGACCCCTGCGTGCCGGGCTCCCGCCTGGGTATACCTGCCGACCAGCTGGCGGGAGTGGAGCTTGCCGGCATCTCCGGCTTGCATTTCCACACCCTCTGCGAACAGGGCGCTCAGGAACTCATCGATACTTTCCGGGCGTTTGAAAAGCAATTCGGCAGCCTTCTAGCGTCTCCTCAGATCCGTTACCTCAACCTCGGCGGCGGACACTGGATTACCAAGCCGGAGTACGACCGTGCAGCCCTTATCGGCCTTTTGCTCGAAATCCGCGAAATGTACCATGTGGAGGTTTATCTGGAACCGGGGGAAGCCTGGGCCATTCACACCGGGGTGCTGCGCGCCCGCGTGCTGGATGTTTTCGAATCAATGGGTTACCAGCACGCCATCCTGGATGTGAGCGCCAGCGCCCACATGCCGGATGTGCTGGAAATGCCCTACCGCCCGGAGGTCTACACCGTGGTGCCCGGCGGCACCGGCACACCGGCTCTGGCTCTGCCCGGTGAGTCGTATGCCGCGGCCGGGGCCCCTGGCGAAAAGGCGCACACATACCGCCTGGGGGCGCCCACATGCCTGGCTGGTGATGTCATCGGCGATTATTCTTTCGACCGCCCCTTGCGGGTGGATGACACGATCATCCTGGACGACATGAGCCACTACACCATGGTCAAAACCACCCATTTCAACGGTGTGCCCCACCCGGATATTGCGGTGGTGCGGGCCGATGGCTCCGTGCAGGTGGTGCGGCCCTTCTCTTATGCCGATTTTGAATCCCGCCTGGCTTGAGGCCCCCACCGCCGGCAGGTGAACTGATTTTATTAACCTTTTCTCTGAAAAGCAGCACGGGAAGCCGGGCTGGCTGCGTTCTGCACTTTTTTGGGGGGGGGCTCAGCGAAGCACGTGGTGATACACGTTGTCATTTCCGCGTTCGTAGAGCTCCTCCTGAGAGCCGTTCCAGCGGATGATGAGTTGCTTGTGGTCAAACTTCACCACCTTGGCCCAGCCCTTGTGGGGGGGAGTTTGCATCAGCACATGATTATCCATGGAGATGCGGGGATGGTATACCTGTTCCCCCTTCTGCATCTCTACACTCACGTAGGAAAGTGGTTTTTCCTCATTCATCACATCGCGCCACCAGAGCTGGAGCCAGTTGTCTTCAGACTTTTCGTGCGTGCTCTTATCCGGGTCCAGCAGCTGGCGGGCTACCAGTTCATCATTAATCTTACGGTAAGAGCCATCCTCCAGGCGCTTGAAAGTGTCCACGCTGCCGTTCTCCCAGCGCACATGCAACTTCACGCCGGTATAGCCCAGCACCCAGGCGGCCTGGTTATCATCCCCCATTTTGACCAGCACCATCTCATCCTCCGAGAAACGCGCCTTGCAATCCATGCTTTCGTTTACCAGGCGCACCGTTTTGTAGGTGAGGGGCGGGTCATCACCAGAAATCCAATCGATAAACCGGTCGCTCCATCCATAATCCTCCCTGTCTACCGCCTTGCGGCTGCGCAGGCGGGCAGCCACGCGGCGGGCCTTTCGGGGCATGGCCTCTCCGCTGCGCTTCACCATGGCCGTTTGCTTGTATGTGCCATCTGCCTGGCGCAGGAAGCGCTCCTCTGCAAAAGCGTCCCACTTTACCACGAGTTCGCGTTCGTTCAGCTCCAGCACAGTGGCCACTCCCCGGTTCAGATGCAAGGCCAGCAGCACGCGGTGCTCCTTATTCACACGCACCGGCGAGGTCCATTGCGGATGCTCCGCTTTGAATTCCACATAATCGCACGTTCCTTTCCTCAGCATGCGCACACACTCATCGCGCGAACCTGGTCGGGATGCAATGACCGACTTTGTTTCAGACTGTTGCTGCTGCACTTGCGGAGCAGGGGCGGGCGCTTCCTCTTTTTTTACAGCACTGCCTGGGGTGGCCTTCTTTGGTGAATCGGCCTGCGGAGCCTGGCGCGTGGGCTCATCATCGCTGAAAAAGTCCTCCGCATCTTCTGCGGTTACCGTGCCTGAAGCATCGTCATCAGCGTCCCAGGAATCCCATGAATCGTCATCATTCTCCTCCTCCTCCTCAACGTTCTTCTTTTTTGATGACTTCTTCTTCTTTTTGACAACGGGTTCCACCTCATCATTATTCCAGGTGGATTCATCCCAGTAATCATCGTCGTCGTCCAGCTTCTTTTTGAACTTCTTTTTCTTCTTCGTTTTCTTTACCTCTTGCGCACTGTCTTCATAATCAGAATCATAAGCAGACGCAGGAGCTGCGGCCAACAGCCCCCATGCCAGTAAAAGTGCAAGGAAACGCCTGGAAAGAGAGAGTATCATACGCCTTATAAGCTACCATTTCGCTCCCCTTGAAGCAAGCAAAAAGAATACACGCGAGATGGCGCTGCCACGACATGTGTTCCAAGGATTTTGTGAGAAAATGAAACATCAGCAGCATTCAGGAAGAAGCCTCATTTTGCGGACTGCGGACGCAAACTCAGGGAGACATGTGGGCGGCAGAGATGTCTGCACCCCTAATGAAGTCTTGCAATCCGTAGAGCCTTCGGGTATCATCTCCGGCAGTTAAGCATATGTCCAGTTCTTTCGGTTCCGTTTTCAAAATTAGCACCTGGGGCGAATCTCATGGCGTAGGAGTGGGGGTTGTTATTGATGGTTGCCCCGCCCGTGTCCCCCTCACCTGCGAAATGATACAGGCCGAGCTGGATCGGCGCCGACCCGGGCAGAGCGATATTGTCACCCCTCGCAACGAGGCCGATGCCGTAGAAATCCTCTCCGGTGTGCTGGATGGGCTTACCCTCGGTACCCCCATTGCGCTTTCAGTGCGCAATAAGGATCACCGCTCTACTGCATATGATGAGATGCAGCACACATACCGCCCCTCCCACGCAGATTACTGCTATGATGCCAAATACGGAATCCGCGCCTGGGCTGGTGGCGGCCGTGCCAGCGCGCGTGAAACCATAGGCCGCGTGGCAGCCGGTGCAGTAGCCCGCGCCGTGCTTCGGGCTCTCTGCCCGCAGGTAGAGGTGATCGCCTGGGTGCAGCAGGTGCACACCATCATCTGCCCGACCCCCGCTGCAGAAGTCTGCTCCGCCACCGTGGAGGGCAACATTGTGCGCACCGCTGACCCGGCTGTGGCAGAAGAAATGGCCGCAGCCATCCGCGCTGCCCGCAGCGCCGGTGATTCCCTGGGCGGTATCATCGCCTGCACCGTGCGCAACTGCCCAGTGGGGCTCGGTGACCCCGTCTTTGATAAGCTGGAGGCCACCCTCGGCCATGCCATGCTCAGCATTCCTGCCTGCAAGGGCTTTGAGATTGGCAGCGGATTCTCCGCTCCGCAATTCAAAGGCAGCCGGCACAACGACCCCTTCTACATGGATGGCAACCGCGTGCGCACCCGCACGAACAACTCAGGTGGTATCCAGGGCGGTATCTCCAACGGGGAGGATATCAACATGCGCCTCGCCTTCAAGCCCACCGCCACCCTCATGACTGAGCAGGAGACAGTGAACGATGCTCACCAGCCCGCTACCCTCCGCGGCAAAGGCCGGCACGATGCCTGCGTCCTCCCCCGTGCTGTTCCCATCGTGGAGGCTATGGCGTGGCTCGTTCTCTGCGACCACGTCCTCCGCCAGAAAACGGCCACAATATCATAAAAGTTCATTTCGGTAATTGTAAAAAAATCTCCCGACTGTATCATTATCAACAGTCGGGAGATTTGCTTTGCTAGTCTCGCCAGGACTCGAACCTAGTCAGAGGGAATCAAAATCCCTAGTGCTACCATTACACCACGAGACCACGCATATGGTGCAACCAGCGTGGGTTGCGGCAATCTTTTACCACAGGCGCGGGGCGGTGGCAAGCCTAAAATATGTAATATCTGCACACAGATTGCACTTGCGCGGGTGAAGCGGGTGGGCTAGAATGGGCGGGTACGTATGGATTATGCCCCGCTGATAGAGAAACGACGCGAGCGCCTGGCCGAGCTGGAGGTGCAGATAGCAGACCCTGAGCTGTTCCAGGACCGGCAGCGCGCGGGTGAGCTGATGCGCGAGCACCGCCGCACGCAGGAGCTGCTGCGGGACTGGGCCACGCTGCAGGATTGCCTGCAGCAGATTGCGGAGAATCGCGACCTGGCCGCCGGAGATGAGCCGGAGATGGCCGAGCTGGCCACCGCAGAGCTGGCCGAGCTGGAGCCGCGCGTGGAGAAGCTGCAGGAGCAGATTCAGTACAGCCTGCTGCCGCGGGATGCCACGGAGGACCGCGATGCTCTGGTGGAAATCCGCGCCGGCACGGGCGGGGATGAGGCGGCGCTTTTTGCGGCAGACTTGCTGGGTATGTACCAGCGCTATGCGGAGGGTCGTGGCTGGCGTGTCGAGGTGCTGGATGCCAGCCCGAACGATATAGGCGGGTTCAAGGAGGTGACGGCCCGTATTTCCGGCGAGGAGGTGTTCCGCTTCCTGAAGTACGAGAGCGGGGTGCACCGCGTGCAGCGCGTGCCCGCCACGGAGACGCAGGGGCGCATCCACACCAGTACGGCCACGGTTGCCGTGCTGCCGGAGGCAGAGGAGGTGGATGTGGAAATCCGCCCGGAGGATCTGCGTATCGAGACTTGCCGCGCGGGCGGTGCCGGCGGCCAGCATGTGAACCGCACGGAATCTGCCGTGCAGATTTTTCACCTGCCCACGGGTATCATGGTGCGCTGCGAGAATGAACGCTCCCAGCTCAAGAACAAGGAGACCGGCATGCGGATTCTGCGTGCCCGCCTGTTCGAGATGAAGCAGCGCGAGGCGCAGGAGTCCTACTCCGCTCAGCGCCGCGCCCTTATCGGCAGCGGCGGCCGCGAGGAGAAAATTCGCACATACAATTTCCCGCAGAACCGCTTCACCGACCACCGCATCGGCTACACGGCGTATAATCTGGACCTCGTCATCACCACCGGTGCGCTGGATGAGGTGATTGCCCACATGCAGCATGTGGAGATGGAGGAGCGCATGGACGAGCTGAAGTGATGTTGAAGACGATTCAGGAGGTGCTGGGCAGCGGCACGGCGTATCTCGAATCCCGCGGGGTGGAGGGTGCGCGGCATTCTATGCAGAGCCTGCTGGTGCATGTGCTGGGCTGCAACAAGACCTGGCTTTACCTGCACTACGAGGATCCGCTGCCGGAGGACAAGCTGGCGCAGCTGCGTGAGCTGCTGAAACAGCGCGGGCAGGGGGTGCCCCTGCAGCATCTGCTGGGCAGTACTGAGTTTTACCGCCGCGAGTTCCGCACTGATGCCCGCGCCCTCATCCCCCGCCCGGAGACGGAGGAACTGGTGGAGCTGGCGCTGCAGATGGCTCCGCGCCGCAGTGGCATGCGCGTGCTGGATATGGGGTGCGGCAGCGGTATCATCGGTATCACCCTGGCGCTGGAGCTGGCGCGCCAGGTGCCGGTGGTGGTCATGGCCGATATTTCGGGGGCTGCGCTCTCCCTCGCGCTGGAGAATGCCACCGCCCTGGGCGCCCGGGTGAAGACCTATCGCAGCGATTTGTTTTCAGCCTGGGATACCCCGGAGGAAGGTGCCGTGCAGCCGCCTGAGGGGCGCTTTGACCTGGTGCTGGCGAATCTGCCCTATGTGCCGGAGGGGGAGGAGGTTTCTGCCGAGGTGCAGCATGACCCCGACACCGCCCTTTATGGTGGCCCGGATGGGCTCGATATTGTGCGCCGTTTTCTGAAGGAGGCACTGCCGCACCTGGCTTCGCGAGCGCTGGTCATGCTGGAGGTGGGGCACGACCAGGGGCCCGCCACGCGTGATATCATGGCAGCGCTGGGGTACACGCAGTGCCGCGTGCTCACGGATATGAGCGGCAAGGCGCGTTTCCCCATGGGCTTTGCCCCGGTTGTCACAGAAGAAGTTGCCGCAGCCGATGCAGACGATTGAGTACCACATCCTGCCGGCGGTGAAGGAAACCGTGGGCAAGTGCGCAGCAGCGGCTCGCTGTGTGTTTTTTACCTGTGCTTTGCTGGCGCTGGGGGAGCTGGTGCTGCTGCCGCTTCGCCTGCCTCTGGCGGGGATTCTGTGCGGCATGCTCTCCGGTTTTCTGTTTGTTCTGGGAGTGGCGCTGGTGGTGGTGGCTGCGGCCTGGGGGCACACAGTGCTGCTGGCGGGGCAGGGGAATGCACTTACCCGCTGGCTGGTGCGCATCGGTAGCGGGCTGGCTCCGCTGCTCCCGCTTTGCTGGGGGTATACACTGCTGAGCGGCAGGCTCCTTCTTTACCGCCAGGCAGAGTTGCCGCTCATACTGGGGCTTATTCTGCTGGTGGCGGCAGTGGTGAATATTCCGCGCATGGCGGCGGCCCCATGGCAGCTGCAGGCGCGGGTGGTGGCGCTGCCGGTGCTTCTGCTGCTGGTATATTGTACGGATGTGCCGGGGTTGCTGGTGGTCTGCTCTGCGCTCAAGCTGCTGGCTGCCTGGGTGGCGGCGGCTCCCCTGCACCTGCTGGCCGATTTTGCGCCACGTATCATTTCCCTGCCGGAGAAGGATTAGGGCTCCGCGGGCTCTGCTCTGCGCAGGGCGGCGGCTTGATTCTCTCCCTTCCGGGGCTTAGAGCAGGCGCCGGGCGCCGGGCACATCGAGCCGGCGTGATTCGAGTGCGTAGCCGAAGGAGCCTTCATCCGGTTCGTTCTTGTTGCTGCGGCGGTGTACGGTGCCGCTCTGGGTGCGCAGGTAGTGCACTACGCCATGGCCCACGGCCTCGGCATAGCGGCGGGCGTTTCCGGGGTCGGCCAGGTAGCGGGCGTGCCGGCGGTTGTTCAGGAATGCGGCTTCGATGATGGCGGCGGGGATGCCTGCGTCATCGCAGACGTTGAGCCAGCCGCCACCGCGGGAGGCATCCATAAAGCGGGGCTGCACCTGGCACTGCTGCCCTTTGTTGGGCATGCCGTGGTTGAGGCAGCGGGAGTTAAGAGAATCTGCGATGGCCTGGGCCAGGGGCTGTCCGTTGTGCCTGTTGGTGAGGATGAGGGATTTCTGATTGTGCCGGCGCCAGCCTCCACCGCTGCTGTTGTGGTGCAGGAAGACGGCGGCTGGAGCCTGGCGGTACACGGCGTAATCTGCGCTGATGATGCCGCCGGCCACGCGGTCCGGATAATAGCGGGAGGGATAGCGGCGCCCGGGCTTCCCGCTCTTCCCCAGGTGCTGCACATCGGCCCGCGTAATCCACGCCTTGTAGCTTTCGTCATCCGGTTCATCGCCGCGGTTGCAAACCACGCAGGGGTAGCCCGCGTCCTCAATCACCTTTTTGGTGTAGTAGGCGTTTTCGTACCAGAACTCGCATTCGGAGATCCGCTTGCCGTTCACCTTGCCTGGGGTGCGGGCTCCGGGGTACTCTGCTGTGTGGCCGATATCCAGCACCACTGCTGTGGTGGGCGGGCCGGGGAATTGCTGGCAGGCTGCCAGCACCAGGGCTGCTATACTGAGCAGAAGCGCTTTGCCGGTGGGGCTCATGGTTAACTTTCTTCCTCTTCGTCTGCGCGCGGAATGCGCGGGGTGAATCGCATGAGTTCTGGTATGAAGGTGAGGGGCACGTCACCCGTGGGGCCGTTTCGGTTCTTGGATAGTGCCAGGTTGGCGTCTGACCCTACCGATTCGCGTTCTTCGTCATCCTCCGCATAGTAGGCCATGCGGTAGAGCAGGCCGATCATGTCGGCATCCTGCTCGATGGCGCCGGATTCACGCAGGTCGCTCATCATGGGTACGCCCTTGTTTTTGCCGGGGCGGTTTTCCGGGCCGCGGTTCAGCTGGGCCAGGGCCAGGATGGGCAGGTTCAGTTCCTTGGCCAGGCTTTTCAACCCACCGGAGATTTCGGCAATTTCGCGTTCGCGGCTGTTCTGCGCCTGTTTGGTGTGAGAGCGCATGAGCTGCAGGTAGTCGATGCCGATGCAGCAGAGATCCGGGTGCTCGCGCATGACCCGGCGGGCCTTGGCGCGCAGCTCTGCGATGGAGATTGCCGCTGTATCATCGATTACGATCTTGCTGCCGCGCAGCTCGTTGATGGCGCGGGTGAGCTGTTTCATTTCCTCTTTGGATAAGCCGCCCTGCTTGGAGACCAGCGCCTGCTTGCTCACGCCGCTGCGGGCATAGAGCAGACGCTCCACCAGCTGCACACTGGGCATTTCGCAGGAGAAGATGAGGATGGGCTTTTTTACGTTGAGCGCCAGGTGCTCCATGATGTTGAGCAGGAAGGAGGTCTTGCCCATGGACGGACGCGCAGCGATGATGAAGAGTTCGCCGCCTTTCAGGCCGTTGATCATGGAGTCCAGGCGGGGGTAGCCGGTGGTGAGCCCCAGCACCTCGCCCTTGCTGCTCATCATGCGTTCCATGTTGCTTACCGCCGCTGCGATATCGGCGCTCAGTTTCCATTCGCCTCCTTTGTCTGTGCTCTGGCGGATTTTCAGCACCGCCTGTTCGGTCTCGTCCAGCAGGGCATCCACCTCTGCCTCGCTCGTGTAGGCTGATTCGCTGGCCTGGTTCGCCGTCAGGATGATGCTGCGGCGGATGTATTTCTCCTTCAGTGTTTCGAAATGCAGGTTGAACAGGCCGGTGTTCGTGGTGTAGGAGAATACGTCCGTGAGCCCCGCCGGGCCACCCACGGCCTCCAGTTGCTTCTTGTCGGCCAGCTGCTGCATGACCGAGGTCACATCAATCGGAATGCCCTTGTCGTAGCGCTCGCGGAATATTTCCCACAGGATACGGTGCGCCGGAATGTAGAAAAAATCGCCCGTCATTCCCTTCGATACGCACTGGGATACGATGTTGGTTGGGTCGATAGTCATCATGGCCAGCAGACTCTTTTCAATATTAGGAGCTTGCGGCATGACCACATTCGTGCCTGTGTGCACGGCCGCCCCTGCTTTCAGGTCTGCTTTCTCGTTGATTTCCGGGCTCATGGTTTCGTTTATCTCCGCCATAAGCGGAATCATGTCTATCCTACTACTTCCCAACTTATTTGGCAAGTTTAAAAAAATGTGGAATAATTCTAAAAATTTTGCTTGCCAAGGCTCATTAATCTGCTATATTGCCTTCAAGCCTACGGGTGTAGTAGGAATAATCAACACTTTCCACTCCGTCACCATGAAGCGTTCCTTATTCATCACCTGCATTCTGGCGTGTATCACGAGCCTTGCGCCAGCCGCCACGTATACGAATCTCACCGAAGCCTGGTGCGATGAGGAGAACAGAGTCATCTATGATGGCCAAGGGTATTTTGCGGTTCAATCCGCGGCGAGTACGGCTATTGACATCACAATCAACCTGAGTGCGCTGGAGAGCTATGTGAATTCAAATGACTACCGGAGCGGGCAGTATATGTTTCTGTGGGATGCGAATGCGGCTGATTACGGGCTGGCGGATAATGCCGATGCGGCGGCGGGGAATGGTACCCGGGAGCCGTATCTGACCGGTTATTGGGATGAAGCCGCCTGGAGTACAAGCAACAGGATAGATTACAGCACACTGAACCAGCATGCCACGGATGGCAGCGTGACCCTGAGCATCACCAACAGCAACAGCAGCGGAGTGACGGTGAGTGTGAAAGATACCGCCGGAACGGCAACCAAGCTCTATACGGCTTCCACTCTGCTGAGTTCCTACAATACGCAGGTGAATGGCTACCATGTGAACCTGAACTATGTGACAGCCGTGACGCTGCATACTCCCTCCACGCTGGATACGGAGAGCTATGTGCCGCCGGTGGATTACAGCAAGCCCTTTGTGAGCGGGCGGGCAGACAGCAGCACCAGCGTGGGGCGCATCACCTTTCTGGGGGATTCCATCACGCACGGCGTGAGCGATGCCTCCTACCGCTGGCAGCTGTTCAAGACACTGGTGGATAACGGCATTGAGAATGAGATAACCGGGCCGCGCGAGGGGTATTACAGCAGCCCCGGGCACACGGCGGATGTCGGGGAATCCTACGGCGGGGCCGCCTTTGCCAATGTCCACCTGGCACAGGCCTCCGGGCGCACGCACAATATCATTTCCGGCAGCACCAGCGCAGAGGTGAACGGCACCACCTACATCAGCGGTGTGAACTACGGCGGGCACTCCACCGCCACGACTGCTGCCCGGTTCGACAGCAACACCTGGTTCTGCCTCATGGGCACGAATGACCTGCTTTCCGACACCCCGAACGACGGCCCCACCACGGCCCAGTATGCCACCCAGATGCAGAAGATGCTGGGCGGCACGGTGAGCTACGATGCCGCGGCCGATTCGTACACCTGGACCGCCGGCGGGAACTGGGGCAGCATGGCCACCATAGTAGATGACGTCTGCGGGGAGGGGGATACCTTCTACGCGCTTTCCATCACCCCCTGGGGTAACCACAGCAACCACAACCGCAATATGGACCACTACGCCGGGCAGGAGTTCAACCGGAATCTGGCGGCCTGGGCTGCGGCCTATTCCCGGGAAAGCGGGAAGAACGTAGTGTATGTAGATGTGACCCGCGGCATGGTGGATGCCAGCTCGGAAAACCGCTTCATGGGGCACGATGCCTTCTTCAACAGCAGCTCCGACCGCCTGCACCCGAATGACCAGGGCTCGCTCCTCATGGCGGGCAACCTGGCCCGCGCCATGGGTATCGGCGGCCGCACCGCCGGGCTGGAGCGTTCCGGCACCACCACCTGGCAGAGCGCCACCCCCGGCAGCATCGCCGCTGGTAGCACGGCCGGCTTTGCAGAGGGGGCTTTCACGCAGGAAAACGGCTACACTATTGATTTTTCTGCCGTCTTCGGCGATGGCGCAACCGGTGGCTGGCTGGGCACGGATAGTTCACTCTCCATCTCGCTGGGGGATGGGGTGAACAGCGGCACCCTGAGCCTGAGCGAGGCTTACATTATGTGGGGTAACGAGGTGCTCTTCTGCCAGGATACCTCCGCCCTGGCGGCAGAAGGCAACCTGCGCATTGCCTGGCACAACGGCAACACCGCCGACAATGTGCTGAGCGGCTACTACGTATGGCTGGGGGATATGCTCATCGGCCAGGGGCTGGCGGCCAGTGAGGGCACCGGGCTCAACGGCATCTCCATTTCCTCTGCCGGGGCCGCCGGCACCGTGAGCCTGCTCAGCTGGACAGACCGGGCCTGCGCGCCCACCACCAGCGGGGTATATGCGGCAGAGTATGCCTATCGCCAGTCCCCGGGCCCTCAGTACATGCCGTCTGCTGAGCGCAATGCCGAAGCCATTTCCAGCGGTATCAGTTTCGACGATGCCGAGGCAATTGCTGCTACAGCCGGGCAGAAACTGGTCACCACCGCGCCGGAATCGGACACCGCGAGCTTCAACATCACTTACGGGGACGGCTGGACCGGCATCACCAACTGCAACTACGCCGGCAATATCAACGTGCAGGTGACTGGCACCACTGTCCACACCGTATTCGGTTCCATGGGCTCCGGCAAAGCCAGCAGGCTCACCCTGGAGATTGCCGCCGGCGGTGTGGTAGGTGATGGCTCCTATAGTGGGCAGACCGCCGCCATAGCCGGCTCTTACAATAACGGCAGCGCCGCAGAGTTCAATGTGTTTGTGAACGGCGGAACCGTGAAGGGCGATATCGTGGGCGGCGCGGTGCATGGCTCAGGCACTGTGGAAAGCGTGACCCTGGTGGTGAACAGTGGCACGGTGCAGGGGTACCTGCTGGGTGGTTCCAAGACCACCGGCACGGTGAAGAATGCCGATATCACTGTGAATGGCGGCATCATCAACGGGGATATTGTGGCCGGTGGTTCCGCCGGAACCGTGGGGAATACATCCGTTGTCGTCAACGGCGGTGTGATTAACGGCAGCATCACCAAGGGGGACGCCACCCGCAGCGAAGGTGCCCGCGCCTCGGTTACCGTGGTGGGCAGCAAAGCCTATATCGACGGCAGCATCGAGGCGGATGATGTGACCCTGCGCAACGTGAGCGAATCCGGATACGCTGATGGTTTCGATGCTTACGCCGGCAGCATCACCGCTGAAAAACTCACCCTGGACAATGTGCAGGTGGATTTGAAAGCCAAGCTTTCCGTCTCTGCCATAGAGCTTATCAACGTTATCAACGGCAGCACCACCAGCGCCGGGCTGGGTGAAAACTGCGTGCTCAGCACCCTGAGCCTGGGCAGTGGCACCACCTTCAGCGCCTACAAGGACGCCGCCACTCCCACTGCCACCAGCGCGCATGAAAGCACCCTCACCCTCACCACCCTGCAGGCCGGTGCCGGTGCCGTGCTGAATGCGAACATCACCTTCACGGCAGATTCCTCCCTCATTCTGGACGGCACCCTCACCATGGGCAGCGATGTGGCGCTCGCCACCGGCATGAGCCTCACCCTCTCCGAATCCATGCTGGCAGACCTCTATGGCCACCAGGCGGTCACCCTCTTCACCGGGGTGGATAAGCTCACGCTGGATGCCACCGCCATGGCCGATGGCTCGGTGCTGAATGTCAACGGTGTGTTCAGCAACCTGGACACCCGGTATGATTACAACCTCGCCTACGTCGGCGGCCTGGTCAATCTCCAGGCCATCCCCGAACCCACCACCGCAACATTGAGCCTCCTGGCACTCGCCGCCCTGGCTGCCCGGCGCAAGAGAAAATTCTGATTAAGGAACAGGCGCACAGGCTTTAATGCCACCAAATTTCTGCATCTCGTTTCTTTTGCCTTGCAACACGGTGGAGATAACGCTAAAATTAACCCGTGAGCAGGGGGAATAAGCCACCTGCCACCCTCTTATACGATTATGAAGACACTCATCACGAACGCGCATATCATTTCCCCCGGCATTGACCTGCCCGGTGGTTCTGTACTTGTGGAAGGCAGCAAGATCATTGCTGTGCTGCAGCCCGGCGAAACCGCCGAGGCCGATAAGACGATTGACGCCGGCGGCAACATGCTCATGCCCGGTTTCATCGACATTCACTCCCACGGCGCTGGCGGCTGCGATACCTGCGATTGCAAGGTGGAAAGCATCCGCACCATCGCCGATTGCAAGATGAAGGAAGGTGTGACCACCTGGCTGCCCACCACCCTGACCCTGGGTACCAAGACCCTGGCCGATGTATGCACCGTGGTGAAGGAATACGCCGCCGCTCCGAATGGCTCCAAGACCCCCGGTGTGCACCTGGAAGGGCCCTACATCAACCCGAAGCAGTGCGGTGCCCAGAACCCCGCCTTCGTGCGCCCTGCCGATTTTGAGGAAGTGGCCATGCTGAACGACATCTACCCGGTGCTGCTCATCTCCATGGCTCCGGAAATGCCCGGCTCCATCGACTTCATCAACAAGGCCACCGCCGCAGGCATCACCTGCTCTGCTGGCCACTCTGCCGCCAGCTATGCTGACTTCAAGAAAGCCAAGGCTGCCGGCTTGAAGCACCTTACCCACTTCTGCAACCAGATGAGCCCGCAGCACCACCGCGAAATCGGCCTGGTGGGCTCCGGTATGCTGGATAAGGATATCAAGATTGAAATCATCTGCGACAAGATTCACCTCTGCGAGGATATGCTGAAGCTCACCTTCAGCAACAAGGATATTGACCAGATGATTATGATTACGGACTCCCTGGCCTGCTCCTGGATGCCCGATGGCCCCGGCCAGCTGGGTGGTCTGCCCATCATCGTGAAGGGCGGCGTGGCCCGCCTGGAAAGCGGCAACCTGGCCGGCTCCACCCTGCGCTATGCCAAGGGCCTCAAAAATGTGCAGGAACTCACCGGAGCCCCGCTCAGCGAGCTGGTGAAGGCTACCTCCTGGAACCAGGCCCAGAGCCTCGGGCTCTTCGACCTCGGCAAGATTGCCCCCGGCTACACCGCCGATATGGTGGTGCTGGATGCCGAGTACGAAACCGTGATGACTATCATCGACGGCGAGCTCCGCTACCAGGCATAAATCAACTCAATCGGCGGGGTGCTGCGGCACCCCGCCACTCTTTCATCTCACAACCACTGCATCCAGGTTTCATGCTCATCTCCCCCCTTGCCCGTAAACTGTGCCAGAAAAAGGGAATAGACCCCACAGCCCTGTGTGGCACCGGCCCGCGTGGCCGCATCATGGCGGCAGATGTGGTGGAACCCACCACGGCCCCGGTGAGCCGCGGCAGGACGGTGGTGAACGACTTTGCCATTACCCCCACCCGTCCGGAGATTGACGGATACTACGTTTATGACCAGGAGGTAGACATGGCAGCGCTGGCCCGCATCAGCCTGCCCATAGCGGTGCAGTGCGAAAAGCTGCTGGAGAAGCGTTACTCTCTCTTCGACTACATCACCCGGGCGGTGGTGAAGGCCTGCACCAGCCATCCCTGCTGGATGCCGGCGGATGGCAAGGTGGATGTGCTTCTCTTTGAAGAGGAGGGGCGCAAGGTCATGGGTATTGAGAATGCGGCCAACAAGAGCATATACCGCCTGGCCCGCGAAGTGCAGCAGGATAGTGATTCCGTGCTCGAGAACTTTACCCCCCATATCGCCGTGTGCGATGCCGCCACGGCCCGCCAGCAGGTGGTGGATTACATTGCCAGCGGCAAACGCCCTGCCTTCGGCTTCGTGGCGCGCGGTCGCAGCGCCAAGGTCGGCATACGCGCCGGAGCCGATAATCCCGGCAATTTCTCCCTGCCGTATACCTTCTACGTCTCTACCACCATCCCCGCGGCGGAGGCCAACCGTATCGCTGCCCGTCTGGGGGATTTGTTGTATAATCCGGTGAGCCTCCTGCTTCCCACCTGAGTCCGCGAGCCCCGGCTCGCGGATATCGTTCCCCAATAGGCCTTATTCAGTCTCTTTCCCTATCATTGGGAAAAGATTAAGCCCAACCCGACAGGGAGCGAAATCCGGCTTTGCCGGACGATATCCTCACTGAGTTCGGACGCTGCGCCAAAGGACGCCTGTGACCACTAGGCTGGCCACCAGACC
>CALFTQ010000082.1 GCA_937916135.1 uncultured Verrucomicrobiales bacterium
CTCGTCGCAAACGCGTCTATAAGAAGATTGAACGTCGTGACTCCCGTTACGATTCCGTGCTCGTTGGCCGCCTGATTTGCAAGGTGATGCTGGACGGCAAGCGCTCCCTGGCTGAGCGTATCGTGTACAAGGCTATCGATATGGCCAACGAAGGTACCGATACCGTGAGCCCGCTGGAGGTTCTGACCCGCGCCATCGAGAATGCCAAGCCCCGTGTGGAGGTGAAGAGCCGCCGCGTGGGTGGTGCTACCTACCAGGTGCCGTTGGAAGTGGCTCCTGACCGCTCCGAGGCTCTTGCCATGCGCTGGATTATCAACTACGCCCGCAACCGCAAGGGTATCCCCATGGCTAAGGCTCTGGCAAACGAAATCAAGGAAGCCGCTGCCAACCAGGGTGCTGCCGTGCGCAAGCGCGATGATGTGCACAAGATGGCCCAGGCCAACCGTGCCTTCGCCCACTTCCGCTGGTAAGACCGCCTGCTGGAAGTTTTGAATGTAATCTCTGAACTTTAAGACAATTCATATTACTATATGGCTAATAACTATAGCAGCCCTGACCGCAAGGCACCGCTTGAGCGCTACCGTAACTTCGGTATCGCCGCTCACATTGACGGCGGCAAGACCACGCTTTCCGAGCGCATTCTGTTCTACACCGGCATGATCCACAAGATCGGCGAGACCCACGAGGGTTCTGCGACGACCGACTGGATGGAGCAGGAGCAGGAGCGTGGTATCACCATTACCTCCGCTGCCGTTACGACCAACTGGAAACAGCTGCCCGCAGAGGGCTGCCACAAGCTTTTCGAGAACGAGAACTTCCAGCTCAACGTTATCGATACCCCCGGGCACGTGGACTTCACCGCTGAGGTGGAGCGTTCCCTGCGCGTGCTCGACGGCGCCATCGTGGTGTTCTGTGGTGTTGCCGGCGTGCAGCCCCAGACGCAGACGGTGTGGCGCCAGGCCAACAAGTACGAGGTGCCCCGCCTCTGCTTTGTGAACAAGATGGACCGCACCGGCGCCAACTTCGCCAATGTGCTCAACGATATCCGCACCAAGCTGGGTGCCAACGCTGCTCCCATTCTGGTGCCCATCGGCGCTGAGGACCAGCTCTGCGGCCAGATTGACGTGGTGAACCAGAAGGCTATCTTCTACAGCGATTCCGACCGCCAGGGTTCCACCTATGAGATCAAGGACCTGGAGGGCGAGCTCAAGGAAATCGGTGAGTCCTACCTCGAGGAGCTCAAGGAGTGCGTGGCCAATGTGGACGACGAGCTCGGCGAACTCTTCCTCATGGAGGAGCCCATCGATGCCCCGACCCTGAAGCAGGCTATCCGCCGCGCTACCATCGCCAACAAGTTCATCCCCGTGGCCGGTGGTTCCGCTTTCAAGAACAAGGGTGTGCAGGGCCTCCTGGACGCTGTGGTGGACTACCTCCCCAGCCCGCTCGAGTGTAAGCAGGCCACTGTGACCAGCACGGTTGCCACCGGTCTCGATGAGAACGGCTACGAGGTGTTCGACGTGAAGACGATTGACCCCTCCGATAAGGACAAGCCCGTGGTGCTGGCATTCAAGCTCTGGGCCGACAAGTTCGTGGGCTCCCTGGTGTTCATCCGCGTCTACACCGGCGTGGTGCGCAAGGGCGACACCGTGTACAACCCCCGTACCCGCAAGCGTGAGCGCGTGGGCCGTCTGCTCCAGATTCAGGCCAATGTGCACACCGATGTGGACGCCGTGTACTCCGGCGATATCGCTGCCATCGTGGGTCTGAAGAACGCCACCACGGGTGATACCCTGGCTTCCGATGACTTCGACTACACGCTTGAGCCCCCCACCTTCCCGGACACCGTGATTTCCATGGCCGTGGAACCCCTCACCAAGGGCGACCAGGAGAAGATGTCCAACGCTCTGCAGCGCCTTTCTGCTGAGGACCCCACCTTCCGCGTGAAGACCGATGAAGAAACCGGTCAGACCATCATCGCCGGCATGGGTGAGCTTCACCTCGACATCATCGTGGACCGCCTCAAGCGCGAGTTCAAGGTGGAGGCCAACACCGGCAAGCCCCAGATCGCCTACCGCGAAACCATCACTGCTTCTGCCGACCGCGTGCAGGGCAAGCTGGTGAAGCAGTCCGGTGGTCGTGGTCAGTACGGTGACGTGGTGATTGCCATGCGTCCCGGCGAGCGCGGTTCCGGTCTCAAGATTGCCAACAAGATTGTTGGTGGTGCCATTCCCAAGGAGTACATGAACGCTGTGTACGCCGGTCTGAACGAAGCCATGAACTCCGGTTCCGTTGCGGGTTACCCCGTGGAGGACGTGGAGGTGGACGTGATTGACGGCTCCTACCACGAAGTGGACTCCAACGAAAACGCCTTCAAGATGGCTGCTATCTTCGCTATGAAGAACGCCTTTGCCAAGTGCAGCCCGGTGCTGCTGGAGCCCATCATGGCCGTGGAAGTGGTGACCCCCGCTGAAAACCAGGGCGATATCATGGGCGACCTCAACCGCCGCCGCGCCATGGTGAAGAACATGGAGCACAAGGGTGCTGAGTGTGTGCTCACCGCCGATGTGCCGCTGGCCGAGATGTTCGGTTACTCCACCGACATCCGCACCCTCTCCAAGGGTCTGGCCTCCTACTCCATGGAACCCTCTCACTTCGAACAAGTACCCCAGAACCTTGTCAACGACATCGTCAAGGCTCGCGGTGGTAACAAATAAACCAACTCAATTACTAACCTAAACATAACCGCACGTTCATGCAAAGTCCCAAAATCCGCATTCGTCTCCGTGCTTTTGATAGCCGCGCTATCGACCGCTCCGCTTCCGAGATCGTCGAGACCGCCAAGCGCACGGGCGCCAAAGTCGCCGGACCGATTCCTTTGCCGACTCGTATCGAGAAGTTCTCTGTGAACCGCTCGGTCCATGTTAATAAGAAATCTGCCGACCAGTTCGAAATCCGTACCCACAAGCGCCTGCTCGACATCGTTGAGCCGACCTCCCGCACGGTGGAAGAGCTCAAGAAGCTCAACCTGCCCGCTGGTGTGGACATCACGATCAAGATCTGATCCCCGCCCGTTTCATTACGAACCTTAACACAGATTTTTTAATAACATGTCTTTAGGACTTATTGGTAAGAAGGTTGGCATGACCCGCGTCTTCAACAAGGAGACCGGCGCCATGATTCCCGTCACGGTTATCGACGTGACCGGCAACACTTACGGCCAGATCAAGACCGAGGAGAAGGATGGTTACTGCGCCATCCAGGTGGCATTCGACGCTCAGAAGGAGAGCCGCCTTTCCAAGCCGGTTGCTGGCCACTTCAAGAAGCTGGGCATCGCCCCCGCCAAGCTCCTCAAGGAGTTCCGCGTGGACGCCGCCGAGCTGCCCGCAGAGGGCGCTGAGCATCCCGGTTGCACCCTCTTTGAGGAAGGTGCCTGGGTGGACGTGATCGGCACGTCCAAGGGTAAGGGCTTCCAGGGTGTTATGCGTCGTCATAACTTCCATGGCTCTCCCATGACGCACGGCTCCATGATGCACCGCCGTACCGGTGGTGTGGGCGCCTGCGCCACGCCGTCCCGCGTGTGGAAGGGCCAGAAGATGCCCGGCCACCAGGGTAACGAGCGCAAGACCGTGCAGAACCTGAAAGTCGTTCAGGTGCGCAAGGATGACAACGTGATCCTCGTGTCCGGCCCCGTGCCCGGCGCCAAGGGCTCTTACGTTGTGGTCCGTCCGGCCAAGAAGAAGAACGGTAAATAAACAAACGAACTAGGAAAACCTATCTATGTCCGCTAATACACTGACAATCGAGGCAGCCAACGCCGCCGGCCTCGTGACGGTGGGCCCCGAGAAGGGTAGCCAGGCCGTGCACGACCTGGTGACTGCCTACCGCGCCAACCGCCGCACCGGCTCCGCCAACACGAAGACCCGCGGTGAGGTTGCTGGTAACAACCGCAAGATCTACCGCCAGAAGGGCACGGGTAATGCCCGTCACGGCGACCACCAGTCCCCCATCTTTGTGGGTGGTGGCGTGGTGTTCGGTCCCCGCCCCTGCGACTACTCCAAGAAGGTGAACAAGTCCACCCGCAAGCTGGCTCTGCGCCGCGTGCTGGGCGACATCATCACCGGTGGTAAGGTCGTGACCGTTCCTTCCTTCTCCATCGAGGACGGCAAGACGAAGTCCTTCGTCGCCGCCGTGTCCGAGATTGCTGAGGGTAAGAAGATCCTCATCATCGCCGACAATTTCGACGAGATGACCAAGCGCGCCGGCCGCAACGTGGCCGAGGTGCTCCTCATGTCCGCCGCTGAGGTGAACGTGGAGCAGCTGCTGGATGCCCGCAAGGTCGTCATCGTGGAGTCCGCTATGGAAATCATCGCCAACCGCACCAAGTAATCATGAACGATATCTACGACGTAATCAAGAAGCCGCGCGTTTCCGAAAAGGCAACCGTGATGCACGAGGAGAACGGCGTGCTTACGCTCGAAGTGGCGGTGAAGGCCACCAAGATCGAGATCAAGCAGGCTGTGGAGAAGGCCTTCGGCAAGAAGGTTGCCTCCGTCCGCACCGCTAACTATGATGGCAAGGTGCGCCGCAAGCGCACGAAGGATGCCGGCACCGCACCCGCCTGGAAGAAGGCATTCGTGCGCCTGGCTGACGGTGAGTCTCTGGACCTTGTCTGATAACTGGAACACGTAAATAGAAAGTAAGCTATCATGTCCCTCAAGTCATTTAAGCCTACCACTCCGTCCAACCGTTACAAGGTTCTGCCCGCATTCGACGAGATCACCAAGTCCAAGCCTGAAAAGAGCCTCCTGCAGCCCATCCGCAAGAGCGGTGGCCGCAACAACAACGGCCGCATCACCACCCGCCACATCGGCGGTGGCCACAAGTACCACTACCGCCTGGTGGACTTCCGCCGCACCCGCACGGAAGCTGCTACCGTGATCGGTATTGAGTATGATCCGAACCGCACCTGCCGCATCGCCCTCATCCAGTACGCTGATGGCACCAAGAGCTACATCCTGGCTCCTGTGGGCCTGACCGTCGGCATGACGGTGCAGAGCGGTGAGAACGTGGCTCCCAAGGTGGGCAACGCAATGCCCCTCAAGAATGTACCCCTGGGTACTGCTATTCACAACATCGAGATTCGTCCCGGTTCCGGTGGTAAGATTGCTCGCTCCGCCGGTCAGCAGGCTGTGCTCTCCAACCGTGATGGTGAGTACGCCCTGGTTAAGATGCCTTCCGGCGAAATCCGCAAGTTCCGTGTGGAGTGCTACTGCACCATCGGTCAGGTGGGCAACACCCAGCACATGAACGAGTCCTCCGGTAAGGCCGGTCGCACCCGTTGGATGGGTATCCGTCCGACCGTGCGCGGTATGTGTATGAACCCCGTCGACCACCCCAACGGTGGTGGTGAAGGTAAGTCCAAGTCCGGTGGTGGTCGTCAGCACCTGAAGTCCCCGTGGGGTCACGTCAAGGGCCAGAAGACCCGCCGTCTCCGCAAGCCTTCCGATGTGTTCATCGTGCAGCGCCGCAAAGCCAAGTAATTTTAACCACAAACATTTCTAAGAACAATGGGACGTTCCCTCAAAAAAGGACCCTTCGTAAGCCAGCCTCTTCTCGACAAGGTTGACGCCCAGCTGCAGAGCGGGGATCGCAAGCCGATCAAGACCTGGAGCCGCGCCTCCATGGTGATTCCGGATTTCGTCGGTCTCACTTTCCTGGTGCACACCGGTAAGTCTTTCGCCACGGTGTACGTGACGGAGAACATGGTGGGCCACAAGCTCGGCGAATTCGCTCCTACGCGAATCTTCAAGGCTCACGGCGGCATCGGCAAGAAGTAATAAGATTAACCGAACCTGAACCATGACCGCAGCTCACCTCAGCACCTGCCTTGTGACCCTGGCCGCTCTGGCCGCGGGTACCTGCGCCGGCGCCGGTGAGGGTGGAAATGGTGCTACGGACCGCAAAACCGACCAGCTGGAACGCCAGGTGGCCAGTCTCCGCGAAAGCTACATGCTTGCCCGGGCAGATGCAGATGCTGCCCGCAAGCAGCTCAGGGAAGTCAGTGCGCGCCTTGAGGCGCTCGGTGGCACCGCCCTGGGCGGCCAGGAGGAAAAACTCATCGAAATCGCGGCCATGCTCGAATCCACCCGGACCGAGCTGGACGAGGTGCGCCAGGGCAGCCTGCGCCTTGCCTCTGCAGTGGCAGAGTACAAGCGCAGCGCCATGGTAGAGGATGAGGCCGCCCGGCAGGCTCTGGAGACCGCCCTGCAGGAACTGGAGGTGGCCCTGGGCCTCCGCCAGAAGCAGCAGAGCGAGTTTGATGGCACGCTGGATGAGGCCAAGGTGCTCAGCATCGACTCCGAATCCGGGCTCATCGTCATCAACGCCGGCCGCAAGGGCGGGGTGGAAGTGGGCATGCCCATGGAAATCTTCCGCGGCGACCAGCTGATAGCCACCACCCTGGTGACGGATGTACGCAAGAGCGTATCCGGCCTGTTGGTTCAGCGCCACCTCAACCCGGTGCTCAGCATCGCAGTGGGTGACCGCGTGTCCGTGAAAACAAACGACTAATTCTTCAACAAATACCATAACAATGGAAGTGAAAGCAGTATACAAGAATGCTCGCATCTCTGCGAAGAAGATGCGCGACGTAGCCGCTGCCGTCCAGGGTATGTCTGTGACCCAGGCTACCGACGTGCTGAGCTACACCCCCAAGAAGGGCGCTTATCTCCTGAATAAGACCCTGAAGGCCGCTGTGGCCAACGCCGAGAACAACAACGGCCTGTCCGCTGATGAGCTCGTGCTCAAGAGCGTGATGGTGGACGAAGGTCCCACCTTCCGCCGTACGATGGCCCGCGCCCGCGGTTCCGCTAACATGATCCGCAAGCGCACCTCCCACATTACGATCATCCTCGCAAACAAAGAGGCATAACCATAACAAACTAACATAACACTATGGGTCAGAAAGTAAATCCTATCGGCTTCCGTCTTGCCGTTACTAAAGACTGGCGCTCCAAGTGGTATGCTACGGGCAAGGACTATGCCACGAAGCTCCACGAGGACCTCAAGATCCGCAAGTTCATCAAGGACTACACCGCGGACCTCAACAAGGATCTCAAGGGCTCCACGCCCGCGATTTCCCGCATCACCATCGAGCGCGCCTGGAACAGCGTCCGCGTGACCATCGCTACCGCTCGTCCCGGCCTCATCATCGGGCCCAAGGGCAAGAACATCGAGGAAATGACCGCCGCCCTCTCCAAGCTGTGCAGTGGCGCCCAGGTCAAGCTCGACATCATGGAAATCCGCCAGCCGGAGCTCGACGCCCAGCTTGTGGCCGAGAACATCGCCACGCAGCTTGAGCGCCGCGTTTCCTTCCGCCGCGCTATGAAGCGCGCCGTGCAGGTGGCCATGGACTTCGGTGCCGAGGGTATCCGCGTGCGTTGCGCCGGTCGTCTGGGTGGTGCCGATATCGCCCGTGCTGAGCAGTACCGCGAGGGTAAAGTGCCGCTGCAGACTCTGCGCGCCCCGATTGATTACGGCTTTGCCGAGGCCCGTACCCTGTACGGTATCATCGGTATCAAGTGCTGGATCAACAAGCGCCCCGAGGTAGCCGGTGCCCCGCAGATGGGTGGTGGCCGTCAGAACCGTGCCCCGCGTCCCCGCCGCGATTCCCGCCGCGACGCCTAATGTCTGAACACACGAAACTTTAACAATAGGAGAATAAGACTATGCCTTTAATGCCCAAACGTATTAAGGACAACCACCGCAAGATGCACCGCGGCAACCGCGGCGGCAATGCAACCAGCGGTGACTATGTTGCCTTTGGCGACTTTGGTCTGCAGGTTCTCACCCGCGGCTGGGTGACCAACAACCAGATCGAGGCTTGCCGTATTGCCATCAACCGTTACCTGCGCCGTAAGGGCCGCGTGTACATCCGCATCTTCCCGCAGAAGTCCTTCACCAAGCGTCCGCCGGACACCCGTATGGGTAAGGGTAAGGGTGCTGTTGAGGGTTGGGTGGCCGTCTGCCGCCCCGGCAACATCATGTTCGAGGTCGGCGGTGTGACTGAGTCCGCTGCTCGTGAGGCTCTCCGCCTCGCCTCCAACAAGCTGGGTATCCGCACTCGTTTCGTCTATCGCCAGGGTGTTGAACCCCAGGCCTAAAACTAGTAACCATTCAAAAATTACACTATTATGCCTGTAAAGAAAGCTAAAGACTTCCGCGGTATGCCCGCCAAGGAGCTCGCCGCCCACATCCGTGGCCTGCGCGAGGAGTACTTCAACCTGCGCATCCAGCAGGCCACCGGCCAGCTGGAGAACAACCAGCGCATCCGCATCGTCCGCAAGGAACTCGCCTGCGCCCTGACCGTTCAGGGCGAGGGCAGCGCCGAGGCCTGATAATCAAACGAAAACCCAAGGACTTAGAATATGAGCGAAGAAACTACTACGACCAAGCCCCAGGGCCTTCGTAAGACCCGCGTTGGCGTTGTTGTCTCCACCAAGATGAGCAAGACCATCGTTGTGGAGTACGTGGCCCGCGTTCCGCACCCCGTGTTCAAGAAGATCGTGAAGAAGAGCAAGAAGTTCTATGCTCACGACGAGAACGAGACCGCCAAGGTCGGCGACAAGGTGCGCATCCGTGAAACCCGCCCGCTTTCCGCGCTGAAGCGCTGGGAGCTCGTGGAAATCCTGAAACACTAATCTCAAACCAGAAAGGACATTACCTACTATGCTCCAGATGGAATCCCTCGTTCAGGTGGCCGACAACACCGGCGCCCGCACTGCCAAGATGATTGGCGTGATCGGCAAGAGCGGTGCTGACCAGGCTCACATCGGCGATATCATCACCTGCCACATCCGCGAATCCATCCCGACCGCTTCTGTGAAGAAGGGTACGGTGGTGAAGGCTGTGGTGGTGCGTACCGCCGCTCCCATCCGTCGCGACGATGGCTCCGTGCTTCGTTTCGACTCCAACGCTGTGGTGGTTATCGATAAGGATAACAACCCGCGTGGTACCCGTATCTTCGGGCCGGTGGCTCGCGAGCTTCGTGAAAAAGGCTTCATGAAGATCGTGTCCCTCGCTCCCGAGGTGCTGTAAGGCGGAAGGGTATTTGTTGAAGTTTATCACTTCCACACTCCTTACAAAAAAAGGCAGGTTCCGAACAGGAACCTGCCTTTTTATCTCACGTTTTGGCGAGGTGCTGCGATTTTTCTCTCTCTTACGCTCATATTCCTCTATCCGTTCTGATGTTAAGCACAATAACGCTTTGACATTGATGTTTGTGCCCGTTACAATACGCCCATGCGCTGTTTTCGTCTGCTGTATCTGAGTCTGTGTGCATTTATGCTGCTGGGGTGTTCAGCACCGCTGATTCCCACGGCGGAGTTGCCGGTGCCTTCGCGCCAGACTCAGAATGATACCGATCTGGTGGCCCGTCTGCGCGACAGCTGGTATCAGTTGGCCAATCCCGATTTGGGAGACCGGGAGAGAGCTGTGGCGCTGCACCAGTATAACAAAGATTTGCTCACGCTCGTGAAGCGTTTGCGCCACGATGCGCTGGAGCAGCAGAAGCTGCCCGAATATGATGAATTCGAGCTCCAGCACCAGAAGGACGAAAGCATCCGCCGTTTTCTCGGGCTGCATGAGGATATCGTTCCGGCGATTGATGTGGAACTCAGTGCTCTGCAGGAGCGCTACACGCTTCCGGGTATCGGTGTGCCCATGGTAGGGGTGATTCCGGAGGGTAAGATAAAGCCCGGCACGGAAAACGTGTTCAATATCGCCACACGTGGCACGGTGAGTATTCTCACGGCTGTCATGACCTTCTCGGAGGAGGGTAAACCCCGCTTCCGGGTTATTCCCCGCAATCGGGAGGACTTCATTGCCGTGGGCAAGCTCAACTACCCGCTGGCTGCTGACTGGAGCGCACTGCTGGAGGTATACTGGAATCTCACCCGTGTGAAAGATGACCGCTGGCTCGGCCTGCTCCAGCCCCAGGAGCTGCGCAACACCACCGGGCTTTCCTCCATTCAGGTTTATAATCCGAACAAGATTCCCGTTATTCTGACCCACGGGCTCATGTCTTCGGCCGGTACTTTCGATAATCTGGTGAACCGCCTCTATGCCGACCCGGAAATCCGCAGGAATTACCAATTCTGGTATTTCAACTATCCCACCGGTGTGGCGTGGACAGTTTCGGCTCGCGCGTATCGCGAATCTCTGCAGAAGCTGCGTGACCAGGTTGACCCTCACCACAAGAATCCCAACTGGGATAAGATGGTGGTGGTCGGCCACTCCATGGGCGGCCTCATCACCCACTACAGCCAGTGCGAGGAACCCTGGAATCTCCTCCGTGCTTCCGATATTCCGCAGCAGACACTGGCGCAGTACCTCGATAAGCGCTATGTGCATGAGCCCTTGCCGGATCCCGCACTCGAAGCGCTGCGCAAAGACTACTTCTTTGAACCCGTCAAGGCGGGCATGGTGGTCTACATGGCTACTCCGCACCGCGGTGCGCCGGTGGCTAAATACCGCTTGGCCACCTTCCTGTCCAAGCTGGTCAGCCTGCCGCAGAACCTGCTGAAAGAGGCGTACAATATCGCTACCCTGCAGCAGGATATGTTCCTGCTCAATCCGCAGGATGCCTATCTCTGGTTCACCAGTGTGAACCAGCTCAAGCCTGATAGCTACTCCATCTCCGGTCTGCAGGGGCTGAAAGTGCGCAATGTGCCCACTCACTCCATCATCGGTGACCAGGGGAAGGGGGATACTCCCAAATCATCGGACGGCGTGGTGCCGTACTGGTCTAGTCACCTCGCATGGGGGACGGAAAAAATCGTGCCCTCCGACCATTCTGTGCAGGATTGCATGGAAACGGCCAACGAAATGAAGCGGATACTGGGAGAATATGCCGAGAAAAACCCCGCGGTCAGGGTAGTAACACCGAGTAAGCTGCGCGCTCTTCGTCGGAGTATGGCGCCGCAGAATGGTCGCGGTTCCGCCGTGCGGAAATAGCTTTTACGGTGGCGCAAAGTCTGCTTGGCCCGTGAATTTCGAATTTCCAGTGTATTGAGCTGGAGCCTATTTTGTCGATGTTGCAGTGTACTGTCACCTCGTCAAAGAAATGCAGCGGGGCCAGGTAGTCCGCTTCCACGTGAACGCGTGGGTAGAGGTAGCCGTCGCGGGTGACTATACAGTTGAGTGAGGCGATGGCGTGAGTCTCTGCTTCCTCTGCGAGGTGGAAGAAGTTGGCGAAGTAAACCACGCCGGCGGCGTCGGTCTCGTGGAAGGCGATGCGGCGTTTGTAAATGAAGGCAGGCATAATCGGAATCAGCGGTAAATGGCCCCCCAGTCGGTTCCCAAGCGGCGGCGGTTCTCATCCGCCACGGCATCCCAGCCGGCATCCTGCAGCTCAGCCACCACAATGCTGCCATCTGCCTCATTGGTGCGGATGTAGAGCACGCAGAGATAGCGGCCATTTGTCACCGTGAGGAAGCGGGTGCGGTTTTCGTACATGTAATTGGCGGAAGGCACCTTGATGGCGCGTTCATCGCGCAGCCAGGAGCGGTAGCCCGCCGGCACAGCATCCAGCCCCAGCCACTGCTCTGCCTCGGCGCGGCTCATACCGCCCAGGGATTCAAAATCGGAGATGTGCTTCATCACGCGTGCTGCGGCATGCACCGCTGCTGTGGTGGCCAGGGGCTGCCCGTGTGCGTTCACCCGGTGCTCGAACATGCGGGCCTTGTCGCGCTGCAGCGCCTCCTCAGTCGTGGGCTGCGGGTAGAGGAAGAACCAGAGCAGCAGCAGCAGAATGCCACCACCCACGCAGCCGTTGGCCACCATGCTGCGCAGGAACATGCGGCGCATCAGCAGCTTCCAGCGCAGGGCGTTGCGGGCATCACCTGCTTTGAATTGAAACTTGCGCTGTGGCCCCTTTTCTTCGGCGGCAATCTCCTTAAGCGTGCGGGCGCTGGCGGGGTCCAGCGCCGTGGCAGAGACAAAGCCGATTTCGAGCTGCTCCTGCAGTTCCTCCGGCGGGAACATGTAGTTCAGCAGCACCAGGCGGAAGGCAAAGGAGACCGCCAGGAAGGCCACATAGTGAATGAGCCCGGTGCTCAGCATGCCGCCCTGGTAGCTGAAGGTGGGCTCCACATACTCCGGCCAGTGCGCCTGCAGCACCGGGTATGCCGCCAGCGCCAGGCCCAGCACGGTCAACAGGGCGCCGAACCAGACCAGATTGCGCCGCGGGCCGCAGCAGCTCACCAGCTCCATGAACAGCACCGGCAGCACCCACACAAAAGGCTTCAGGGCATACAGGTGCACCCCCTCCATCTCCTCCAGCGCCGGGTTCGGGGGAATCACCGCATCCGGGTACGAGAATGTATACAGCAGCCCTGCCGCTCCCAGCAGGCAGAGCAGGTAACGAAATGCTATGATTATCTTATCCATCTCAGCTGTTTCGTATTGTATGCACCCACCCCGCCGCTGTCAAGTTTGCACTATGCCCGCTCGCCCTCGGTGAGCAGCTTCACATCCGGGCCGATGAGGCCGCGGGTGCAGGCCACATGCAGCAGCCGTTCCTCCACATCTGCGGAGGGAAGTATGCAGCCATGCGGCAGGTCGGCGGTGAGCAATTCCAGCGCGCAGGCATTGTGCAGGGCCATGGTGGTCTCCATGTAGCGCATGGAGGTGGGTTCCTCCAGCAGGAAATTGAGCGGTTTCTTGTGGTTCAGCACGCGCCATTCGGGGATGCTGGAGCCGTATTCATCCTCCACCCCCAGATTGGCCAGCAGCACGGGGGAGGGGATGATGAGCTCCGCCTTCAGGCTGCGGCGCAGGGCGGAAATGCGCCCGGTCACCGTCACGGTGCACCAGGATTGCAGGATGGCATCGTTCAGCGCATCTGTATCCGTGGCGTCCACGAATCGCACACCCTCCGGCAGCTGGCTTCGCTTGTCCACCACATCTGCCACGGTGGCAATCATGCCTTCCTTCCGTGCATGGTGCAGCACGCCGCGGCCCACTTTGCCGAAGCCGATGATGAGGAGCCGCTGCCCCTTCAGCTCAGTGTGACCCAGCTGCTTGAGCGCCCGGAAAAAGCCTTCGCCGGTGCCCAGCACCGTCTCAATGCGCTTGATGCGGCCTGAATCCGTCAATATCACGGGATGGTGCGGGTGCACATAGCGGTGTACCCCGGTGCGGGTCAGCTCCGCAGCCCCCAGCCGCGGGTGCAGCTCGCAGAACTGCCCGGAGCAGTCCAGCAGGATGTCGAAATCATCCATGCCGCGCGGTGCGCGGTGAATCCCGAACTCCTCCAGCTGGTGCATGGTTGCGGAATCGGAAGGCATGCCCGGCCGCGCCGGCACCCATACCTCCGCCCCGGCGGCGAGCAGCGCCATGTATTTCCCCAGCGTGTTGCGGTAAATCGGCGTGCCATCCAGCACGCGCAATCCCTCCAGTGGCAGGGTCTTGCTCCATTCCTCTGCCTGCCAGCGCAGGGTCGGCCATTCCTCAGGGCTGTAGAACTGCTCCAGATACTCACGAATCTTCTCTGCTTGCGCATTCATCCTGTGCCCAGTCTACTCCCATACCCGGCAAATGCAAGAAAAAACGCGCCTTCCCCATGCAGGAAAGGCGCGTTATCTTATCAATTGTCAATCGTCAATTGTCAATCACTCACTTGATTCGGTCGTTCTCGCCGGTGCCCCAGGAGGGCTTGAAGTCCGGGATGCGGTGGCCGCTGCCGGGGCAGTCGGCGGGCACCCGGTACTGCTCACGCGTCTTGTGGTAGGTCTCCGTGAGCTGCTTCATGACTTCGGCGTAGGCCGGATCCTGGGAGACATTCTTCATCTGGGCCGGATCCTTCTCGTTGTCAATCAGGAGCCATTCGTTTTCAGGCTTGCGCACTCCCGTGCGGCGCTCCTCACCCGTGGGGGTCCAGATGCGGGCGAAGGTATAGCGCTGGGTGCGCAGGCCATCGTGGCGCGGGGCATTGTGTTCACCCGGCTGCTCATAGAAGGCGTAGTAGAGCGGGCGGTCGCGGAACTGCGGCGCATCACCGGTCTTGAACAGCGGCGTGAGGGATACACCTTCCATCGTGCGGGTGTTTTCCGGGGTGTCGGCCTTGGCTACTTCCAGCAGAGTGGGGGCGTAGTCAATGTTCTGCACCATGGCCTGGCTGCGGACGCCGGCGGGGATGGTGCCTTTCCAGCGCATGATGAGCGGCATACGCATGGATTCTTCGAAAATCCAGCGCTTGTCGTACAAGCCGTGCTCGCCCAGGTAGAAGCTCTGGTCACCCACATAGATGACGAGCGTATTCTGCGAGAGTCCGGCGTTATCCAGATAATCCAGCAGGGAGGAGATGGATTCATCCAGCGAGAGGATGCAGCCCAGGTAGTCCTCCATATACCAGCGCCAGCGCTGTTCGGTCATATCGCGCTGCGTCTTGTACTTGCCGGCGCGGAAATCGGCCACGAACTCATCGGTGCGGGTATTGAAGTGGTTGCGGTATACGCCCTGCAGACCGGGTTCAATCCAGTCCATGCCCCAGCCCAGATTCGTTCTGGGGGCAAACTTCGGCTCGTGCTTCTCGATGTCGAAGTCTGCCGGAATCTGCCCGGCATACTCGCCGTTCTTGATTCTGTTGCGCAGCTGCCCCTTGGGGATGATTTCCTTCATCACATCGAAGGGGATTCTGTCTGCCACCAGGTGCACATCATTCCAGTTGCAGAGGTTCCAGCCCACGCTCTGTCCATTGTGGCGCAGGAATTCCGGGCGGTTGCTCCAGTCATCGTGCAGGGTGGCGGGCGGGGTCATCTTGGACACATGCTTCTTGATGATATCAAGGTGGCGCACAGCGGGAATCCAGTTGCGGTGCGGTGCCTTGTGACCCACGACAAGGGCGAAAGGCTTGCTGCGGTCGCGGCTTTCCATCCACGTGATGGCCATGTTTGTGACCACATCGGTCACATAGCCGCGCATACGGTTGCTGCGCGTTGAGTTGTTGGGGCCTGCGGAGAGGAAGGTCGAGTTCAGGTAGTCGCCCTGGCTGGGGAACACCTGCCACGAATCAAACCCGGTTGGGCGGGAGATAAGGTGCCATTTGCCCACGATGCCGGTCTGGTAGCCTGCTTTCTGCAGCATTTTCGGGTAGGTGGGCTGGTCGCCGTTGAAAGCAGGTCCCCCGTAGTTGTACAGGAACCCGTTGTTGTGGGAGTGGCGTCCGGTGAGCATGCAGGCGCGAGACGGTCCGCACAGTGAGTTGGCGCAGTAGGCGCGGTCAAACACCATGCCCTCATTGGCCAGTCGGCGGAACCCGGGCAGGGGTACCGGACTGTCCTTCTCGCAGGTGCCCAGAGCATTCGTGCCGTGGTCATCGGAGATAATGAACAGGATGTTCGGCCTCTCATCTGCACTCAACGCAGTGCCCATGCAGCACATGGCAGCCATTGTTGTGAAAATGTGAGTTAACTTCATAGCTCCTCTATCCTACCAGAGTCTCTACATTTCGTCAACCGTAAGAAAGTTTGTTTTATGCATAAAGCCACACGCACGTGTCCCAAAGATTTGGTAAGCAATAGAAACATCAGCAACATTTTGGAAAAAGCCCCTATCTGCTCGACAAATTCCAATTTATCGAGATTAGTACTCAAACTTTGGGACACGTGTGCTTGCGAGCATATCTCCAGCAATCATGCACCTCAGTGGCGTAGCTTTATGCCCCTGTGGGATGGTAATGGATCCAAATTTAAAATTTGAAAATAACTACACAGTTTAAGCTGTACAGGTTGTTGAGAAAATGGTAGCATCTAGTACATGTAGTGAGAGGGAGATATGGAGGGGCCTGCTGGCTCTTACATCTCCACTGATAGCGTTTACCTGAATGTTTACTTCTTCTTCCCATGTCCACCATTGATGGAATTTCCTATGTATCGGTAGCTCGTACGGAGTACGTGCTGAATTGCGCTTTAGTTGAAACCGGCTACCAGGCGGGAGATAGCTTTTCCTTCTCTTTTACGATGGAAGAGATAGCTTTCCTGAACGATTCCTATCCCCTGTTAAAACTGGCGGAGAATTACTATCTGATAGCGCAAGCGAACAAATATCTTGGGCTTTCCTATCAGAAGGGGCACATGATGGATAATGGTGATGAAGCAGGAAATGGTAAATCTCTCTGGGAGGAGTCTGATTTGATTGATGGTGTTAATGTGTACGAGTCAGACGGGTTCTTTTACAGCTGGATTTCCAGGAGCTCTTCGGGGGGGATTAATCAAACGAATATTTCCAAAGCGGTTGTTACGGTGAGTACGGATGGTGTCGATTCCGTGGTGGAGGTTTATTGCCCGCATGATGGGCGACGTTCACGAATTACTCTCAAAAACATAGTTTTTAATCTTTACGATTTCAGCTTCCCTGAGGAATCAGACGAAGAGGAAACTGGAAGTTATCATGGCCGGATTCAGAATGTGAGTGGCACGGTTACGTTGAATGGCGTGGAGTATTCCCTCTTCACCAATGAATTTGCCTTGAAATGGGCCGGTACGGAGGAAAACCACGAGTGGAATACGGATGAAAGTAACACCATCTGGGTAAGTGAGGCCAATGGGGCTGCTTCCTACATGCCGGGCGATGAAGTGTACTTTGAGGATTCCGGCTTCAGAACTGTTTCTATCAACTCTGATGTACAGGCACGCATCATCACCGTGATGTCAGATATCACGTTCGAGATGGCGGATGGACTGTCGCTCGCTGCGTCTAATCGCTTGGAAGTTGTGGAGGGAGCTACCCTTACCCTGGCTACCCAGGGGCAGGTGAGTCTGGACGTTTCAATCGATGGCCCGGGCAGTGTCATTTTCAGTGAGGGTACCTGGCTGCTGAATCAGTCTATGGCGGACGGGGTCTCCATCAAAGTGGCAGATGGTGTGAACCTGCATCTGGCCGAGGGGGTGGTTCTGAATCTGGATGACACCACGTTAGGCTCGTTCGGCTCCATCACCGCCGAGGGGGCGCAGAGCGGTATGGTCAGCAGCACGGCGGGTTACGAGTTCAGCGTGATGGAGGGGCAGAGTATCATCCTGACCAACGGCTCCGGCCTCCGGCTCAGCGGTGAGGGAACATGGCTGGGTGTGTATGAAGGCGGCCTCTTGCAGATGGATGGCGGCACTCTGGAGACCGGCACTCTGGAATCTGCCGGCACGGTCACCCTTTCCGGTACTACGCTGGTGGGAGATGTCGTCAACCACAGCAGCCTGAGCATGACCGATTGCCGCTGCTCCGGCTACATCTCTGCTGAGGCAGGTTCGGAAACCGTACTCGATGACGTGACCTGCGCGTTCATGTTTGTGAGCGATGACCACTCCGTCTCCGTGGGCGAAAAAGGCCTTACCCTTACGGATGAAGACGGCCTGTACCTCTACGATTTCTCCGGTAACACTGCAACTCTCTTTTCCAGTCTGGGCAATCTTTCCACGGCGGAGGATGCCTATGTCGTCATCTCCGGCGAGAGCATCGGCTCTGCCATTCTGGTCTCCTCTTCCGCCTTCCCCCAGGGTTATGTGCTGGATGCTTCCGCTGAACCGATTCTCCTTCCCTCCGGTGGATACCTTATCCTGGAGCAGGGGGCCGTGCTGAATCCCAATGGCAACACGCTCGTGGTGGAAGGTTCGTTGAATGTCGCGTTCGAGACGGAGACCGTCGCCATCGAAAGCCCCGCGGACGGGTCTGTGCTGTGGGTGAATGGCGGCAGCATCAACCTTGCCCAGGCCAGCGTCAACCTCAGCGGGGCGAGCAGCGGCGTGCTCGTCGAATCCGGCAGCTTTACCATGATTGGCGGCAGCTACACTGCCGATGTGCTCGACATCTATGATTCCGCCACCCTGAACGGCACAGCCGTGGATGCCGGAGTCTATTGCGATGGCGCCCTCTCCATGACGGATGTGACCAGCTCCAGCTTCATTGATGCTGCAGCCGGCAGCTCTGTCTCCCTGGATGGGGTGAGCTGCGCCTCCCTGTACGTGAGCGATGATTCCTCCGTGACCGTAAGCGGCGATGGGCTCACCCTTACCGAGCAGTCAGCCCTTTACCTGGAAGACTTCACAGGCAGTATCGACACGCTGGTGCAGAATCTTGGCTCCGTTACTACCGTGCAAAGTGCCTATATCGTCCTTTCCTCTGAGGTTGAAGAAGGCCCGGCCCAGATCGGCGTTTCCGAACTCAAGACATACGAGGCTTTCGCTGGCGGCTATGTGCTGCAGGAAAGCAGCAGCTTCACCCTTGCTTCCGGGAAGGAACTTGTCCTGGATGCTTCCTGCCGCCTGGATTTGAACGGCTCCGCCCTCAGCATCGCCGGCCGCCTGGAGGCCCGGGAGAGCGCCGTTATTACCGACCCCACCGGCCTTTCCAACCTGAGCGTTGAGGGCGGCTCTTTCTACCTGAGTGGCTCCTCCATCGACCTCTCCGGTGATTCGAGCCGCTGCTCCGTCTCTTCCTCCGCCTTGCTGGACATGACCGGTGGTAAGCTGCATGCCGGCATCATCAACCTGGATGCCTCCAGCAACGCTGCGCTGCGGTCCGTGGAAATTGAGGGCGCTATGCTCAACTATGGCACACTGATTTTGTCCGGTGGCACCTTCACAACCGGTGGCCTTGCCGTCATGAGCGGAGCAGAGCTTTACCTGGCCGATACAGTCCTCCCCGAGCTCGTTGTGCAAAGCCAGGCCTCCGGCGAGTTGTATAACTCCTCCGGGCTGCGCAAGCTTACACTTTCCATGGGGGCCGAGCTCGATATCAAGGGCAATGACTTCACCGGGCTCGAGAGCTTCACCCTCACCGATGTGGCCGATGGGCAGTATATCGAACTCGGCGATAACAACTGGGGCACTGAGGATAAGGCCGAAATCTTTGCCTCCCTTGGTGAGTATGCCCAGTATGTCACCCTCGGTGGCACCACCAGCGCCCAGGTGGAAGCCAGTCGATTCTATGTCAATAATCTCAATACCTCCGGCGAGGGCTCTCTGACCGCAGCCATCATCGCGGTAAATGCCTACACCGGCGATGCCACACCCTCCATCTTCATAGATGAATCCATTGCGGCAAGTTCTCTCAATCTCACTTCTTCCCCTGTCATCACCAGATCTTGCCGGATTGTGGGCCATGGCTTCACTATCACTGGAAGCGGCCTTTCCTCCTCCGCCGCTCTCGATATCTCAGACCTTACCCTCTCCCGCGTTGAGCTCTCCGGCGCTGCTTCCCTGTCTGCTCAGCTGCTGACCCTCACCGGCCAGGAGGCCATCCGCCTCTCGAATTGGAACGGTTCCATTGATTTCTCCGGTATCTCCACTACGTCAGAAGGTGCCTACGTAGGCGTCTCTTCCCTCGCCACCTGCACCCTGCGTGCCATTCCTGAGGGCAAGCTCAGCGGCGGGTATCGCTCATACTCGGATGTTGATGTCCAGAGCGGCGCAACGGTCACGCTGGAGGAAGGCGTGTGCCTGACGATGCAGGATTACCACCGTCTGTATGTGAAAGGTACGCTGGTGGCAGAGTATGCAGAGGAAGCCATAGCCATAGCCGGTACCGCTTTGACCAACTTCGTCTCTATCTATGACGGTGGTAAGCTGCAGCTGAAGAATGCCAGCGTGGAAGGGGTGAGTACGATTTCCGTGTACACTGGCGGCACCCTGGAGATGACAGGGGGCATGCTGGAGACCCGCTATAATAAGGTGGAGATACGCTCTGGCGCGACTGCCACGCTCAACGGTGTGACGGTGAAGGATGTCATCCATGTCGTTGATGGAGCCACTGTGACCGGCAGTGACAACACCTTTACCAGATTGGAGACCTTCCGACTGGGCGGTTATAACTCATACTTCACCGGCGGCACGGCTGGCTTGCTGGCTGTCATCGGTTCGTCCGCAGAAGGCGCCTATATCGGCGTGTACAATCTGGGCACCTGCACCCTGTCGGCAGATACGGAGGGCAAGCTCAGCGGCGGGTATCGCTCATACGGGCATGTTGAAGTCAAGAGCGGCGCAACGGTCACGCTGGAGGAAGGCGTGTGCCTGACGATGCAGGATGGCCACCGCCTGTATGTGAAAGGTACGCTGGTGTCCGAGTATGCAGAGGAAGCCGTAGCCATAGCCGGTACCGCTTCGTCCGACTACGTCAGTATCTATGACGGTGGTAAGCTGCAGCTGAAGAATGCCAGCGTGGAAGGGGTGAGTACGATTTCCGTGTACACTGGCGGCACCCTGGAGATGACAGGGGGCATGCTGGAGACCCGCTATAATAAGGTGGAGATACGCTCTGGCGCGACTGCCACGCTCAACGGTGTGACGGTGAAGGATGTCATCCATGTCGTTGATGGAGCTACTGTGACCGGCAGTGACAACACCTTTACCAGATTGGAGACCTTCCGACTGGGCGGTTATAACTCATACTTCACCGGCGGCACGGCTGGCTTGCTGGCTGTCATCGGTTCGTCCGCAGAAGGCGCCTATATCGGCGTGTACAATCTGGGCACCTGCACCCTGTCGGCAGATACGGAGGGCAAGCTCAGCGGCGGGTATCGCTCATACACGACAGTTGAAGTCCAGAGCGGCGCAACGGTCACGCTGGAAGAAGGCGTGTGCCTGACGATGCAGGATGGCAACCGCCTGTATGTGAAAGGTACGCTGGTGGCAGAGTACGCAGAGGAAGCCGTAGCCATAGCCGGTACCGCTTCGTCCGACTACGTCAGTATCTATGACGGTGGTAAGCTGCAGCTGAAGAATGCCAGCGTGGAAGGGGTGAGTACGATTTCCGTGTACACTGGCGGCACCCTGGAGATGACAGGGGGCATGCTGGAGACCCGCTATAATAAGGTGGAGATACGCTCTGGCGCGACTGCCACGCTCAACGGTGTGACGGTGAAGGATGTCATCTGTGTCGTTGATGGAGCCACTGTGACCGGCAGTGACAACACCTTTACCAGATTGGAGACCTTCCGACTGGGCGGTTATAACTCATACTTCACCGGCGGCACGGCTGGCTTGCTGGCTGTCATCGGTTCGTCCGCAGAAGGCGCCTATATCGGCGTGTACAATCTGGGCACCTGCACCCTGTCGGCAGATACGGAAGGCAAGCTCAGCAGCGGGTATCGCTCATACTCGTCGGATGTTAAAGTCCAGAGCGGCGCAACGGTCACGCTGGAGGAAGGCGTGTGCCTGACGATGCAGG
>CALFTQ010000083.1 GCA_937916135.1 uncultured Verrucomicrobiales bacterium
CCCCCCGCCGCCGCCCCGGCTGAGCTGCCCGCCCCGGCAGAGAACCCCGCCCCGGCACCTGCTGCTGAGCAGCAGAAGACCGCCCCGCAGGAACAGCGCCCGGTTTCCAACCCCAAGCCCGAAAAACAGCTGCCCCCGCGGCAGGATGCCCCTGCTGATAAACCCGCCGAAAAACCCGCCGAGAAGCAACAGGAGCGCCCCTCCGATATCGAAAACCCGGACTCCGCCCCTCAGCTCCCCCCGGCCCCCGGATTCGCCGTGCCCGAAACCGTGGGCGGCAACGAAGGTGGCTCCGGCAACCGCCGCAAACGCCGCCGCAACCGCAACCGCAACCGCGAAAATACCCAGCAGCCCCAGCAGCCCCAGGCCACCCCGCAGGTCGATAAGGAAGAACTCGTCCGCCGCGCCTGGAAAATCTTCCTCGGCGAAGTGACCGAGGAGGGCCTCGCCCTCATGGACGACCGCACCGCTGCCGAAGCCTCCCGCCGCGCCTTCCGCGTGGCTGAGCTCTTCCTCATCGAGGCCGCCCGCCACCGCCCGGCCACCGCCGCCGCGGAGGACGCCCCCGCTGAAACCCCTGAGACCGACGAACTCTCAGAAGATATTCAGGAATAAACGGATTCGTTCGGCAGCAGCCCGCCCAAGCGGGATTGCCGGGCCGCCCATTCTGTTACTCGCGCTCGCAGATTCTGCCCTGCGGGCGCTTTCCTTCTCCCTCTCATTCGCGGGCTTCTTAAAAGTAATCGAATAATTGTAATCGGGCCGGAAGCTTTTCAGAAGTTCCCACCGCAGACTGTCGGTATCCAGACTCCCGGTATACGCTTCCTCTTCATCTCTGCACTGCGTTAAATTTAAATTTCAGCCTCTTGGCTATAAAGAATTCAGGCATAATTCTGAAAATAAACACTTCGTTCAAAAAAAATCAGAAAATTCTTACGAAAAAATACATTTTAGTCTGTACACAGCATTCGGCATGCTGTATACTACTCCCCGTCGGGCGTATGGGAGATCTTTCCATCGCGCGAGGAATATCCCGCACCCCCGGCAAAACCTCACATATTAACACACAAACATCATACATACATCAATGAAAAAGACTCTTATCGCTCTCATGGCTATGGCTGGTATGGCTTTCGGTGCTGCCGAAGATCATCTTGCTATTGATGCCGCTTTCACCACAGTTCCGGTTAAGACTGGCGACTTCTGGTCTGGTGACTATGTGCTGACCTTCACGCTGGCTGCCGACTACTCCCTGGAACACGGTGGTTCTGTGGTTGCTTTCTACCGTGGTAGCGCTGTTAATGATACTTATGGCTACAACGCTATCACTCTTGGTGGCACCAACGAGGCTCTCACGCTGACAATTGGTCGCGGTCGCGCCAATGCTACCGTTGACGATGCAACGGGTATTGATGCTGGCACAACGTTTACCTTTGCGAGCGCGGCCGATGACAAAGTAACCTTCGCCACCACCATTGAGCGTGGTGTGGAGTACACTCTGTCTGTTACAGGTGGTAATCAAGCCATGACTCCGACCCTCACCTGGGCTGGTGGCAGCGAAACAGTCGCCTCCTACAAAGGTAACATGAACGGCAATGCTGATCTCACGTACGTTGTAAACACCGAGTACATTCCCGAGCCCGCCACCGCTACGCTGAGCCTGCTGGCTCTGGCCGGTCTGGCTGCCCGCCGTCGTCGCAAGTAATTGCGCAGCGTATAAATTGATTCTCAACAGGCACCGTGCTGCGGCATGGTGCCTGTTTTTTCTGCGCCTTGCAGTTGAAACTTGACAAGTGGGCGCTTGCATGCGATATTAACCACGCATGGTGAAATCTTCTGAAATAGGCGCAGCCATTCGTGCGCGACGGGTAAAAGAGCAAGTGACGCTGGAGGAAATGGCGGCACTCACCGGCATTGGCATCAACACGTTAAGCCGTTTAGAGCGTGGAGTAGGCAATACACAGCTGAATGTGTTGCTCAAGGTACTCGAAACTCTGGGGCTGGAACTCTCACTTCTTCCAAGACGCACAATGTATTAAGACTCCAACTCTATGAAGGAAGAAAAGGCCATCGTTTATGTAAAAGGCACTCCGGCGGCAGTGCTGATCCGGCACGCACAGGGTGGGGAACGGCACTATGAGCTGCAATACCTGCCCGAATACCTGGAGCACCCCCCCTGTCACACGGTGTGTTACCAGATGCCCCCCAGACAGGAGGCCTATTATAGCGAGCATCTTTTCCCCTTTTTTGAAAGTCTGCTGCCCGAGGGCGAAAACCTGGAGCGCATCTGCCGGGAACTGAAAATCGATGAGCAAGACCGTTTTTCACAACTGCTCAGGCTCGCCAGGCACGACACCATAGGCGATGTAACTATACGGAAGGAAATCACAGAATGAAGCCGGTTTTCACAGAATATACGGCTGCGCAGCAGCAAGCGCTGTTCGATGGACAGCGGGTCTCACCCATCCTGCCCTACAGCTACAAGAAAGACATCCTCACCGGGAGCGGCGCTTCATTTGCTCCGTCCATTTCTGTATCGGGTGCGCAGCATAAAATGTCGCTTCTTGTCCGGGACGGGCAGCTTCGCTTTGCCGAGCCGGGAGAACAGGGAACTCACATTCTCAAACCACCCCCGGCTCGATTTGCCCTGAATCGGGACATACCGGCCAACGAGGAATTCTGTATGCGGGCATGCCGCGGCATTTTCCGGCTTCCCACCGCAGCCTCCGCGCTTTGCTTCTTTCAGGATGGGGTGCCGGCGTACCTGACCCGCCGTTTCGATATCCTGCCCAGTGGTCAGAAATTGCACATGGAAGACCTTGCGTCCCTCTCCGACCTTTTGGTGCAGGGAAACAGCAATGCCAAATACAATGGCAGCTACGAGCAACTTGCCGGCATCATAGCCAGGGTATCCTCTGTCCCGCTTATGGATTTAAGGCAGTTCTTCCGCATGGTTCTGGTGAACTTCATCTTGTGCAATGGCGATGCCCATGCCAAGAATTTCTCCATGTTGGAGGCTGATGGCGGTGCCTGGCGCCTTGCCCCGGTCTACGATGTGATGAACACGCGCGTTCATGTTTCTGATACCGATTTTGCCATGGGCCGAGGCCTGTTTGAAGACGGCAGAACGTGCTCCGGAAACTGCTTCAGCGATTTCTTCCTCTCCTGGGGCGAAACCATTGGCCTGAGCCGCAGAATTGCCCAGCTCGATATCCGGAACATCCTTCACCGCGGCCACGAAATCATAAGTGAACTGCCCAGCTCCCACATGACACCCAAGGCCCAGCGCGTGTTCCGCTATCACATGAAGCCGCGACTTACCCGGTTTTGAGAAAAAGCGCTTTTCACCGTAAATGGTGAATCATGCTTTCATAGCTGCTGAATGTTACACAAAACGGTCTATTTTCACCATTTGTGAATAAAACTACATGGCACACCAGTAGGTGACAGCACATCTGATTCTTGAAAAACAACATAAGCGCCCGCCTGTTCACGAATCCCCAGATTAATACCTATGAAGCGCATGAGCGATGAAACAATTAGTCCTCCACTTGCTCCTTTGCATTTCCATCAAGAGAATTGATAGATAAATAGAATTTGGCGAGCCGAAGGCGAGCGGAATTTATAGCCCACGTTTGTGGGCGACATATCCATAGCGAGGGGCGTAAGCCC
>CALFTQ010000084.1 GCA_937916135.1 uncultured Verrucomicrobiales bacterium
GCCCCTCGCTATGGATATGTCGCCCACTAACGTGGGCTATAAATTCCGCTCGCCTGCGGCTCGCCAAATTCCAATTTAGTGAGTTTTTAGAGGTTCCCAATTCTGCATTTTGCATTCTGACTTCTGCGTTTTTCAGGCCGGTTGCTGCTGGGTGATGCAGTGGATGGCGCCGCCCTCAATCACCAGGCGGCGGGCATCAATGCCCACTACGCGGCGGCCGGGGAAAGCCTCGCGCAGGATGCCCAGCGCACGGTCATCCTCTTTCGCCTGCATGAAGATGGGCACAATAACCGCCCCGTTGCAGATAAGGAAGTTTGCATAGCTGGCGGGCAGCTGCTCCAGGCGCCAGTCCTGCGCCACCAGCGGCTGCGGCATGGGCAGGGGAATCACCTCTACCCGGTGGCCGGCGGGCGTGCGCAGGTCCTGCAGGCGTTCGTTGTTCTCGGCCAGCGCCCGGTAGTGGGGGGAGTGCGGGTCAGGCTCCACGATGGAAACCACCGCCTCCGGGTTCACAAAGCGCACCATGTCATCGATGTGGCCGTCAGTGTCGTCGCCCTCGATACCGCTGCCCAGCCAGAACACATGCGTGGTGCCCAGCAGGCGGTGCATCTCGGCCTCCACCTCGGCCTTGGTGCAGCCGGGGTTGCGGTTCGGGTTCAGCAGCACGGCCTCGGTGGTGAGCACCAGGCCCTCGCCGTTGCCCTCGATGGCGCCGCCCTCCAGAATCATGCTGCTGGGCAGCTGGGGCAGCCCCAGACTGGCCGCAATGCGGGCGGGAATCTCGTTGTCCAGGTCCCAGGGGGCGAACTTGCCACCCCAGGCGTTGAAGGTCCAGTTCGCCAGCTGCAGGCCGCCATCTGCCCGCCGGGTGAAGATGGGGCCGTGGTCGCGGCACCACACATCGTTCGTGGGGTGGTCGTAGAGCTTGAAACGCTGCACCCCGCGGCTGCGCAGCAGCTTTTCGATGCCGGCGTGCAGCGGGGCGGCGGCGTTGATGCGCACCTCGGCCTCGGTGGCAATGGCGGCAGCCAGCTCGGCATAGCGCCCGTGCAGCTCTTGCAGGCCGCCCTGCCAGAGGTCATCGCGGTGCGGCCAGGAGAGCCACACGGCCTCCATCTTCTCCCATTCGGCGGGCCAGCGCAGCTGGCTTCCCTGCATTGCTTCCATCGTCATCTTCTCATTAAGCCGTTTGAATTGTCTCGTAAGGAGCATTCAGCAGCATAGCCACCGGGGTGAGCCCGTCGAACTGCTCGCGGCGGTCGCCCTCCTGCTTGCCGAACACACCCACCTCAATCAGGTTGTACACCAGGTCGCCTACGTGGGAGGATTCCGTCACGCCCCATTGCTCCATCACCGCCAGCGCCAGTGGGCCGTATTCCTCCAGCGCATAGGCGCAGAAGCCGAAGTAGAGCTCCTCTGCGCTCAGGTGCGGGTTGTCGGACGGCTTGCGGCATTTCTCCACCGTGGCATCCAGCGCCGCGCGGATGAAGAAGTAGGCATCCGCCGGGTAATCGTCATTCTTTTGCAGAATCTGCTCCACTGCGTCCTCGAAACTATGTGCCATGCGCGCATGCTATCATGTTCCCCCTGCCAACGCAATAGCAAATCATTGCATATTCGCTTGTCAGCGCGGCTCGTTTGGTATAGAATACGCGGCATGAACGCGCAGCCCCGCCTTTCCTTCACCCGCCCGCTGGTGGTGGGTTCCGTTTCCGACCTCTCTGCCTGGCAGGCAGCTTGTGCGGCGGCGTCGCTGCCTTGCGATGTGGTGGAGCTGCGTGCCGATGGCCTGCCGGCTGATACGGACTGGCCCGCGCTGGCGCAGATGCGCTGCTGCCGCCCGGTGCTGGTCACCGTGCGCCATGCGGGAGAGGGCGGCCTGCGCCCCATGAGCACCGCAGAGCGTGTGCAGATTGCCCGCAGCCTGCTGCCCCTGGCCGCTGCGCTGGACTGGGAGATTGCACAGCTGCCCGAGGTGCCTGAGCTGGTGTCCGAGACCCGCGCCGCCGGGGTGCCCATCATCGCCTCCGCCCACGATTTTGAAAAGACGCCCGCGCTGGATTCCCTGCTGGAAAAAGAGCAGCTGGCCCGCTCCCTGGGTGCCACCGTGGTCAAGTTTGCCTTCCGTCTGCACAACGCAGAGGATATGATGACCGGCGTGCAGCTCCTGCGCCGCTCCTCCGGCACCACCACCGCCATGGGCATGGGCCCGCTCGGCGCCGTCAGCCGCCTTCTTTACGCCCAGCATGGCGCCTGCCTCATCTACGGCTACCTGGGCGATACCCCCACCGCACCCGGCCAGTGGTCCGCAGCCCTCTGCCGCCAGGCGCTTGATGCAATGGGGTTGTAAATCTTATAAAGTTCTGGTTGTATCTCCCGGGCTCGTGGTTGCTTCAGGATGCTCCGGAGTGATAATCCGGTATAGCTTTCTTTCTCTGTCTATGTAGAAGTCACCTACATATTCAAAGGATAGTTGGGTTTTTGCTGCCATCTGTTCCATATCGGCATCTGATGTTACAAAGATGAGCGTTTCGAAGTTTTTTGATAACTGGGTTATTTCTTCCGGCGTGTCAATACTGGGTATCTGGAACACTTTAGATGGGGGCTGTTGCCACCGGTATGTATCCAGCCCTGTCATGGTTTTAATTGTGGCGGAAGCATGACCATCATCATCAATGAACGCAGAGTGTTTGTTGCGTTTCGAAAACTCTAGGAATTGCAAGTGCTTTTGATGTTGACCCCATTCCTTCAGGGTGAATGAGATGGTGTCGACCGTGGTATTCAGAAAGATGAAAATAGTTAAAAGACAAGCAGCATAATTCCTTTTCTTTTGTTGCAACAGTATGCAAAGTCCCAGCCAGAAACAACCCATTGCGGCAAGCAGGTATCGTTCAACAAAGACCGGTCGTATTAACCATGAGGCAATGCATCCTATCGCGATGACGAAATAGGGCGTCAGCATGCTGTATAAACCAAAGATGGATGTAGCGCGTGTGCTGGTTTCCTTGGGGTGCTTTTCGAAAGCTTGCTGAATCGCATACCCCATGAAGAGAATCCCCGCAAAAACTGATATACCAGGAAGGGTGTATTTGATAAAGACCAGAGTGGTTTCATAATGAATAGGCGAAATCCAGTAATTATCACGCACTTTTGCGACCTGACTGACAAAGACTGGTAGCCATGGAGAATAAATCAGAATTGCTAGTGTGCTGCATATAAACCACGGAAGCGGTTTGCGACGCGCAATGTATAAAAGGTATAAATATGCCGGGACGACGGCAACTATTGCAAAGTAGTGAGTATAGGCCGCACAAACCGAACTGAATAAAAATAGAGCCCAATAAGAAAACTTCCTTTTCTGGCTGAGCTTATAGGCGCTTATATAGGTAATTAATACAAAGAGCATAGCCCAGCTGTACATCCGCATCTCTGTCCCATAATGTATCATAGGCTGTAAGCCGACCACGGCCAGTGAAAAACTGCATGCGATGTGTCGTCCCCACTGTTTGCGAATGACGGTCTGTCCCATCACCACCATAACGATGATGGGAAGCAATGAAACAAACTTGGGAATGAAAATATTGCTGGCAGAAGGCGCGATGCAGCTGCCGAGTTCTCGACTGCATTTTACGATTATATAGTAAAGCGGTGGATGAACATCTGCTGCCAACATTTCCATCATTTCAGGATATGATGGGGAGATGAAAGTAAGTGTAAACGCTTCATCTAACCAGATATGGGTGCTGCAACAGAATGCTGCTTGTGTAATCAGTATGCAGAAAATAAAGAAAATGCAGATTTTGTCAAAGATTGCGCTATTGATGATATTCTGCAACTTTTCAGGTGCTGGATGCTGGAAAAAAATATTTACCATCCTGATAGAGGGTAAGAGTGCAAAGGTCAATACGCTTCCAAGGAGCAACCAGCATATCATTTCAGTAACGCCTGTGTTGGGTACACGGAAGGGCAGCATCTCTCTCTTGAAAAGCACGAATGCCAGAATGAATGCCAGGAACATGGATTCCCAGAAGCTGCCATCTTTCCAGATTGCTTTCTGCTGGAATGGAACAGCCAGTTTGGCTGATAGTAAGATGCAGATTAGCCCCACAGCTATTATCGAAGAACTGTAACTGCTTTGCCACGTATAGGCACAAAATGTCAGCATTGCACAGCTTACGACAGTGATTATGTTCTGATATCCCTCGCTTTTCATTTTCGGGAGCATTATACCCATTCTAAATGGGCAAGAATATAGATCTAACTTAAATGAAATAAGTATATAGCGAATAATATATTCTTTATTGATGGAAGGCTGTGCCTATCGTTAAAATATCGTTTTATAATGCCTTATTTTATGCTTGAATGCCCATTTAGAAACCGCAACTACAATTCAGACTATGAATCGAGCAATAACGGAAGAAGAATATGCAGCAGTCATCATTTTGAGGCAGACTGGAGTGAATCCGGTGGATGCTGCGCTGATTGCGAAGGAAGCCTTGGAGAAAGGACGCGGCCGGGTGAAGAGAACGCGGAAGTTTTTACTTGCCGGGGCTGAGGCATTGCATAGGCAGGAAGGAACAGTAAGTTTTCAGAAGGCCGTAGAAACGGCTCTGTCGGATCGTAAGAACCGCCGCCCACGCACTCTGGTAGATTATCGTTATTTCTGTAAACGCCTCATGAGGATGAATCCCGGGCTGTCTTCACGTCGCGTACGTGCTTTGAACACAGTAGAATGCGCAGCTATGCTGGAGCGGGCGTTTTCATCAATGCATCAGCGACGCAAGGCACGCGCCATACTCAGCGGGATATTTTCGACTGCAATCCGGCACGGCTGGTGCGACAATAATCCGGTGGCACAGGTGGAAGTACCACGCGTACAGGAAAAGCCATTGCCTATTTTGACTCAGCATGAAATCGAGCAGATTAACAGCGCAGCGAAGGGGTATCGCAATGGCGATTGCGCTGCAGCTGTGGGGATGATGCTATACGCCGGTGTCCGTCCGCATGAGGTAAGCCGCCTGACCTGGGAACAAGTGGATTTGGACGCGCGGGCAATTTATATACGCCCGCAACATAGTAAGACAGGCGGGGCCCGCCGTATCTCCATTCACAGACCGTTGCTGAGGATTCTCCAGGAAAAACAGCGCGGTGAGTCCGCACCCATTTGTCCGCCGAATTGGCTTTTTCACTGGCGGGTGTTGCGGAGACTCGCCGGGTGGAATGGAGTAAAAGTCTGGCGGCAGGATGCCCTGCGACATACTTTTGCCAGCTACCACCTGAGTTATTTCCGCTCCTATTCAGAGTTGCAGTGCGAGATCGGGCACCGGGATGCTTCTTTACTACGTACTCGCTATGTGGATATGCGAGGAGTGCAGAATGCGGAATCTTTCTGGGAAGCGACACCCCGGCTCACATCATCGTAAGCACGAGCATGATGCCCGTGATGACGAGCTTGGCGAGCACGCCGGCGAGCAGGCCCAGGGTGGCGCCGAGGCCGGATTTGGCGGAGTCCCTGGCGGTTTTGCTCTGGAACTTGTATTCGGCAATGAAGGCACCCAGGAAGGGGCCTATGATGATGCCGAAGGGGAAGATGAAGAAGGCGCCCACGAAGAGACCGATCATACTGCCCCAGAAAGCGTGCTTGCTGCCGCCGAACTTGCGGGCACCCAGCGCAGTGGTGATATTATCTGCCAGGGTGCCGAGGATGGCCAGTGCCAGCAGAATGCCCCAGACCCACCAGGCGGGGTAGGGCTCACCTGCGGCCAGGGCATAGCACACACTGCCACCCAGCGCCACAAAGCAGCCAGGGTAGGGCAGCACGGCCCCCAGGAAACCCGCGATATACAGCACCACGGCGGCGGCGTACAGCGCGCCGCTCCCGTAATCCACCCCTGCCAGCCAGTTCCAGAATTCAGTCAACATAACACTTCGTACTTCGGACTTCGTACCTCGTACTTATCCCAGGTTGGCTTCCTGAATGCCGGCGCGTTTGCGGGCGGTGGCATCCAGAATGCGCTTGCGCATGCGGATGAAATGCGGGGTGGCCTCCACCAGCTCATCCGGCTCGATGTATTCGATGGCGCGTTCCAGCGAGAACACGCGCGGGGGCGTGAGCTGGATGGAATCGTTCTTCGTAGCGGAGCGGTGGTTGGTGAGGTGCTTTTCGCGCGTGGGGTTCACCGGAATATCGATGGGTTTCGGGTTCTCGCCCACAATCATGCCTTCGTACACCTCATCGCCGGGGGCAATGAAGAGCGAGCCGCGTTCCTCCATGGCCTGCAGGGCGTAGGGGCGGGCAATGCCGTTCTCCATGGAGATGAGCGTGCTGGTCTGGCGGGTGGTGATTTCGCCGGCGTAGGGGGCGTATTCCTTGAAAAGGTGGGAGAAGATGCCGTGGCCGCTGGTCAGGTTCACCAGCTCGAACTCGAAACCGATGAGGCCGCGGGTGGGGATGGTGGCCTGGATGATGGTGCGGCCGCTGCCGTTGGTTTCCATGTTCTCCAGGATGCCGCGGCGGTTGCCCAGGATGCGCACCGTGCCGTTGGCGCATTCGTCCGGCACCTCGATGTAGACCGTCTCGAAGGGCTCGCAGTTCACGCCGTCAATCTCGCGCACAATCACCTTCGGGCGGGAGACCAGCACCTCGTAATTCTCGCGGCGCATCTGCTCCACAAGAATGGCAATCTGCATAGTGCCTCGGGCGGAAACCATGAACACACCGGCCAGATCCGTGTCCTCCACCTTGATGGAGATATTCGTGCGCATCTCGCGCATCAGGCGGTCGCGGATGACGCGGCTGGTCACATTCTTGCCATCGCGGCCACCCAGCGGGCCATCGTTGATGCTGAACTCCATCTGCACCGTGGGCGGCTCAATCTTCACAAAGGGCAGGGGCTCGCCCTCCGGGTCGGCAGTGAGCGTCTGGCCGATATCCACATCCTCGAACCCGGAAAGGCCGATGATGTTGCCGGCCTCGCCCACGGTCGAGTCGGTGGTCTGCAGACCGCTGTATTCGAAAAGCTTTGTGACCTTGGCCTGCAGGCGGCTGCCATCCTGGCGGATGAGGTGCAGCGTGTCGCCCTTCTGCACGCGCCCGCTGGTGATGCGGCCCACGGCCACGCGGCCCACGTAGTCATCCCAGTCGATATTGGAGATGAGCATCTTGAAGGGCTTGTCCGGGTCGGCATCCTGCGGGGCGGGGATGTGCTTCACAATCTGGTGCAGCAGCGGGGTGCAATCCACCGGCGCCTCGCCCTCCGGGCTGTTCATGAAATAGCCGTCGCGGGCCGAGCCGTACACGAAGGGAGCCTCGAACTGCTCCTCCGTGGCATTCAGGTCGAGCAGCAGCTCCAGCACCTGGTCGTGCACCTTCATCGGGTCTGCGTGCGGACGGTCAATCTTGTTGATGACCACGATGGGTAAGAGCCCCTCCTCCAGCGCCTTGCGCAGCACAAAACGCGTCTGCGCCTGCGGCCCTTCGTAGGCATCCACCACCAGAATCACGCCATCCACCATCTTCATCACGCGCTCCACTTCGGCGCCGAAATCTGCGTGCCCGGGGGTGTCTACGATGTTGATGGTGTATCCATTCCAGTGGATGGACGTATTCTTCGCCTTGATGGTGATACCCTTCTCGCGCTCCAGGTCCATGGAATCCATGGCGCGGTCCTGCACCTCCTGGTTTTCGCGGTAAGTGCCGCCGGCTTTGAGAAGCTGGTCCACCAGCGTGGTCTTACCATGGTCTACGTGCGCGATAATCGCCAGATTGCGGAATTTGCTCGGGTCACTCATAACAAAAAATGTTCCTTGCCGCCACATACTGCGGCTGCGCCGCAGAGTCTAGCACATTCATTCCCACTTGAAAAGCGCAAAGAGTGGAAAAAACGATGATATGGCCAATTTGGGGGAAATCGCCACAGAACTTTAATTTGTCGTTGTCGGGGCACGGGACTTCAGTCCCGAAATAACGGTG
>CALFTQ010000085.1 GCA_937916135.1 uncultured Verrucomicrobiales bacterium
ACGTTTCAATATGAGCTATGCGTGGGCATATATCAAGAATATGTTCGGCTGCGTGAGCGAGCACCGCATAACTTACGATTTGGAGTACTATGTGGGAGGTATGGAGCTGCTGGCATTTGCAGTGGCGGTGTTGTGCGCAGTGCCGTTGTTCCGTGGAATCCTCACGCTTTCTCCGCGGTACAAGAAGAGCTATAGTCTGGTCAATATCTGGCTGCTGGTGTTGTTTGTGGTGTCGGCGGCCAGCATAGCAGCCTCTACTTATAACCCTTTCATATATTTCCGTTTCTGATTTCATTGCAAAAAAATAGGTTGACACCACAGGATGGTGGATGATATAAATGGACTGCTCTTCTGGTGTATGCAGAAGAGGTGGTGGGCGTTCGCTGCCGCAGGGGCAGGTTTCCCTATAATCTCTCAGGGTGTTTTCTGTTGCAAATTGTATTGAATAGAGGAAAATGCTTCATATAGTACTTATTTTTCCGGGAGCGGCAGAAAAGAGAGAGGAAATCCTTGCGGAGATAGGGAGTCATTTTCTCGTGCGTCGATTGTACGAGGTTGAATGGACAGATGGACTGCGGGAGAGCAACTACCGGCGTTTGTTTGCAGAAAGAAAAGCAGGCAGAAGTAATGGGGCGGCACGGTATGGGGCCGGTCTGTTGACTGCGGTGCTGGTGCAGGATGAATCGCCGATGGCGGGCCGGACCGAATCGCCCGCAGGATTTGTTTTCGCCAACGTAAACATGGTGAATCTGGAGCGGCGTTTTTCAGGCGAGAAGGATGGAGCACCCCTGATATATGCAACATACAACGAGCCGGACACCCAGCGGGTATCGTATTTATTGTTCCACCAACGCTTTGAAGAGCTGGAGAGTACCGAATCGGGGGTGCCGGAGCGCGTGGCCCGTGATTTGCCAGGTGCCGGTGGGTGGGCAAGTCCGGAAGCGGTGTTTCAAGCGTTGGAACAGTGCGATGATTATGTGGTCATCCGGACATCTGCAGAACCGGCGCGGTATGATGTTCTAGTCCGTAATCAACACCGGCTGCGGGGGCCGATCCTGAATGCCGGGGCCAGGGTAAAAGGCGGGTGCCATAGTTTTGCTTTGACTGTGGCGGGGGGGGCCGTGCGAACTGAACCTGTGGAACGCGGATTTTCATTATTTCGATGCTGCGTGGGTGAATATTCTGTTCAAAAGCAGAGTTAGAATAAACGGCTATTGGGAAGCGGATAGGGAGAATGCTTTCTTTTTGTATGTGTATCATGCGGTTCTGCATCAGCCGAGCATCAGCAACGCTATGGCTGCGCAGGCTGATGCCTTGTGGCAGATATATCAGCCGGAGTGCAGTCTGAAGGTTGATTCCGGATTAAGCGGCTGTGATTTGTATTGGCAGCTTCTCATACAGTGGATGAGAAGGAAGCATTATCGCTTTGTGCGTCACTGGGATCCGCATTTGCCCTATAACCAGCGCCCCTTGAAATTAGAAGCGATATGCCGGCAGCTCCAGATCTCAGCCGGTTTCCGTGAAGTCCGGCCGATTATGGTGAACAGGTATGGCGGCGGCGGCTATATTTATTTCCAGGGATTCGATGGCGAAACCCGCATGTTTATTAAGTGGGGCGGAATCGGTGATTCTGCCCGCAAGGAGTACGAAGCCACCAGGCTCCTGTATGAGCTTTGTCCGTCTCATGTTGCCGCTCCCGGGCTATTTTGTGACCACCCATTGTGCAAATTTTACGCGATGGAGTTTCTTGAGGGCAGAAACTTGCGTTCTGTCCTGGATGAGCAGAGCCTGAGTGAGGCTGATAAGGCCGATCTTGTGGCCCAATTGGGGAGCCTTTCGGATGCCTTGTTTCAAGCCGGAATACTGCACAGAGACATACGCCCGGAAAATCTGTATCTGACGAATGATGGAACCCTCAAATTAATTGATTGCCAGTGGGCTGTTTGTTACGATTCTTATACTGAGCAGGAGTGTGTGATTCAGAACCCTCGCTGCATTAAGTTCCTGGGTGCACGCCAGGCGGTTGCCAGATGGGTATGGGATGACCATTTTTCCATCAATCGGGTGATGGATGAGATAGCGGGGAAAGATGATGATAGCCCTGCGCATAGCGCCGTGCGTGAACGTATAGGGAAGCAGGAACTGCGATTTTTTGATCCCCCCTCTCCGGGTGTATTGCAGAAGATAAAACCGGATATACTGTATGAAACGCATCGCGAGTGGCTGGTGGAATACGGTACGCCTCAGCAATTATATGATCTGGACAGGGCACGGCTGATCAGTTTAGCTGATGAACAAGCTGTTTACCAGCTGGATAAGTCGTGGCTGGAGAAACGCGGGGATGAGGAGGCACTTTATCGTCTGGAGCGTAGCTGGCTGGAAAAGACCGCTGATGAAACGGCCGTTTATCAGCTGGATAAGGCATGGCTGGAGAAGCACGGGGATGAGGAGGGGCTTTACCACCTGGAGCGCACCTGGCTGGAAAAGACTGCTGATGAAAAGGCCGTTTACCTGCTGGATAAGGCGTGGCTGGAGAAGTGCGGGGATGCGGAGGG